>NZ_CP065218.1:697698-1046547 GCF_015767675.1 Vibrio navarrensis | reverse complement strand
GCGCACTTCGATAACATGAAAAGCTTTTTCCTCGGCAATGGCTTTGAACAGATTGTCGATGAGCCTCAATATGATAACCCTGAGTTCAAAGGCTCTTGGGGGGTGAGTGATGAAGATCTCTACACCAAAGCGGATCAAGAGTTCACTCGGCTCAATCAACAAGGTAAACCTTTCTTCAGCTTAGTCTTTACCTCGAGCAACCACAGCCCGTTTGAGTATCCCGCTGGTAAGATTGAGCCGTATGATGCCCAGTTCAATACGCGCAACAATACGGTGAAATACTCAGATTACGCACTCGGCACTTTCTTCGATAAAGCGAAAAAATCAGACTACTGGGATAACACCGTGTTCATCATCATCGCCGATCACGATGCACGCGTGTACGGTTCACAGCTCGTTCCCGTGGAGCATTTCCATATCCCGGCGTTGATTCTGGGTAAAGACATAGCTCCGAGAGAAGACGATCGCTTGGCGAATAACTTAGATATGCCACCAACCTTACTCTCTTTGATTGGAGTGGATGCGACGACACCGATGATCGGTCGAGATTTAACTAAGCCTCTCGCGCGTGAAGATGAACGAGCCATGATGCAGTTTGATAAAAACTTTGGCTATCTCACTCGTGATAGTTTGGTGGTGTTCTCACCGGGCGAAAAAGTGTCGACTTACCAATACAACTTTGCCGATAAAACGCTCACGCCCAAAGACGCTACCCCAGAGGATATTGAACGAGCCAAAGCTCATGCTTTGTTAGGTTCGATGGCGTACAAATATAATTGGTACAGCGCTGACGCCGCTCACTAACGCCCAACCCGTCATCTGACAGCCTGAAAAAACAAATTTGCTCACCCTCACAAAAACGCCATCGACTTTCGATGGCGTTTTTACTTTTTACTCAACAATCTGTGATCCGCCACAATCTCGGTAGGGATAAATCGCTAAGTGGCTGTGATTACGATCTCTCATCCTCCCTCCTCCTCCCTGCTGACTGAGTAAAAAGGCTGATTTTATTGATGAATTCTTCATCAATAATTTGCGCAAAACTCTAATAAGGAAATTAACGTGAAACAGGTACTCACCACACTTTCATTGGCGGTTGCCACCGCCTTGCTGGCCGGTTGTAACTCATCCTCCAATGTCGAGAAACTGCCCAGCACCAACGCCTACCAATGCGATGTCGCCGCGACGGATAAAGCGGACGATCTGCGTATCTACCAAGTCATGGTGGAGAGCTTTGTCAACGGCAACGAGCAAATTGGCCACGGCACTGGCTACGGCACCAGCCACCATATGGGCGATATTCAGGGCATCATTGACTCGCTTGATTACATCCAATCGTTGGGGATGAACGGCATTTGGCTCACACCAATCTTTAACTCCGTACCAAAAGCGGGGCAAGATCACTGGGCAGATCGCCTTGACGCCACCGGTTATTTTGCCACCAACTATTTTGAAATAGACCCACGTTTTGGCACCATGGACGACGCACGCCGATTGGTCGAAGAAGCCCACGCACGCGGCTTATACGTCTTCTTTGATGGCGTGTTTGGTCACCACAAAGGCAACGTGGTCGCCTCACCGACAGGCAAGCTTCCGGCTGGAGGCAACAACCCAGTAGACTACCCTGAAAGCCTCGCGTTCTATCAGGAAGTAGCACAATTTTGGGTCAAAGAACTCAAGATTGACGGTTGGCGCCTAGACCAAGCGTACCAAGTGCCGACAGAGGCCTGGGTGGAGATCCGCAAAGCCGTAGATGATGCCTCAAAAAGTGTCACTTACACCAATAACAAAGGGGAAAACGTCAACCCACTGGGCTACATGGTGGCCGAGATTTGGGCGGGTGAAAACCGCATCACCGAAACTGGCTATGGTAGCGGAGAAAATCCCGCACTCTGCTCCGCTTTTGACTTCCCGGTACGCTATCGCCTAGTCGAAACCTTTGCGGTGAATGAGGCGGGCGTAGGCGGTAAATCGGGCGAATGGCTGGCAGAAGGTATGGACTTACATGCGCTTTATCCAAGCCATGCTCAGCCGAACCTGATGATCGGCAACCATGACTTAGTCCGCTTTGGCGATCTCTTGCAGCGCGGCAACATCGCCGAGCCACAAGATGCTGAATACTGGCTGCGCCACAAAGCGGTCTTCGCTTTCCAAGCGGCTTACACTGGGCCAATCACCCTCTACTACGGCGATGAGATTGGCGATCAGGTCGATAATTTCGCCGCAAAAGTAGAACAAGATTGCGCGGTTAAAGGCTTATGTGACGATCACGTTGCTCGCTCCAGCGGCAAAGTGGAAGGCGTAACGGCGACGTTGAATGCCAACGAGCAAGACCTCAAACAGTACGTGCAAAAACTAATGACGCTGCGTAGCAACCATCCGGCCCTTGCCAAAGGCAAGCGGGTCAATGTTCTGGCTGACAACAAAGTCTACGCGGATCATAAAAGCACGGCTGACGAATCAATTCTCTACGTGGCGAATCTCGGCAAAGGGCTGCAATATTTGCAACTGAGCGATGAAAAAGTGGGATCAACGGGCAGCTTGACCGATCTGTTGACCGGTGAGGAGATCAAACTGATCGACGGGCAATATCTGGTCTCGCTCAACCCACTTGAAGCACGCTTCCTCAAGATCAATCAACCTTCGGCAGTTGGCCCTAAAGTTGCCAAAGCGGCGATGGCCAGTGGCATCGGTGAAGGCTTCATGGCGCAGTGCAATAACCCAACGCTCGATGAGAGTGGACCTATCCGCAAAAAACTCTACGTGGTTGGCGATTTCAGCGATTCGGCTTGGCAGCACCAAGATCATCGCCAGTTTGAGTACAAAGGCGACGGCGTTTACCAAGTGGTGACCAACGAAAAACCGGGCAGCTACCGTATGCAGTATGCCGCTAAAACCTGGACTCCTCAGTTCACCGCCAAAGGGCTGAGTCTGAAATTAGGCCAAGATAACCCATTGATTAAAGGCGGCTATGGTAAAGATACCGCGGTGACCATCATGGCGGAGGGCCGCTACGTTTGGAGTTTGCAATTTGACCAACAAGGTACGCCACTCAAAGTAATGGCGTCCAAATGTGCTGAGTAACGCCAGCTCAGCGACATAAGCTGGGTGTCTCACCCTGCTAGTTTGGGATGCTGTTATCAGCATCCCTTTTTTATATTTGGCTAACCTTTCACCCCCTCTGATTAACGAAATCGGCTTCCTGTTTATTTCGTGACCAAATTCAAACATATTCATGAAAGTAATGGTTTTGTAATGCCAAATTGCGACCTTTGTTAACTTTCCTGTTGCGATGAAACTTTATCCTTAATTGATTTTTATATCATTAAACAGAAGGTTATATGCTAAATAGAATAATGACTCTAAGTGCACTGACTCTGCTCTCCACCAGCGCAGCGTACGCACAAGTCACCAATGGTGACTTTGAAAGTTGGACCAACAACACACCAAACGGATGGACAACCATTGATTCCGGTATTGCGCTGAGCCAAAGCAATTCAGTGTTTAAAAGCGGAAAGCTCGCTGCAGCCATTGCAGTCAATACTGGAACCCAATCAGAGACCGATTTCACTCAGCTTGTGCAGGTGGAACAGGGCAAAACTTACCAGTTTTCCGTGTCGCTTTATCACACTGAAGGCAAAGTAAAAGCACGCTTGATCGTGGACGGCTATCAGGGCTATTCCAATAACGGCCTCGTGAACCAATGGCAAGATCTCACCTTTGCTTACACCGCGACAGCGAGCAAAGAGATTGCTGTCGGTCTGCGTTTTTATGACATGACGGGTTTTGACGGCTCTGAAACCGTTTATATCGACAATTTTCAGCCGACAGAGACCGCCACCACTCCGACAGAACCAACCAGTTGCGCCAATACTACCGCGACTCTGACCTTAATCACCGACCAATACGCTAGTGAAACCAGTTGGTTGCTCAAAGACAAATCAGGTAGCAGCTTGTTTTCTGGTTCTGGCTATGACAATTCCTCCAGCAACACAGTGGAAATGTGCCTCGCCGATGGCGAATATACGTTTGAAATCAATGATACCTACGGAGACGGCATCTGCTGCAGCGTTGGGAATGGCTCTTACAGCCTTGTCGCCAACGGCGCCACGCTTGCCTCTGGCGCTGAGTTTGGCAAAAGTCAAGCAACCACCTTTACTTTAGGCAGCAGTACGCCAACGGATCCTACTGAGCCACCGGTGCTCGGCGAATATTACAAAGCCGCTGAGGGCAAAACCGGCTTTGCACTGAAAACCGCGCTCTACAACATCATCACCAATCACAACAGCCAAGGCTACAACGCAATTTGGAACCTAGCGAAAGTCGCCGATTTGGATCTCTACTATGAGCAGGACGGTTCCATCCTTGATATGTACTCGGAAAAACCTGCGGGTGCTGACGGAGCTCAGTTTACTAAAGTGACGGACCAGTGCGGCCAGTACAGCAAAGAAGGCGATTGCTACAACCGTGAGCACTCTTTCCCGAAAAGCTGGTTTGGCGGCACCATTGAGCCAATGAACTCCGATGGTCACCACATTTTCGCCACCGACGGTTATGTCAATGCCAAGCGCAGCAATTGGCCATTTGGTGAAGTGGGTAGCGCCAGTTATGTATCCGGCAATGGATCGAAACTGGGCACGGCTTCAGCGACGTTAGGCTACAACGGCACCGTATTTGAGCCCATTGACGAGTTCAAAGGGGATTTTGCTCGCGCTTACTTCTACATGGCAACCCGCTACGAAAATGCCATCGCCAATTGGGAAGGCAATACCAGCAACTCCGACGCAATTCTTGACGGCACCAACAGCACCGTATTTGAACCTTGGATACTGAATATGCTCAAACGTTGGCATAGTGCGGATCCGGTGAGTCAAAAGGAGAGAGAGCGCAACCAAGCGGTGTTTGAGTTTCAAGGCAACCGCAATCCATTTATCGATCATCCGGAGTTTGTCAGCGCAATTTGGGGCAACTAATCGGACAGTCTTCCCCATACAGGCCACTTGCATGGGGAAGATGCTTAGCGATAGCGATTCATAATCGCTTGATGTAAAGAAATACCCTCGGCATTTTTCTCGCTTTTCAACCGATCAATCCCCATCTGCAATTGTTCTACGACCTTCTGAGGCACATGCTTATTAAAAGCAAAGTAGAGTTCACCTTTTTTAAGGATGTAAACCACCTTAAACATCTTGGGATCGAGCCCGGCTTGGCCAGTCCACCAGAGTGCCGCATTTTCATCGTAAGCAAGCAGATCAATGCGCTTTTTCATCAATTGCTCAGCCAATTGGGTGACGTAATTTGCTTCTTGCATCGCTTCACGCGGCACGCCCAGCTCCAGCAACATTTGTTCCCCGACATCGTCTCGAATCACGCCGATGCGATAGTTCGCCATGTCAATCGGGTCCTTGATGACAATACCGGAATCGACTCGAGCCAACACCACCGCTTTAATATCGCTAATTGGCCCTACCCACTTAAAAAGCGACTCACGATGCTCGGTGCGCGTGGTAGAAAATAGCACCGCATCATTGTTGGTCAAGGTCGCTCGATAAGAGCGAGCCCAAGGCTGAATGACTATCTGCTGAGGGGTGATCTGCACACCTTGTAATTTTGCCGCTTCAATAAGAATGTCGACCGAGTAGCCAGCAGGAACATCATCTTTAATGAAGTTCGCCGGCGGGTAGACTTCTGAATAGAAAGCAAGATCCTCAAGCGAGGTGACCTGAGCAAAAGAAGATGCGGAGGCGAATGCCGTGAGGACAATTCCTAAAAGACAAAAGCCGCGATGTAAGACGCCCATATTCCACCTGTTTTTTTGCCGAAAGCTACCTAAAAAATAGGTTAAGATCCCAGCAACGTCTATCAGCGGCATTCGCTAAATCAATAACGCCTCAGTTTGCCGTCACGATTTCACGGTAGAGGCAGCCACGAGGGCGGTTTCGTCTAACGGCGCTATTTTAGGCTTGCGTACCACCAAGAACACCGCCACTGCGGCCAAAACAAAACCAGCGACACCATTGATATCAAACGATTCACCGAACATCAGCCACGCTTGCAACGCCGTCATCGGTGGCACAAGGTAAAACACCGACGCCACACTCGACGCCGCACCATTTCTCACCATATAAAGTAAAAGCAAAATCGCCACGCAAGAGAGCACCACCACCAGCCAAATGAGGGCGAAAATAAACTCGCCAGTCCACTGCACCTGCATCGTTTCAAAACGCAGCGCGTAAGGCAAAAATAGCAGCATCGCCGCCATATACTGCACCGTCGCACCGCCAATCATATCCACCCCATGGCAAAAGCGCTTTTGGTATAAGGTGCCGAGGGTAATGCCCACCAATGACATCAAACACAGCGTCACCGCTTGCCATTTATATTGCTCCGATTGCCAGTCCATTTTGCCCGACAACACCAAACTGATAGCCATAAAGCCGAGTACTAACCCCAACCATTGAGAGCTGCGAAAGCGCTCTTGCAGGGTTAACAGCAGTATTACCGCCGTCAAAATCGGCTGAATGCCCACCAAAAGCGAACTCAACCCAGCTGGCATACCCAACGAAATCGCCAGATAGGTGCCACCAAGATAGAAACCGTGGATCAAGATGCCAACCACACAAGAATGCCAAAGCCCCGCTCCGGTGGGCATTCTGCGCCGAAGCAGTGCCACCAGCAGCAAAAACAGCACGACGTTGGCCGCCATACGAATCGACAGTAGCGTTGCTGGCTCTGCGTACTGCAAGCCCAATCTCGCGCCAACAAAGCCAGAGGCCCACAACACCACAAACATAAATGGGATCAATCTCAGCAACATGGTTACTTTCTCTCGTCTTGTTTTACTATTTTGGGTTACTTTAGTCGGGTACAGATAAAGAGATAAGAGACAGACAAGGCCATTTTTATGGGTACAGTTTCTCAAAGCAGTATGAACGAAAATAAATATTTGCAGGTCGAGCAGCATCTTAAGCAGCGAATCGCCACCGGGCAGTATCAAGCAGAAGACCGACTTCCGTCGATACGCGAGCTGCAACAAACGCTTGGTGTAAGTAAGAATACCGTGATCCGCGCCTATCAGGAGCTGGAAGCACAAGGGCTGGTCTATGCGCAACATCGCTCCGGGTTTCGCGTCAAAGAGCAACAAAATGAGCGAACACAAACATGCTGCGCTCCTGCCGACGTGGATCTGCTTTCGGTGTGCCGAGAGATCCTCAGCTACCCCGAACAACGGGAGCGGCTGCCGACAGGCTCCGCGCACCCCAATATCGAAGCGCCCGCGATCAAAAGCCTCTACGCCGAAATCGGACGCCATAGCCGGATGCAAAACCACTTCCCCAGCCACTACCAATTGCCGCCAGGCGATAAACTGCTGATTAAACAACTGGCAAAGTTAACGGCGGATCTGGGCGTGCCCGCCTCCGTCGATGATCTAATTGTCACCCATGGCGCACAACAAGCCATCAGTCTCGCACTGCGTGCCACCACCAAGCCCGGCGATATCGTCGCCGTGGAATCGCCTTGTTATTTCGGCACCTTGCTGCTGCTGGAATCGTTAGGTCTCAAAGTGCTTGAAATCCCCAGTTGTCCGAGAAGCGGAATGGAGATTGATGCGCTCGCTCTGGCACTGAGCCAATGGCCGATCAAGGTGATTTTAGTCACGCCCAATTTCACCAATCCGACTGGCGCAACCATGACGCTGGAGAAAAGGCAGCAATTGCTGACGATTTCAGCCGACATACCCATTATTGAAGACGACGTGTTCGGCGCGCTGAGCTTCGAAGCCCCGCAGCCAACGCTCAAGTCACTGGATAGCCAAGATCGGGTGATTTACGTCAACTCGCTGTCGAAAACCTTGGACTCACGTTTGCGTATTGGCTGGGTATTGTCTGGGCGCTATCGCCAAGCGATTGAAAAACATCTGCTGTGCGATAGCATGGGCAGCCTGAATCTGATGCAAACCGCCGTGGCGAGCTTTCTTACTTCTGGCCGTTATCGCTCGCACACCGCGCGCATGCGGCGGATCTATCAACACAACAGCAAACTGTTCTGCCAGATGCTTAGCAAGGCCTTAAACCAGTGTCCCAGCATGCTGGGCCGGTTTACTCTTCACCCAGCGCAAGGTTCCTTTCTGCTGTGGTTGATCCTACCGCAAGGGTCTGACAGCTATCAGCTTTATCAACAATGCAAACAACAGGGCATCAGCTTGCTGCCCGGCACGGTGTTTGGCACCCAGCAGCAATACCGGCACTGTGTGCGCTTTTGTGTCGCGACCTTTAATCAAGATAAAAATTGGCAAGCGGCGATCGATTTACTCGCCAAGCTGATTGCTAAACAGATCCCCAAAGACCCGCTGTAAACTAAGGGTACATTGCAGTTTACAAATTGCGGCAAAATGAAACTTGTGGCACTTTAGGGCCGATTCGTGCGCCATGTCATAATGGCGCTTCTTCAAAGCAACCATTTTCAAGGACAAAAATGACTGCGACTTCCTACCTAAATCAACTCAATCACCAATATCTGACCATTCATCGCAGCAAAGAAGATTTCTTCTGGGAAACCTACATGGGCATCAGCGATGATCACCAAGGATCAACCCAAGCACAGACACAATGGACCAACTTTTTAGCCCAAGCCGACAAGATCACTGAGATCAAACAACAACTTCAAGCGGCTGAGCAGATCACTGACCAACAAGAAAAAAGTGCGACCAAACAGGGGCTACAAGGCTGGCTGAACATGTTTGAATCGCATGCAATTGAAGCTGACACCGCTCGCGAGCAAAAAGCCGAGCTGATCCGTTTCGAAGCAGAGCTGTTTGAGAAAAAACAGAACCACGTCATGACCTACACCAACGAGCAGGGTCAAGAAGTCGAAGGCAGTCTGCCGGTACTTGGCGCAGCGATTCGCAATAGCGATCAGGAAACGGTGCGTCAATCGGCCCACCAAGCCCTGCTCAATCTCGAACAGTGGCTGCTACAAAAGGGTTTCTTAGAGCTGGTCAAAAAACGCAATGCCTTTGCTCGTTCGATGGGCTACCGAAATTTCTTTGACTATTCGGTGGTTAAAACCGAGCACATGACCACACAAGCACTGTTCGCCATTTTGGATGATTTCGAGCAACGTACTCGCCAATCGCATCAAAATAGTTTGCAGCAACTGGCGCAAGAAAAAGGATCAGCAGCTCTACACGGGCACAACTTCATCTTCTCATTTGCAGGCGATGCGATGCGCGATCTCGATCCGTACGTGCCTTTTTCTAAATCGCTGCGCCGCTGGGTCGAATCGTTTGGCCGATTGAACATCGACTACTCCGCGGCCGAGTTAACTCTCGATTTGTTGGATCGCAAAGGCAAATACCCGAATGGTTTCTGCCACGGGCCAATCCCGTCATTTTACGATCAAGGCGAATGGATCGCGGCTAAAGTCAACTTCACTTCGAATGCCAAACCGGATCAAGTCGGCAGTGGTTACGATGGCATTAACACCTTATTCCATGAGGGTGGCCACGCCGCACACTTTGCCAACGTGAAGATGAACGCGCCATGCTTCTCGCAAGAGTTCGCGCCAACCTCAATGGCGTATGCAGAAACACAATCCATGTTCTGCGACAGCTTACTCAACGATGCCGATTGGCTAAAATTGTACGCGCTCGATGCCAATGGCAATCCGGTACCGGATGAAGTGATTCAAGCGATGATCAACAGCCGTCAGCCATTTAAAGCCTACGAAGAGCGCAGCATCTTAGTTGTGCCGTACTTTGAACGTGCCTTGTATGAACTGGAGGAAACCCAACTGACGCCAGAAGTGGTCACTCAGTTGGCGCGCGATACCGAGCAGAAGATTTTAGGGCTGGCGTGCAGCCCAAGGCCGCTGATGGCGATCCCTCACCTGCTGTCGGATGAAGCGTCCTGCGCTTATCAAGGTTATCTGTTAGCGCACATGGCGGTATATCAAACTCGCGCTTACTTCACCGAAAAGTTTGGTTACTTGACTGACAACCCAGAGATCGGTCCCTTGTTGGCAAAACATTACTGGCATGCAGGCAACAGCGTTTCTCACTCGGATTCGATCAAAAGCCTCACTGGCGAGGGCTTTAACGCCAAGTACCTCGCCGATGCATGCAACCTTTCCAGTGAACAAGCGTGGCAACAGCAGCTGAAGAAAATTGCGGCGCTGGGTGAGCGCACACGTCCACAGCCAGCGTCTCTCAATGCCCGCATCACTGTGGTCGATGGCGCGAAGGTTCTGGCGAGCAACGAGTTAAGTGATGTCGATATGTGCGAGCAATTTGAGCGCTACATCGAAACCACTTACGGCCGTTAATCTTGCCGTCAAGGCATATTGCTCAAGGGCTGGATCACTCCAGCCCTTTTTTGTTGTTTTCTCTTCGCTCTCTGCGCTTCACTTTTACCTCATTTCGTACCCAATAAAACTCGCTGCAAAATTGAAATACATAACAAATACTTATAAATAACTGATTGATAAAGAAAGCTATTTCTATATGCTACAGGCGTCATTATTTAGTATAATGCGGCTTAGTTTTGTCGCATAACATGCGGCATGATGTGCACTTTTTACTACTTTGTCTTCTTCTTTTCGAATCACACAACATCAGTGGAAGAAGCTTCTATAAACAACGGAGTTGGCTGTGAAAAAACTACTACTTGCTTCAGCGGTATCGGCTGCAGCGATTGGCGCTTATGTTTACCAAAGCGGCGTTCTGACCCAAGAAACCAATGATTTGCTCTCTTTAATTCCAGCAGAATCAGCCATCGTTTCGGTGCAAACCGAAGCGTTTGACCACTATGCTTATCTAAAATCGGCCAGCTTCGGTCAACAGCAACTGGCCGATGAGTTTGATGGCGACCTCACCCCAGAGCAACATTTTCTCATTGCTTTATTTGATGGTTATGCGCAAAGCGCCTCTTCCCCTGAAGCGCTCAAAAAGTACCTTGGTACAGCAGAAAAAATTAACCCCTTGTTTTACACCATAGGTTTAATCCCTGTGTACAAGCTCACGCTGCAAGATCCGGCTGCATTTTGGCACACCATCGACCAAAAAGAGCAGGAAACGGGCGCGACACACAAAGCAGAAAAACTGGGGAGCGTCGATTTCCGTCGATATGCCGTCGCTGACAAACAAGAGTTTGGCATTGGTCTCGATTTGATTATCGCCACTGAAAGCAACGTGCTGACGATTACGCTCGATAGTCCTGAGTTGGGCAACGAAAGCCCGCTGAAAATGGCACTAGGTCAAGAGAAACCAACGCGCTCCTTAGCTGACACGGATATACTCAGCGCGCTTCAGGCCAAATATGGCAAAGAGAACAATAGCTACGCGTACTTTGATCATCAAGCGTTGATCAAAGGGTTGACCACGAAAGAGGGCAATCGCATCGCTAAGCAACTGAATGTCATCAAACAGCCTCAAGATGAAGAAGTGTTTGCCTTGCTACAAACGCCTGCATGTCAGCAAGAGCTCGCCACCATCGGCAGCAACTGGCCACGTACCGTCGCGACGGGTCAGTTTAAGTACCAAGAAGGTAAAGCAGTCTTAAATGGCGACGTGATCGTCGAAAGCAACAACAAGACCATTTTGAATGCATTGAACACCATTCGTGGTTTCCTACCGAGCCTCAAAGCGGACGATGCCAGCATCTTCAGTTTAGGTTTTGGTCTGGAAATGGCGAAACTGGCTCCTGCTGTGGGAGAAATCTGGCAAGATCTACGCACACCAACGTACTCTTGTGAGCTACTGAGTGAATTCCAAAACGGGCTCGGTACACAAAATCCAGCAGCGATGATGAGCATGGCGTCGGGCATGGTCAATGGTCTAAAAGGGGTGAGCTTTAGTCTGTACGACCTCAAGGCAAACTTTGAAGGTGAGTATGGCCCGACGCTCGATAAACTGGACTTCATCCTCAGTATGTCGGCCAGCGATCCGAAGATGCTGGTACAAAGCGCGCAAATGTTCATCCCTGAGCTTGCAGGCATTGACATTCCTGCCAATGATCAGCCTGTGGATCTCACTGAACTGCTGCAAGATCAAACAGGGTTAGAGAATCCGCTGTTTGCGCGTCTTAACGACAAACACTTCACACTGTATTCCGGTGAAAAAGCAACCTCGGCCAGTGGAGAGATTATGCCACAAGCACTCAATGCCAACGGCTTGATGAAGTTTTTCATGGATTCACCTCGCTTGTTAGAGCTGATTGATCTCGGCATGCAAATGAGCGGCGAAGAACTGCCTCAAGAGGTGGTAGACGCTTTTTATAGCGAGTCCGCTACCACGGTGACGCTGGATGTGGATCAACACGGTGTGGTCTTCGGTTTTGGTTATCACAATGATCTCAACGAGATGAAAGTGGCCAAAGAGCAAGCGAGCCAATAATCTCTGCAGGATACTTTTTGCTGGGCACGAAAGTGCCCATTTTTTATGGTCTTGCAAAAGAAAAGCGACCTGAATCGGTCGCTCACAGTCTGGCTTACTTTCCCTATTTCATCGGCGCTCCATCTGCCGGGTTGATGTCGGCAGCATGGTCCGAATCGTCAAATCGATACAAGGATGCTTGTCTGTTGTGGATCAACTGAGCCGCGAGAGAAGGGCTAACTGCACGGTGTTCGCCTCTCTCCACTCTGAATTCTCCGTCCCAAAAGTTATCTCTAAAGCGTCCTGATTCCAGGAACTCAACAACCACTTTCATGGCTCTCTCCTCTTCCTCACTTTCGCTGTTAATTATAGTTTTGCCATTAAAAAGAGTGATAATACCAAGCTGTTATAACAAACCGTTCCTTTACAACTCTATTGAGGAATAAAAACAGAGGCGCTCAATGCGCTCAACACCAATCTCAGTCGTTGCGCTTAAGTAACATCATCACTTCAGCGTGATCGGTATGAGGGAACATATCAAACCATTGGGCGCGAACCACTTGATAGCTGGCCAAGTGTGCTAAATCTGCTTGCAGAGTATTCGGGTTACAACTCGAATAAATGAGGTGCTTAGCTGCCAAGCATTCCAACTGATCAGTCAGTGCTTTGCCAAGCCCGCGCCTCGGCGGGTTGACCAAGATCAGATCCGGTGATTGCGTTTGCGAGCGCGAGTATTCGCCAGAATCTAATGCTGCAAAGCTCAAGTTCTCAATACCTAGCTGGCTGGCGGACAGTTTGGCGCTGTTGATCGCCTCTTCTTCTATTTCAATACCCACGACCGCTTGCGCATGTTGCGCGCAGTGCAGGGCAAAACCGCCTACGCCACAAAACAGATCCCACATGGTTTGCGGTTGGATCTCTGCGACCCAGTCTCGCGCCGTCGCATACAGTTTTGCCGCGACATCGGGGTTGGTTTGAAAAAAACTTTTGGGCTTAATCACCATCGGCACGCCGTTAAACTCCTCCAGCAGATATTGCGCATCTGAGAGGAAAATCTCTTGCTCTCCCTCTAGCCGCGCCATGTGTACTGGTTGGATGTTGGCGGTAACCACGCGAATCGCTGGAAAGTCTTGCTGTAAGCGGGGCAAATTGTCACGAATGCGTTGCAGCGCATTTTCGCTACGCAGCACGAAACGCAACATGAACTCGCCACGTTTTTGGCTTTGCGTGAGCAAAATAAACTTCAGTTCGCCTTTTTTCTTCACTTTGTTGTAAGGCGGAATACCCGCGATGCGGATCCAGTTCTGCAAATAGCTCAGCAGATCGCGCATCACGTCCTGATAAAGTGGACAAGTGGTGAGAGACACTGGCAAGCCATCTTGCACGCTCTCGATGCCCAAAATCGGCTGATGCGCAGCGCCCAGCACGACCATTTTCGCTTTGTTGCGGCATTGGGTGGGCTGGCTTTGCACAGGCGCAAGCCACGCCGAAGTGGACACCTGAGGAAAGAGCTGGCGCAAATGGGCGTCTTTCATTTCGATTTGTGCCAGATAAGGCATCTCGATGTACGTGCAGGAAGTGCAGCGCTTCTGCTGGAAAAATTCACACGGCATGGCAATAGAGAACTGGAAAAAAGAAAACGCAAGTCTAGTCTGCCCAGCACACTTTACCATTCCGATTACTATTCTTAACGACAAATTATGCTTATCAATAGCGGTTCGACATCCCCGGAAAATCGGGATAAAGTCTGCCAATGTTTGACGCGAAGGACTCTGCTATGAATAACGTTATCGAAACCATGCTCGCGCATCGTTCCATCCGTAAATTTACCCAACAGCCGATCAGCTCAGAGCAGCTCGAGGCGATTCTGCGCGCAGGGCTTGCTGCTTCTTCTTCCAGCTTATTGCAAGTGGTGTCGGTGATCCGCGTGACTGACAACGACAAACGAGCCACCTTGGCCGAGCTGGCCGGGCAGCAAGCCTACGTGCAAAGTGCCGCCGAGTTTTTGGTGTTCTGTATCGACTATCAACGCCATGCCGAGCTCAACCCAGAGGTGCAAGCCGACTTCACAGAACTGACACTAATTGGGGCCATCGACGCGGGGATCATGGCGCAAAACTGTCTGCTCGCGGCCGAGTCGATGGGGCTTGGCGGGGTATATATCGGTGGACTGCGTAACCGCGCGGCAGAAGTTGACCAGTTGTTGCAGCTTCCTCAGCATTGCGCTGTGTTGTTTGGTATGTGCTTGGGCCATCCCGATCAAACGCCTGAAATTAAGCCGCGCTTGCCTCTGTCGGTGGTGTTGCATGAAAATCACTATCAACCATTGGATCGCGCACAAGTTGAGCAGTACGATCAAACCATGCTGGAGTACTACGGCAAACGCTCATCCAACCAGAAACAGGTGACGTGGTCTGAGCAAGTGACCAGCAAATTGGCTGGCGAATCACGCCCACATATTTTGCCTTACCTACACAGCAAGGGGCTGACAAAGCGCTAGTCCTGTCGCCAATCGCATTAAGACGTTTTCTTCACGGCAGAGCGCCCCCCCTCTGCCGTTTATTTTGCATTCTCTCGCCATAACCCGCTTGTCACTGGTTACCTGACTACGGCTCTGAGCTACTCTTCCCTCTCTGATAGTGCATAAATTTCGATTAGTTATGCAAAAGCAAGCCTGATATGCATAGTGATTATCATCTGGTAAGAATTTCACCATTTGTATATCGAGCGATAAAAAAGATAAATCCTATGATTTAGCAGATAAATATTCTGACAATCTTTGTTATCACATTGTGAATACCTATAAAACCTTGGTGAGATGGATCACATCTATTAATCCAATTGGTCAATTTACTTTTTTATTTTTAACGGACGCTGCTACCCTGCTGCTCACCTTGAAATGAACTCAAGGTGCATAACTATAAGGAGTGTTCATATGAATACCAAGAAACCGATGTCGCTAACCGGCCGTGTAATTCTTGGCATGATTGCGGGTATCTTGACTGGATTCGCGATTCGCGCGCTATTTGCTGACAATGGATTTGTCGATGCATATATAGTTAATGGACTATTTGAAGTGGGCGGCAAGATCTTTATTGCCAGCCTGAAAATGCTCGTTGTACCACTCATTTTTGTTTCTCTCGTTTGTGGTACCAGCTCATTGAAAGACCTTTCAACATTGGGTCGTATGGGCGGAAAAACCCTCGCGTTTTACATCACCACCACGGCCGTCGCGATCACACTCGCCTTGACCATGGGCAACTTGTTCCAACCTGGTGCAGGTGCCGATCTAACGGCAGCCAGCTCGTTTAAATCGGCTGAAGCACCGTCATTGGGTCAAGTGATCATCGATATGTTCCCAACCAACCCAATCAGTGCCATGGCCGAAGGCAAAACTCTTCAGGTCATCGTCTTTGCGCTGCTGTTTGGTATTGCCATCAGTGCTGCGGGTAAACCGGGTGAGCGCATTGCGGCAATCTTCTCTGATTTAAACGAAGTGATCATGAAGCTGGTCGCGCTACTGATGAACCTAGCCCCTTACGGCGTGTTCTTCCTGATGGCGAAACTTTTCACCGGTCTTGGTTTGGGCGCAATTATCAACCTAGGAGAATACTTCCTAGTCTTGACCGCAACGCTGCTCATCCACGGTTTGGTGACTTACAGCTTGATGCTCAAAGGCTTTACCGGACTAAGCCCGTTGACTTTCTTAAAGAAAATGGAAGATGCCATCATGTTTGCGTTTTCAACCGCATCGTCTAACGCCACCATCCCTGCCACCATGGAAACAGTGAAAAACCGTCTTGGCGTGGACAATAAAATTGCCTCATTCACGGTTCCGCTTGGCGCAACAGTCAACATGGACGGTACTGCGATCATGCAAGGTGTGGCGACCGCGTTTATTGCTCAGGCGTTTAACATCGATCTCAGCATGGGTGACTATCTGATGGTTATCCTGACCGCCACTTTGGCCTCTATCGGTACCGCTGGCGTTCCGGGTGTTGGTCTTGTGATGCTGGCGATGGTGTTGAACCAAGTTGGCTTGCCGCTGGAAGGCATCGCGCTGATCATGGGTGTCGACCGTCTGCTGGATATGATCCGCACCGCCGTAAACATTACCGGTGACGCGTGTGTCTCAGTGATTGTGGCGAAATCAGAAGGTGCGCTGGACATTGAACGTTTTGCCGATCCCAAAGCGGGCGAGAAAGAAGAAGAAGTGCATTTAAAACGCGCTGACGCATAATTTCTCTCTTTGCATCGAAACCTCTGCCCTTGGCGGAGGTTTCTTTTTTTCCTCTCTAGGCACTCACTTCAGACGTTGCTGTAAATAGTCAACCAAGGCTTTGATCTGGTTTGGAATGTACTTTGATTGCGCGTATTGCGCCCAAATCGTCCCTTGGTATCTTCCGCCAAGCTGCCAATCCGCCAGCACCGGCACCAGTTGTCCTGAGGCCAGATCCTCACGAACCACAAACTGCGGAAACAGCGAAATTCCAAATCCACTCAGCACCGCTTCACGGCGAATTTCACTGTGATTCACTGTCAGTGATCCTCGCACATTCACCGATACTTTTTGTTCTGCTTGATAAAAATCCCACACTCGATCTCGCGGGTTTTCTCCCAAACACAAACAGTTGTGGCCCACTAAATCATCTGGATGATTCGGCTTGCCTTGCTGCTGCAAATACTCTGGGCTTGCACACAGCACCAAGCGGCAGCGACCTAAGCTACGAGCCACCAACCCTTGGACTGGTTGCTCGGTGATGTGGATGATCACATCCACTTCATCGCCGATTGGATCGATATAGTGATCGGCGACTTTCAATTGCAGTGAAACTTTTGGATAGTCCTCAATGAAGTTCAGTAATACTGGCGTTAACACTTGACGCGACAAGGCTTTCGGCGCGGCGATACGCAACATGCCCGACACTTGATCTTTCTCGCTTTGTGCCGCTGACACCGCCAGTTTGGCGGCGCTCATCATGTCGCTGCAGAGCAGATAGACTTGCTGACCACAGGCAGTCAAACGCATTTGCCGCGTGGTTCGCTCAAGTAACTTCTCTTGCAATGCGTTTTCCAAACGCGTCACCGAACGACTAATCGATGAGGGCGCCACACCGAGTTTCTGCGCTGCGGCGGAGAAACCGCCCGCTTCAACCACACTGGCGAATACTGCCATTTCAGACAGCAGTGAAATCAGTCTATTTGTATCCATTACGCAATTATCCTTTGCATTGGCAGTGCATTGTTTCACATAAGTTACTTATGGATACTGAACGGGTCAATTTATCAGGAGAAAACCATGACCAGTGCCGCGAGTTCGCTATCTAGACCATCGACCAAGCTTCCTCTTACCGAATGCCTGCTACTGCTGGTCGCATTGTTTTGGGGAACCAGTTATGGGTTGACCAAAAGCGCGCTTGTTTTTACCAGCGTACTGCTGTTTATCGCGATTCGCTTCTCAATGACTTTTCTCTGCTTGCTCCCCTTAGCGATACGAGATTTCCGCCGCGGGCTGAATCAAGATTGGTTGAGCGCCTTACCAACAGGGCTCATTCTTGCGGCCATTTTTCTTTGTGAAGTCCTTGGCGTATCACAAACCTCTGCTTCTAACGCGGCCTTTTTGATCAGTTTGAGCGTCATTATGACCGCCTTTGCTGAACTCACCATCAACAAAAAGCGCATTAGTTCGGCTCTGCTCGGGTTGACCTTGTGCAGCCTTGTGGGAGTGCTATTGCTGACCAACAATAAAGGGCTTAACCTCGCGTTAAACACCGGTGACTACTTGATTCTCGCTGCGGCTTCCCTGCGCGCCTTGATGGTGACCAGTACCAAACGCTTTACAGAAGGCAAGCAGCTCACCACCACCACACTCACCGCGTTGCAATCCTTAGTTGTCGCGATCTGCGCCATACTCGCCGCCATTTTCTATCTGCCGACCTCGGCGATAACCTTACCGACCAAATTGGAATTCTGGCTCACCCTTAGCTATTTAGTGCTGTTTTGTACTTTGTTTGCCTTTTTTGTACAAAACTACGCGGTGCGCAAAACTTCTCCCACTCGCGTCGCCCTTTTGATGGGGAGTGAACCGCTGTTTGGCGCTCTCTTCGCCATGGTGTGGTTACAAGAATCTCTCACCGCGCTGCAATTTCTCGGTGGCGGATTGATTTTGCTGAGTGTGATAACAACATCGATGCGGGAAAATTAATGAGTTGTCCTTTGGTTTAAAGAAGCAGCTGGAAGGTAAAAAGCGAGTGGCTACTCGCTTTTTAAATGGTCACATGTCGAAGCTCATCTGATAGCAAAAAGCAGCAACAGACGACTTAGAGCAACAATCATGCAGGCAACACTTGAGCCATCGTCACCAGAGGCACGCGCAGCGAAACGGCGTTGAGCGCGATGTTGTGGATCATTTCGTCCACCGTGGTGCAGCAGTCCGCCAAAATGGCAACTTTGTATTTCTCCGCAGCTTTCGATATGGCAGTGTGGGTGACGCAGTTTTGCGTCATCATTCCGCAAAGCAAAAGCTCACTAATACCCTGCTTTTTCAGCAGTTCATCGAGATTCGTTTGTTCGAAACTGTCAGCAAAGCGTTTAGTTACCACTGCTGCTTCTGGCGCGGCGGCGAGGATCTCAGCATGAATATCACTTCCTTGCGTACCTTGATTAAAAAACGGCGCGATCCCTTTCTCCGGGTCAGCAATATGCTGAACATGAATCACCTCGATGTTCTGCGCTTTCGCCCTTGCTATCGCTGTTTTCACCTGATTTAACGTCTGCTCAGTGTTCCAAAGTGGGTACTTTCCGTGAGGGAAATAGTCATTCTGTAGGTCGATGACAAGCAGTGCTTTCTTGGTCATTAGCGTCTCCAAATGATGCGTTGTGGCAATGAGATACACATTGTCGTCGATTCTTCGCCCTTGCATCAGCGTCTTTAATGACATAAAAAGGGTTAAAAACGACAATTCTCTGATAAACACAATGAAACAAATTGCCATCGCCATCTGCCACTATCCGCATGCTTTAAAATCCGCCATTTATGGCTTGCAAGAGCTGTTTCTCATGGCCAACCGAATTTGCGACCAATCGGGGATTGAAGTCGAGTTTCTTCCTGTCATTGTGGATGGAACCACTCAGCAACCAAGTCGTTTTAATGTCGTCCTGCTGCCACCAAGCACACAAAGTGATTTCTATCTCAACCCAGAAACGACGCTGATTGATTGGCTCAAAGCACAGCATAACCAAGGAGCGGTATTGGCATCAGCTTGTGCTGGCTCCTTCGTACTGGCGGCAACCCAGATTTTGGCTGGCAGAACGGTGACCACGCACTGGGGTCTGTCGGATCTCTTCCAATTGAAATACCCTGATATTCCTTTAGATATCAGCCAAATATTGGTCGATCATGGTGATGTAATAACCGCTGGCGGCATGATGTCTTGGCTGGATCTCGGTTTTGAGCTAGTAACCAAATACACTTCCGTGAAGGTGATGCGTCAGCTTGGAAAACAGTTGGTGGTTGACACTGCGCTAAGGGAACAGCGCTATTATCAGCAGTTTACTCCGTCTCTCCTGCATGGTGATCAGGTTGTCGTGGCGATTCAGCAGATGATGAATCTGGAATACGGCCAACCTTTGAGCATTCAAGCCATCGCCACGCAGTTTCACCTCACCGAGCGAACCATGCAAAGGCGGTTTCTCAAGGCGACAGGTTACAATCCAAACCACTATTTGCAGCGCCTGAGAATACAAAAAGCGTGCGATCTGCTGGAAAGCTCACAACTCTCGTTTGAGGTCATTGCTCGACAAGTCGGCTACGAAGACACCAGTGCATGCCGCAAGGTGTTTATCAAAACCATGGGCCTCACCCCAAAGGCGTTTCGTCACCGATTTATGTAGTGAAAGCGGCGTGATGCCGCTTTTTAGGGGGAAATGTTGTTGTCAACTACAAGCAAGGATGCTCTTTCAGCAGCTCTTGTCGCACAATTTCAGCACCGGCGCGTAACGCATTGAGCTTGCCTCTGGCAACCTCGCGAGACAAAGGCGCCATACCACAGTTAGTACATGGGTACAGTTTGTCGGCATCGACAAACTGCAACGCTTGGCGTAGCGTCTGCGCGACCTCTTCAGCACTTTCAATCGTATCGGTTGCCACATCGATCGCCCCAACCATCACTTTTTTCCCGCGCACCAGTTCAAGCAGTTCAATCGGCACACGCGAGTTGTGGCATTCGAGTGAAATGATATCGATGTTCGATTTCTGCAACTTAGGGAAAACTTCTTCATACTGTCGCCACTCTGTACCCAGCGTCTTTTTCCAATCGGTATTGGCTTTGATTCCATAGCCATAGCAAATATGCACGGCCGTTTCGCATTTCAGCCCCTCAATCGCCCGCTCTAAACAGGCAATTCCCCAATCGTTAACCTCATCAAAAAACACATTAAATGCTGGTTCATCAAACTGGATAATGTCCACCCCTGCCGCTTCTAACTCTTTCGCTTCTTGATTGAGGATTTTAGCAAACTCCCAAGCCAGTTTTTCCCGGCTTTGATAGTAGTCATCATACAGCGTATCGATCATGGTCATCGGGCCGGGCAAAGCCCATTTAATCGGCTGAGTGGTTTGCTGGCGTAAGAACTTCGCATCTTCGACAAACACCGGTTTGAGACGTGCCACAGGTCCGAATACTGTCGGTACGCTGGCGTCATAGCGATTGCGGATCCTCACCGTTTTGCGATTCTCAAAATCAACGCCGCTCAGGTGCTCAATGAAGGTTGTAACAAAATGCTGTCGAGTTTGCTCGCCATCGCTAACGATATCGATTCCAGCGTGTTGTTGCTCTTGCAGTGCAATGCGCAGCGCATCCTGCTTACCATTGGCGAGTTCTTCTCCTTGCAGTTTCCATGGAGACCATAATTTTTCCGGTTCTGCTAGCCAAGAAGGTTTCGGCAAACTGCCCGCAGTTGACGTTGGTAATAATGTTTTCATATCAAAGGCCACTTATATTTTGTTATTTATTATGCGTATTGCGCAGACCACTGCTCTAGGAGAGCTTGGTAAGGTTTGATGAAATACTCTTGGGCAAATTTGCCTTGTTCAATCGCTAATCGGCTGCGCTCTTCTCGGTCATAGACAATTTGAGTTAATGAGTGGTCGGTGTTTTTCAAATTGGGTTGATAGATTTTTCCTGCTACCGCGTTGGCATTATAAATTTCTGGTCGGTAGATTTTTTGGAACGTTTCCATAGTACTGATGGTGCTAATCAACTCAAGATTGGTGTAGTCATTGAGCAAATCACCAAAGAAATAGAAAGCAAACGGTGCAACACTATTCGGCGGCATAAAATAACGCACTTGTAGGCCCATCTTTCTGAAATATTGCTCCGTCAACGAAGATTCATTGGGCTGATATTCATATCCCAACACCGGGTGTTGATTTTCAATGCGGTGATAGATTTTATTATCCGATACACTTAAGCAGATGACCGGACGCTTTTTAAAGCGGTTTTTATAAGCATCGGAGTGGACAAAGCACTTAAAGAGCTTGCCGTGCAAGTCGCCAAAGTTTTCTGGAATACTAAACTTAGTCTGTTGCTTGTTATGATCCAATAACAACACACTAAAATCATAGTCTCGCACGTAAGATGAGAAATTATTTCCGACGATACCTTCAATACGTTGATTGGTTTTATGATCAACAATATTGGTCTTTAGAATTTCAATCGATGGAAAACTGTCACCTTTACTTTCAATATCAAGATCAACAGAAATAATTTCTAACTCAACCGAATAGCGATCGCCTTTGGGGTTATCCCAATGGGCTAACGAATTAAATCGACTGTCAATCATTTGTAGTGCATTACGCAGATTTTCTTGGCGGTACTCTCCTCGTGCTAAATTGGCAAAGTTGGTCGTAACACGTGTATTGTCTGCGGGATGATAGTTCTCATTAAACCCGATACTTTTAATATTAAAAATCATGTTCTGTTATCCAATTCCAAAGTATAAATAGGCTTATTCCCGATGTGGCCTTTTTTATTTTCAAACCTGCACAGTCCTTTTTCTTTTCGAACAAAGAGATGACGTTCTATTTTTTATATCGTTACAGGTTGTGCTCTAACTATTTTTATACTGGTGAAAGCAGAATAAAAGAAATGGTTTTACTTCATGCTGAACATGAGAAATATTCATGTCTATTGGAATGAGCAAAGAATCGGCCGCAATGAACACCGCTGGGGGATAGTGAAGAACTGTCTGTGAACTTACTCGTTGGGATGCCTCCTATTCACTGCTCTCAAGAAAACGCCTGAGCTGCCCTTCGTCAATAATCTCTAAGCCATGATCACCTTTGCGAACAAGGCCTTTCTCTATTAGCTCTTTTACCGCTCGGCGATAAACACGGCTTGAGGTGCCAAATCGTTCCGCTTCTTGGTTCACTTTATCAAACCCACCCAACATCACGGGGCGCTCTTTTTGTTGCAGTAAGTCAAAGGCGATATTGTAAGCGATAGGATGCAGTAATCGGCTGGTGTAGATCTCCATTGAATCTTGATAATCTTCTGCCAGTGCTGAAGCAAAAAACACCATCATTTCAGGGTATTGCTCAAGAGCCTGAGTCAAGCGGTGAATGCATATAAGATCCACTTGCAAATGTTCATCGGCGGTCACCGTCCACTGGCACGGGGTTTGGGTAAAAAATTCCATCTCACCAAAAATATGGTCATCGCAATTGGCTTCACCAAGCTGAAAACGTCGGCCGTTTGCCGCGATAATATTCATGGAAACACGCCCCACTGGCACCACAAAAAGCTGTTCCAGCTTCTCCCCCTGACGGAGAATTTCCGTCCCTGCATCCACATAGTGGCTACTCACTTGGCAACGGTAGATCAGCTCGCGAAACGCTTTGCTTTGCTCTGTCAAATAAGCAGCAAAGCGGCCTGTTGGGTAGGGGTTGATTCTCATCTTGTACCTCTGTGTTGCACTGATGGAAGAGACTACGTTTCCAGCCTTATGATGTCACTCATCTGTCTACGAGAATGAGAGCTGACAACAAGCCTAAACGACAAAACGGCATCCGAAGACACCGTTTTGTCGTTTAGGGTGATTGGCTACCTACACTAAACCGCAAGCAGCGCTTCTAATGCCGCTAGGGATGCGCGCTTTTCACCTACCATCATGGCGTCATCATCATTCACGTACTGGTTTACCCCTTCTTTGACATCTTGTTGGTATCGAACCACGTTGTTGAGTACCGAAGCAACCTGTAACCCGCGCAGACGCCCAACGGTAAACAAGGCCGACGTTTCCATATCCGCACCTAAGATACCCTTCTGATTCCAGTATTGGCATAGGGCGTCTTCGTCATCGGTATAGAAACTGTCATGAGAGCGCACAACGCCCATATGGTAAGGCACCGCTTGCGTTTGCAGATAACCATCAAGCCCCTTTAGTAACGAAAAACTCGCATACGCTGGGTAAGCCGCACGGATATAAGCTTTTGAGCCGCCTTCATCGCGAACCGCCCCTTCGGCAACAATCACCTCACCTAAAGCAATATTGGGCTGCATCGCACCTGCCGAACCAACACGAATGATGTATTTCGCGCCGCATTGCTTAAGCTCTTCCACCGCGATGATCATCGAAGGCGCACCAATACCCGTGCTGCACACGGTAATGGCTTGTCCTTGGTACTTACCGTTGAATAAGCGGTATTCACGATTTTCCGCTATCAGTTCGGCGTTATCGAGTAAGCCAGCAATACGATTGGCTCGATTCGGCTCACCGCAGACAATCACGCGTGCTGCCACTTGGCTTTCATCGACACACAGATGGGGCTGTTTATTCATGCGACCGCCTCATCAACGGGTTTGTCAGATGGCTGTTGAGCTTGATTTCGCTTTGCCGTGCGCGCCCATTCCCGCGTACCATTCGCGGCAATAAACATAAGAATCGCGTATTGAAGTGACATCGCGTATACCCCTTGCATGGCATAGATGCCTACGCTGATGATGTTGATCACGACCCACAAAATCCAGTTTTCCACGTATTTCCGGGTCATAAGGATTTGCGCCACAATCGACAGCACAGTCATAGTGGAATCCCAGAACGGAAACGCATCCGGCTCTAAAGCTGGCTCTGATAACCCAGCCCCAAAGAGATTCAGAGCATCCACTGCGATGTTGGCCAAGGCGTAGAAGAATGGATCAATATAAACCGTCAAAAGCGCAATCGCACAGACGCAGATGGCGCCCGTGATCATCATTTTTTTCTGGCTGAGCCAACGGACTTCCAGCAAATCGCCTTCGGCATTCGGTCGTGTCCACGCATACCAGCCATACACATTGGCACAGAAGAAAAACAGTTGTAGCAAAAGCAATCCGTAGAGTTGGATTTGAAAGAAGATCACTGCAAATAGTGTCACGTTTATCAAACCAAACAGGTAATTGATGGTTTTTTCTTGACTAGCAAACCAGATACACAGCAAACCAAAGACAGTGCCAATGGCTTCAATCCAGCTCATGGCGTAACCGTCGCCAATCGGGATATTCACCAGTGTATTATTGATATCGAATAGGGAGAACAGCTCCATATGAGCTCCTTTTGTTAAAACGTATTGGATAAGCTGATGTTAGTGGCTGTCGGCATCATTGAGAGAGGACATTTGTCCCCCTTGAGGCGTTAGCGATCATACTTCCGGCTAAATTACTGACGGGCCACTCCATGATCTGGCTTTGGCATGATCACCACTTGGCTAAAATCGATCCAACCATTGGCAAGCAGATCTGGCGCTGCA
Organism: Vibrio navarrensis; assembly: GCF_015767675.1. Classification (NCBI taxonomy): domain Bacteria; kingdom Pseudomonadati; phylum Pseudomonadota; class Gammaproteobacteria; order Vibrionales; family Vibrionaceae; genus Vibrio; species Vibrio navarrensis. Next base: position 1,021,390 of record NZ_CP065218.1, on the reverse strand, counting down.
ATATGCTCAGAGAGGTTAAGATCCTGCTGGGTATGGTAGAGCGGTTGGTACAAACCCCGTTCCACCAGCTCGCGCTCTAAACTATCAAAGCGCGCTAAGCGACATTCTGCTATTTCTTGCTTCATTATCTCCACGGCTTGCTGCTTCAACCAATGTTTGTTGTCAGCGCTTAAGCATGCATTAACTGAGGAAGTACAGAGCAGCCAGCCAAGCCACGACATGTCACTGTCATCACTAAAAACTTCACCCGAGATGATGATATCGGCTTCTGCAAGTCGTTTTTCATTGTCGAACTCGGGAAATGGCAAAACCTCAATATTGCAACCAATACCAACCGAACTTAGCTGGCTCGCCACCTGCTCCGCCACCGCAATGTGAGTGCTCAGTTGATAGGTCAGTATATTTAATGGTGACCGAGGCAGGCTTAAATTGAGGCCAGCCAGAAGGGGATGAGGCTGCTCCACACTCGCTGGAGAAAGGTCTGGTTGACCCATCATTCCTTGGGCTTTGGCGAGAACTTCCCCCTCCAAATCAGAAGGCGGCAACATGGTTGACAGCAACCCTTGTAGCCAAGCGCGATGTTCAGTGACGGCCATCCAAGAGTGGCGCTGAGGATTCAACATGGCATAAACACAACCCGGTTCCCACTGGCGCTTAGCCACAAACCCTTCGCTGCCGTATTTCCTCACCTCACGCCCATGTGCCACATCGCTGTGCAAGGTAAACTCTTTGGCATTGGCGCCAAGATTCCATATTTCAATGCCATCAATCCACGGGCGATAGCCATGGTAGCGCGGAAACACACTGAGCAAAGTTCGCCACTCATTTTGTTCAACTAACATAAATGGCCCTGCGCCGAACCGTTTTTGCCCCGACTCCTTGCTTATGCCCATTGCCGTGTGCGCTAAGAGCTTGGGCAACAGCCGAGGCATCTGATGACTGATAAAACGCAATTGCCGCTCACCATCGACGATCACCTCGTCAATAAAATCAAACAGCGGCCGACTGCCAGAATGCGAACCGATTAAACGTTCAAAGTGCGCTTTCACGCTGTGCGCGGTAAGCTCACTGCCATCATGAAAATAGAGATGTTTGCGCAGCACCACCGTCAGTGTATCGCCACGTAGCTGGTAAAGCTGGGCGAGATCGCAGCGAAACTCAGCGCTTTTGTGCTCAAAGTGGATTAATCTCGCGTAGAGATAGCTGGCAATATGATGCTCTGTGCGGCGGCTGATAGAAATAGGGTCAAGCCCGTGTGTCGCACGATAAAAGGGGATCTGCAAAATATCTCTGTCACTTGGCTTGGACTGATACTGAGCCAGATAGCCACCTAAAAACGACGAACGCTCTTGCTCAGGCAGCAGCGAAATCGCGGGTTCAATCTGCCCCACTTTTAGGTAGTTTTCGGCTTGGCGCTTAAGGCGCGCATCGACCCTTTTCAGCAACTTAGCTTGCGGCAGATTGCCTCGCCCAACACCGGCTTGCCAATCGAGGATCTGCTCTTTCACCAGCCGTTTAATCACCAACTGCGCATTGCGCCGAGTGCATCCCAACGCTTCACTAAAACGATCTAATGAGACCGCTCTCCACTCATCTTGCACCAATTGATCGCGACAAAACGCGAGTGCCTGCCAATAACGCATAAAGGTGAAATCCTATTTTTGTATTTCTATTTTTCTTCATCTTTTCCTCACGATAATAACCCCATCATTTCAGGAAGAAAGGAAAGATTGATGAATACGTTAGCCGAGACACACATTTCTATTTGGCGCAGTCGCCCGTTTGTTATCCTCTTTTCCAGCGCTTTTTTTGTCGCTTTCGGCGGTCAGATTTACAATTTGGCCCTGCCGCTGCTGGTCTATGAGTTAACCCAATCCTCCCAGATGATGGGCTGGATGCGCGCGGTGGAGTTCTTACCCAATTTACTGCTGGCGCTGTTTATTGGCGTTTGGGTTGACCGGGTAGATAAAAAACGCTGGTCGCAGGCGATGTTGCTTGGTCAAGTAGGCGTCGTGCTGGCGTCTTACTGGGCGGTCGAAACTCTTGAAGAGCCGCTGTGGGTGCTTTTTCCCGCCGCGTTTGTGATGATGGCGTGTAACTACGGCTATCACAATGCGCGCATTGCGATGATGAAAAATGCGCTGGCGCAGGAGAGGCAAAATACCGCGACCGCTAGAATGAGCGCACTCAACAGTTTTATGGAAACCGTCGGGCCAGTGCTTTCGGGCGCATTGATGTTGCTTTCCGCCATTCATCACGTATTTCTCGCGGTGGCACTGTTGCTGGGATTGGCGTTTTGGCAGTTGCAAAGACTCGAATTAACCCCTAGCCCTGTAAAATCACACCCAAGTGTTTGGCGTTCACTTTACCAGGGCTGGCAGATCCTGCGCGCAGAAACCGCGATGTGGTACATCACCTTGGCCGTGATGGTGATCAACACCACAGGCTCGGTGTTTTGGATCCAAGCGCTCTATTTTGCCAAAGCGCAGTTGGCACTCAACTCCGTAGAAGTGAGCTACCTGATTGCCGCGTCTGGTTTGGGTGGTCTACTAGGTTCGTTCAGTGCCGATAAAGTGCGCCGCCGCATCGGGCTGGGAAAATTGCTGCTGCTTTCCATTTGTCTCGAGTCGTTTGGTTTTCTTATTCCGCTCATCGCACCGGGAGTCGTTTCTCTCGCCATCGCTTTTGCTTGGGTCTCCGCCATTGGCTTGTACAGCAGCATTTGCATTTGGAGTTATCGTCAAGAAGCGTTTGCCGAAGCGCATTTAGGCCGTGTCGCCGGAATTACTGGTTCGCTGTTTAAGCTACTCATGCCAATTGGCCTAGCCGCATCGGGTTACTTAGTGGCAAGCGTTGGCATGAATGCCCTGTTTATTGCGTGCTGCTGCGTTCAGCTTCTCACTGCGCTAGTTCTTGGCTTGAGCCGAGTGAGAAGCCTCGCGTAGCGGCGCACTCAGCTTAACGCAATCGGCGCATGCGTTTTCGCGATGTAGAAAATCATCACGAACAGTATGCAAGTGACGGAGGTAAACACAGTTCGCAGTTGGCGGTTGAGTTTCGGCTTAAACGCCAACATGGCACATGCCACATACGCAACCAACAGCAACAACTTTTCTGTCAGCCACGCATCGGTAAACGGATACTGATTGATGGTTACACACAACACTAGCGCCGACAGCAGCATGGTTAGAGTAATTACTTTGTGCGCTTTGAATGCCAGCTCACTCTCCAGCCATGCCGAGCCACGGTATCCCCAGTAGGTGCGCAGAGCAAAACTGAAAAAACTGAGTAAAATCAAGCCCACATGGGCTTTTAGCAGTAGTAAGTACATAGTCATCCTTAACATGAAGCACATTTAAACGGTTGTTTAAAGTAATTACTCTTTCTGTCAGCCACCTTGATGTAAATCAAGTGTTATTAAAATGACTTATTGATGTTTACCAAAAGCCAATTTGATTACAAATTAGCCACAGAGATCATGGTGAGATTCAATCGATCTCGAGTGCAGTTTTAGGTTGCTCGTGGAGGGATGTGACCGAGTAAGAAGAGCGGGATCTCACTCGTTTTTGGACAGAACTGTTTTATATGGCGTTCTAATTTAGCAAATCATCAATTACCTAAAGTATGGCAAAATTTAGAGTGCAATATTGATTGATAGTGCAGACAACTAGCTTTCTCTGCGTATTTCTATGAGTTAATTCATGCCTATTTTCAATAGTCAACAAACTGTAATGAAAGCATGATAAATGTCGAATTTAGTAATCCTAAACATCCACAGGGCAATTGATGAAAATATTATTTGTGTGCAAACATAATGCAAGCAGAAGCATTTTGGCTGAAGCAATTACAAAAAAATACCTGCCTGAAAATTTCCAAATCGCAAGTGGTGGTAGCCACCCTAAGGGTCAGATCAATCCTCGTATTGCACAATACCTTGATATGCATGGTTTTGATGCCTCTGAGTTTCACAGCACTTCATGGGAAGAAAGGCTGAGCTTCCATCCAGATCTAATAATTACTGTGTGTGACACAATGCATAATGAAACTTGCCCAAACTGGTTATCAGCAGGTATTCGGTTGCTTGGGATCTTGAGCCATTGCCTAATGATGAAACTTCAGTCTCCGAATTTAACAAGCAGTGCGATAAAGTATACTCCTCTCTAAAACGAAGAATTGAAGCTCTTGCAAACATCGATTTTCAAAATCTCGATTCTGAAGAAATAAAACAGCATGTGCTCGATCTAAAATCAATGTAGATAAGTGTATGCGTAACGAACTGATACTACTTCATTAAAGATTTTTTACAGATCTCGCTTATTCCATGACTTAAGGTTAAAAAATAATGCCAGCTACGATTGCTGGCATTGGTGAACAAATCTGCTTAGTTTTATTTATTGCTGAGCCAGTTTTTGATTTGTACCTATGGGCAACCAAAACGAAATGATGGTGGTTAATGTCAAAAAGGCAAAGGAGACCCATAGACAGGCGGCGAATCCCCACATTTGGAACACCCACCCAGAGAGCACCGTGCCGATCAAGCGTCCCATTGCGTTTGCCATGTAGTAGAAGCCGACATCCAACGAAACCCCATCGCCTTTGGCATAGCTGACGATCAAGTACGAGTGTAGTGATGAGTTAACCGCAAACACAGCACCAAAAATCATTAGTCCAACCACAATAACCACCTCTGGGTGCCATTGCTGCTGCACACTATAAGCAATCACGCCAGTCACGACAGACAGGAACAACGCCCAAGCGATGGCGGCTTTACCATCTGGAGCATGCCCCGATTTACTGCCGGTTATCTTTGGCGCAATTCCTTGAATCACTCCGTAACCGATAACCCAAATAGCCAAGAAGCCACCTACTGCACTGTGATCCCACCCAAACACAGACCCGAGATAAATAGGCAGGGCAATCACAAACCAAACGTCACGCGCACCAAACAAAAACATACGGGCAGCAGATAGAATGTTCACGCTGCTAGACTTGGAGAAAATCTCAGAGAACTTAGGTTTATTTTTCGCTTTGCCCAAATCCGATTTAAGGCTAATGACACTGCCGATAAAGACCAACAGAAGCACACCTGCCATCGATGCGACAGCGTATTGAAAGCCAATCAGAGAAAGCAGTGCACCGCCTAAAAAGAATCCCGCCCCTTTTAACGCATTTTTAGAGCCGGTGAGTATGGCTATCCACTTATACAATGCACCTTGCGCATTCTCTGGGACTAACGTTTTGATAGAACTTTTGGCACTCATCTTGTTGAGGTCTTTGGCAATACCTGACAAGGCTTGCGCCGCCATAACCCATGGAATAGAGAGCCAACTTGCGGGAACGGCCAGCATTGAGAGGGCGATGATTTGCATAGCCAAACCGATATTCATGGTTCGATTTAAGCCAAGCCGAGCGCCAAGCCAGCCACCAATCAGGTTAGTGACAACGCCAAAAAATTCATAGAAAAGAAAAAGGGAGGCAATCTCTAAGCTTGAATACCCCAAATCATAGAAATAGAGCACCACCAGCATGCGTAATGCACCATCGGTGACGGTGAAATTCCAATAGTTAAATGTGACCAACATGTACTGGCGGACATTTTGGTTGAGCTGAGACAACATATTCACTCTCTTAAAAAAGAGCCGCTGAAGGCGGCTCTTTGTGGTGTTTACTGATTAACAAATTGATGGATGTACTCGACTTGTACATCCTTGGTAAATGCCCCAGGTCGCAGTGATTGGACATGGGTGATGACCTCTTGCAATTCCCAACCCTTTTCGAGCAGTAAATGTGCAGCCAGTAAACCAGTACGCCCTGAACCTCCCATGCAATGCATGGCAATCTTTTCGCCATTTTCTATCGCTTTGTGTAGAGAAGGGGAGATTTTTTTCCAGCGTTCTTGGAAAGATTCATCGGGTGCGCAGTCATCTTCTATTGGTGTATGGAACCATTGCAGGCCTGCTTTCTCAACAAGGTCTGGCAAGTCACCAACGCCTTTTTCTTGCATTTCGTGAGTGCTTAGTGCGGTAACAACGACGGTTACGCCTTGAGACTTGAGCTGCTCAATGCTGTCAGTGAGCGAGGCTTCTTTGGTGCCAGGACAAGGCGTCAGTACTAACGCTGCGTTATTGTCTTCAACAGGCAGTTCCCAGGTAGGATGTGTCATTTGTTTGCTTCCTTATGCTAGGCCGACTTTACGAACCAGCTCTGCGGTACGAGTGGCGTAGCCCATTTCATTGTCATACCAAGCGTAAATTTTCACCATGCGTTTACCGACCACCATGGTCGAAAGCGCATCTACAATCGTTGAACGTTGGTCGCCTTTGTAATCAATAGAAACAAGAGGACGCTCCTCAAAGCCAAGAATGCCTTTCAGTTCATTCTGCGACGCTTCTTTAAGTAAGTCGTTAACCTCTTCAGCCGTAGTGTCTCGCTTAACATCAAAAATAATGTCGGTTAAAGAGGCGTTAGCTAACGGCACGCGCACTGCATGGCCATCAATTTTTCCTTTAAGTTCAGGGAAAATTTCGATAATCGCTTTCGCAGAACCTGTGGTCGTTGGGATCAAGCTCATCCCACAAGCACGCGCACGGCGAAGGTCTTTATGCGGAGCATCTAAAATCGTTTGGGTGTTAGTGAGGTCGTGGATAGTGGTAAATGACGACTTCTCAATGCCCAACTTCTCATGAATCACTTTCACCACAGGGGCAATGCAGTTGGTGGTACAAGAAGCAGCGGTCACAATCTGGTGTTTTTCCGGGTCAAAAATGCGATCGTTCACGCCAACCACGATGTTAGCAATCCCATCTTCTTTCACTGGCGCGGAAACCACAACACGCTTAACGCCTTGTTCCAGATACAGATTCAGGAACTCAGATTTACGGTGTTTACCCGTTGCTTCAATCACCACGTCACAGCCTGACCAATCTACCGCATCGATGGCTTTTTCTTGTGAGGCTGCGATGGTTTTTCCATTGATGACAATTGCGTTACCTTCACTGCTCACTTCGTGATGCCAGCGCCCTTGCACTGAGTCAAACTCAAGCAGATGGGCTAAGGTTGCCGCATCACCTGCCACATCGTTAATTTGAACAAACTCGATTTCTGGCCAATCAAACGACGCTCTCAGCGCTAAACGTCCTATACGACCAAAACCATTAATTCCTACTTTAATAGACATCTTTAATTTCCTTTAAACACAACATTCTGGGCGAGATTTCATCTCGGATAAGCGTTGAATATCTTGCTGGTACTCTGCTTTTAGGCAGTTAGAGTCAACTAACCCTTGGATCTGTTTTTTCATCCAACCAGGAAGCTGATCCGATAAGCGGTAAAAAACCCACTGACCTTGACGGGTATCCACCACCACACCACTGGAACGGAGTAATGCAAGATGGCGAGACACTTTAGGCTGGCTCTCGTTGAGGGATTCTGTCAGTTCTCCGACACAGAGCTTTTCTTCACGGGCAATCATCAACAAGCAGCGAACCCGAGTTTCATCTGAAAGTAATTTAAAAAACTGATGAGGTAACATTCCACTTATCTCTGCATATGTGAATAAGCATATATATTGTATAAAACGGGGCTCTTGTCAACATCAGAATCAAACCAGCCAACAGCTTTAAAGGTCAATGTTAAAGCGAGAAGTAAAATAGCTGACCGCATTCTGAATGGCTTTTGTGGCATTTTGATTACAGTCAATCTCCCAATAGACCTGTTTTTGATACGCCTCTCTGCGGCGATTGTGCTGGTACATCGCATAGTTAATATCGATAACGTAATCGTAAGCGGGCTCTAACTTTTGTGTCGGATCGATAAAGAGGTAGCCAAAATACCCCAATTTTTCCAGGTCGCCCTGTTCGGGACAATCTATGCCGTTGACCGCTTCAAACGTGATTTCATAGAAACTTCCAGCATGTATGTGTAACAACTGAGCGGCGATACAAGCAAGGTCAGAGTTAGGAAAGCTGATCAGATGAACCGTTCTTTTATCTATCATATCGTTAGCCTCCTTTACTGACAGACTCTATCCAGTGAATGCGCGAAGCAAAATATCGAAAAAACCTCGAAGTTCACAAACATTTCACGCCGATGAATGTTCAATCGCACAGTAGCCATTGAGTTTTCTATTAAAGTAATTGATTTATATGAATTAAATAAACCCACTAAAGCAAAACAAAACTGGCATTCATAAATTTGAAACATAAAAGCTATTTTACTGTCACATTACCTGCTCAAACTTCACCTCAGTTAAACAATACAAAGCCGCTTACGCAAGGCTCTTCAAAACAATCTACGTCTATGGAATTTAATGAGGGAAATATTATGAAGTTCGGACGCAATGCGCTTTTGCTTGCTTCAACCATCGCAACTGCCATCTCTGCCCCAGCAATGGCACGTGATACAATTCAAATCGCAGGCTCTTCAACCGTTTTGCCATTTTCTTCTATCGTTGCAGAAGAGTTCGGCCAAACCTTCCCACAATTTAACACGCCAGTGGTCGGTTCAGGTGGCTCCAGTGGCGGTCTGCGCCAGTTCTGCCAAGGTGTTGGTGTAAATACCATTGACATCGCAAACGCGTCACGCGCGATTAAATCTTCTGAAGTGGAAAGCTGCCGCGCTAATGGCGTGACAGAAATCATTGAAGTTAAAGTTGGCTATGACGGCATCGTGTTCGCATCTCGTACCGACAGTGGCACTTTTGCCCTTAAGCCAGAGCATGTGTTTAAAGCGGGTGCAGCACAAATTCCACAGAACGGCAAAATGGTGTCAAACCCTTACACCAACTGGAAGCAAATTGACGCCTCTCTACCTGATCAAGAAATTCTGCTTGTGATCCCAGGCTCTAACCACGGTACGCGCGAAGTGTATGAAGAGAAAGTGGTTCACCCAGGTTGTGAAAAATTTGCCGAAGTCAAAGCGATGGACAAAAAAGCCAAAGGCAACTTCTGTAATGCGATTCGCACCGATGGCCGCGTAGTTGAAGTCGCTGGCGACTATACCGAAACCCTCGCTCGTCTTGATGCTCAGAAAAATGCACTTGGTGTATTTGGCCTAAGCTTCTACGATCAAAACCGTGACCGCTTGAAAGTGGCAACCGTTAACGGCGTAACCCCAAGCCTAGAAACGATTGGCAGCGGACAATATCCAGTTTCTCGTCCACTATTTTTCTACATCAAAAATGCACATGTTGGTGTCGTACCGGGAATCCTAGAATACGCACAATTCTTTGTCAGCGAACAAATGGGAGCAACAGGCAGCCCACTTGAAGCGGCTGGCCTTATCCCGATGGATGATAAAGAGCGTGCTCAAGTATCAAATAATATTAAAAGTCGTAAAGTCCTTTAAGGCTCTCTGATTAGCTTGGGCTGGCATTTGTCGGCCCAAGTTAACGCTTTAATAAGGTAAGAATAATAATGAATAATCTGATGCTGATGGTTGTGCTACTGGCGGTAATGACACTGGCTTACCAATTGGGTCTGACGCGCAGTAAAAAAGTAGCATCAACCAATACGGGAACTCAGCGTTTACACTCTCGTCCTGTTTATCATGGCATGCTAACTCTGTTGTGGTCTGTGCTTCCTGCATTGCTCATCTGGATAGTGTGGAGCCTATCTTCGCCCGTTTTGATTCAGCAAATGGTCATTGATAGCCTTCCTGCGGATCTTCAGCCAACGGCTGCAGAAAGTGCTCAGGTACTGATGAACAAACTGCACAATATCGCCAGCGGCTTCGCGGTGCTCGATAGCTTTTCTCCTCAAGAAATTACCGCCGCAGATTACTTCAAGCAGTTACAACAACGCAGCGATTTATTACTCACTGGTTTGATGGCAACGGTGGCCGCAGCAGGATTAGTTTTTAGCACTCGACAAATTCGCCCTGATCTTCGCGCACGCAACACCGTCGAGCGTGCACTGCATATACTGCTGATTCTATGTTCTGCCGTGGCAATTTTAACCACAGTCGGCATTGTTCTTTCTATGGTCGGTGAAGCGTTACGCTTCTTTAGTTTTGTTAGCCCGAGTGAATTTTTCTTCGGCACCACATGGAACCCTCGTTTTTCAACCGTTGGAACAGAAAACCAAACCGGCTTTGGTATGTTGCCGTTACTGGCAGGCACCTTTTTAATCGCCTTGATTGCGTTAATCGTCGCGATTCCTATTGGTCTGATGTGCGCCATTTATCTGGCTGAATATGCGCCAAGTCGTGTTCGCTCGATAGCCAAACCGATTATTGAAGTGCTCGCGGGTATTCCTACCATCGTCTACGGATTTTTTGCTTTAATCACCGTCGGCCCATTTTTGAATGAATTGGGACAGTGGCTCCATGTCGACATTCGCGCCACTTCTGCTCTAACAGCAGGGATTGTGATGGGCTTAATGGTGATTCCCTTTATTTCCTCGCTATCCGACGACATTCTTACGCAGGTGCCCAAAACACTGAGAGATGGTTCTCTTGGCCTTGGTGCAACGAAATCAGAGACCATCCGTAAAGTGGTGCTGCCAGCAGCGCTACCGGGAATCACAGGCGCAGTGTTGCTTGCGGCGAGCCGCGCAATAGGTGAAACCATGATTGTGGTCCTTGCTGCAGGCAATAGCCCAGTGTTGACCGCTAACCCTTTTGAGGCCGTCTCAACCATGACGGTCACCATCGTCAACCAACTTACCGGTGATACCGATTTTGCTAGCCCACAATCCTTAGTGGCGTTTGCGCTTGGTTTAACCCTGTTTGTGATCACTTTAAGCCTTAATGTGATCGCACTCGCTATCGTGCGTAAGTACCGTGAACAGTATGATTAACACTATGGACAACACCATGAGTACTTCTAACCTTGCAAAGGATGACATCTTAGCGCGGCGTGACGAAACCAAGCAGCGCATTGCTCGCTCGCTGAAAAAACGTCACAACAGTGAACGACGCTTTAAAGTTTTCGGGATTAGTGCGGTTGTTTTAGCTCTAAGTTTTGTGGCGATATTATTTACGTCAATCCTTTCCAAAGGTATTCCAGCCTTCTGGCAAGCGACAGTGACCTTGGATGTCTACTTTGACCCGGATGTGGTGAAAATAGATCCTAAACCTATCCAACAAAGTGATGAGAGCCCGGCACAGTTCAATCAACGCATGCTCACATGGCAAAGCAGCGTTGGCATGGTTAATTTCAACCGCATTATTGTCAACAGCTTGGCTAATGAAATCCCAGAAGCAACGCGTTATCAGCGCGACGCCCTTAAACTGATCACTAGCGGCGAACGCTTTGCTTTGCGCGATATGATCGTTAATGACCCTTCACTGGTCGGCCAAACCCTGCGTCTTGACTTACTGGCTGAAGCCAACGTTGATGTGTGGTTAAAAGGCAACATTGACCGCGATTTACCCGACTCTCGTCAGCAGTTAAGTGCACGTACTCGCGCTTGGGCTGATGAATTGGCAGAGCGTGGCGTTATCCAAAACAAGTTCAGCACTGCGTTGTTTATGAACGTCGATTCTCGCAGCTCATTGGCTTCTGCTGGCCTTGCTGGGGCGTTTATGGGATCGGTATTTATGATGCTCATCGTTATGGTGTTGGCTGTACCGATTGGCGTCGCTTCCGCGATTTACCTAGAAGAATTTGCCCCCAAAAATAAGTTCACCGATTTGATTGAAGTGAACATCAACAACTTGGCGGCGGTTCCTTCGATTGTCTTTGGTTTACTAGGCGCTTCAGTATTTATCTTGTGGTTTAAGCTGCCGCTCTCTGCGCCACTTGTCGGTGGTTTGGTGCTAACGCTTATGACGTTGCCAACGGTCATCATCGCCACGCGTTCAACGTTGAAAGCCATTCCGCCATCGATTCGCCAAGCGGCACTGGGTATCGGTGCGTCAAAAACGCAAGCGGTATTTCATCACGTATTGCCTTTGGCACTACCGGGTATCCTGACTGGGGCCATTTTAGGTATCGCGCAAGCATTAGGTGAGACGGCACCGCTACTCTTGATCGGCATGAGCTCGTTTGTCGCGAGTGTGCCAGCGACGCCGATCGATCAATCGACTGCACTTCCTGTGCAGATATTCCTCTGGCAAGGCAACGAACTGCGAAACTTTTTTGAAGCAAGAACCTCTGCTGCAATCACCGTATTGTTGGCATTAATGATTAGCTTAAATGCGCTGGCGATTTGGTTGCGTCGACGCTTTGAAACTCGGTGGTAATAAAGATGATAAGTGAAGCTATTATGAACAAACACGCGCTTGTGACACCACAGGTAAAAAGCACAGCCAAAGAAGCGGTCCAAGCCACACAGATTAAAATGGCCGCTCGTGATGTGAAAGTTTTTTATGGTGAAACTGAGGCGCTACACGGCATCAATATGGATATCATTGAGCATGAAGTGGTCGCATTTATTGGCCCTTCTGGTTGTGGTAAATCGACCTTTTTACGCTGTCTAAATCGCATGAATGACACCATCGACACGGCTCGTGTTGAAGGTTCAGTGACCTTAGATGGGCAAGACATCTATCACCCAAGTTTGGATGTGGTGCAGCTACGCGCCCAAGTCGGCATGGTGTTTCAAAAGCCTAATCCTTTTCCAAAATCGATTTATGACAATATCGCCTATGGTCCTAAATTACATGGCCTGGTGGATAACAAAACCGATTTAGACGAAATCGTCGAAACCAGCTTACGTCGTGCGGGCTTGTGGAAAGAAGTTAAAGATCGCTTATCGGCACCAGGCACGGGTTTGTCAGGTGGCCAGCAACAGCGTTTGTGCATTGCTCGTGCGATTGCGGTTAACCCTGAAGTGATTTTGATGGATGAACCTTGTTCGGCGCTTGACCCTATCGCGACCTCGATCATCGAAGATCTGATTGATGAGCTCAAAGGCAGCTACACCATCGCGATGGTGACACACAACATGCAACAAGCGGCGCGCGTTTCCGATAAAACCGCTTTCTTCCACTTAGGCAACTTGGTTGAACTGAGCGAAACACGTGAGTTGTTCACCAACCCACGTGATAGCCGCACTGAAGATTACATTACTGGCCGTTTCGGTTAACGATTGTATTTTAGGAGAACTTTATGACAACTCATGGTGTCGATGGGCACACCTCCCATAGCTACAATAGCGAAATGCGTTCTATTGTGGATAGCGTGGTGAATATGGGTGATTTAGTCATCGCACAGGTGCGGGACGCACTTGATGCGTTTATGACAGGTAATACCGAACTGGCCAAGCAAGTCATTGAACACGATCATAATATCAATTTGTTAGAACTGGCCATTGATCAGCGCTGCATTGATATTTTAGTCAAACGCCAACCCGCAGCCCGCGATTTACGTGCGGTGTTTTCGATCATGAAAGCGATCATGGATCTTGAACGAATTGGCGATCAATCTAAACGGATCGCCCATGCGGTGTTGCGTTTAAAGGAGCACCATCCGGGTGACAAAGACTATTTTGATGGTATTGAATTACAAGAAGATGCGTTTGAAACAATTAACGCGAACGTGATCAATATGCTGCAAAAATCGATGAACGCTTTTCACGATCTCAATGCACACGATGCGCTAGAAGCAGCAATGTTAGATAAACAAATCGACAACAGCTACGGCGATATTTTGCGTCAAAATGATAAAGATATGCTGGTGCAAGGCACTCACTATCAAACCATTTTAGAGATCACGTGGATAGGTCGAGCGGTCGAACGGATTGGTGATCACGCGCGCAACGTTTGTGAGTACACGATTTATTTTGTCACTGGCTTAGACGTACGCCACCAAAAAGATCAAGCGATTGCCGATCTTTTAGCGAGTCAGAAAACCCGTTCGTAGTGATATTGCTCATTGGTAAAAAGGCTGCAAATTCGCAGCCTTTGATTTTTTAGGAAAACCAATCCGGAGTTTAAATCCGTTACGCCCCCATTCCACCTTAAGCATTATGCGGTTTATCACTAGGATGAATGGCATAGTATTTCTTTTTCATTCGCAGCGCGACGTTAACCAAAGCGATTAAGACAGGCACTTCTACCAAAGGTCCAATCACACCAGCAAACGCTTGGTCAGAATTTAACCCAAATACAGCGATTGATACGGCGATAGCCAGCTCGAAGTTGTTACCAGATGAAGTGAAGGCAATTGAAGCATTTTGATCGTAAGGAATGCCCATACGTTTCCCGATGTAGAAGCTCGTAAAAAACATCACCATAAAATAGATGATCAGTGGTACGGCAATACGGAACACATCCATCGGTAACTCAATGATCATTTCACCTTTCAGACTAAACATCAAAACAATGGTCGCCAGCAGCGCAACCAGCGTAATCGGTGAAATACGCGGAATAAATACCTCGTTGTACCATTGCTCACCTTTAGCAGCCACCAACCATTTGCGGCTCAAAAAGCCAGCTAAAAATGGGATGCCTAAATAAATCAGTACACTTTCGGCGATATCGAGAATGGTAATATCAACTACAAAACTCTCTAGCCCAAAATATGGCGGCAAAACAGTAATAAATAGCCACGCCATAAAACTGTACGTGACAATCTGAAACGCGCTATTTAAGGCAACTAAGGTTGCTCCGTACTCTTTGTTTCCGCCGCTGATATCATTCCAAACCAACACCATAGCGATGCATCGAGCAAGGCCGATCAGGATGAGTCCTACCATATAACCAGGTTGATCGCGTAAGAAAATGATGGCTAATGTGAACATCAAAATCGGTCCCACGAACCAGTTCATCACTAAAGAAAGCGTTATCGCGCGTTTATCACGAGTTACCTCACCTAAAAGGCTATAGTTCACTTTCGCCAATGGCGGGTACATCATTAAGATTAAGCCAATCGCAAGTGGGATATTGGTTGAACCAACAGATAGGCTTTCGTTCCACTGAGCGACTTGAGGAAATAACACGCCAATCCCGACACCAACTGCCATTGCAAGAAAAATCCATACGGTTAAGTATCGATCAAGAAAACTCATTTTTTCAGATGCGCTGGTTTCGACACAGCTTGAGATATTACTCATACAGCCTCTTTAAGTTTAAATTGATAAACCCACGAAATAAAACATCATTCGTTCACACCATTCGAACATGACTTGCCTTGGATGAACTGCAACTCTGGCTCGATAAATGTCAAATTATGCTTAAGGGTGATCTCCAGCACTTGCTTGACCCAAGGAGCTAGCGCGGGGTTGATACGGTAGTAAACCCACTTACCACGTCGTTCATCCAGAACAACCCTGTGCTTTCGTAATTCGGCAAGATGCCGAGAGACTTTGGGTTGACTGAGATTCAGCGACTCCATGAGATCGCAGACACACAACTCTCCTTGCTTCTGCATTAAAAGCAGAGACTTAAGCCGAGTTTCTTCAGAAAGTGCTTTGTAAAGAAGGATTGGATCAAACATAGGAACTATTCAACGCAATAAAACATATGAAATATCATATATCTCATTTCCCGTATATGTCAATTTTTCAATTAAGCTGTGCTTCTGAGAGATAAGTTAGATTAGTAAAAGTAAGTCGATACCTATAAGAAATTAGCGGCTTAATATTGATACAACATTGGAATGGGGCAAAAGCTTGTTACAGTGCCCGATGGAGCAGAACCTTTGGCCGAGTATCGATTCACCCACCTTATTTGCTGCTGAATGAATCACACAAAAGAGCTCGTAGCCTGTTCCACCTAATAACCTCATAGCGCATCGTTCCGTAGGTTGGGTTCTGACAATTTACTTAAACCCAAGTCATCGAGAATAAGTAACACACAAGGGACAATAATCGAGGCCAGCAGCGTTGCCGATATTAAGCCAAAGGCGATACTGGCAATCAACGGGATCAAAAACTGCGCCTGAGTACTGCTCTCGGTTAACAGGGGTAGCAGCCCTGCAAAGGTGGTGAGCGAAGTGATAAAAATAGCGCGGAATCGGTCATGAACAGCGTCACGACAAGCATCCAGCAAATCGACACCTTTGGCGATGTTCTCTTTAATAAAGTTGACCAGCAAAATATTGTCGTTCACCACAATACCAGCAAGGGTAGCAAACCCCACAAGGCTCGGAATCGTCAAATCGAGCCCCATCGCTAAGTGGCCCCAAACAACACCTATCCACCCCATAGGAATGGCGAGCAATACCGCGATCGGTTGGCTGTAACTTTGGAATAGAAAAGTCAGGATCAGATAAATCCCGATAACCCCCAGAGCAAAGAAAGTTTGCAACGAGGCGCCAGTATCGGCGCTTTCTTTGTCTTGCCCTTGAGAAACAAAGCTCACGTCCGGAAAATTCCTTTTCGCATTAGGGACAAACGTCGCATAGAACTGCTGCATAATTTCCCTGGCGTTGGCAACTCGGGTGTCGATATTTCCTTGTACCGTGACCGTATTGATGCCGTTTATTCGGTTAATTCTGGAGAAGGTTTGTTGTTCTTCAAAGTCAGCAACAGCAGACAGTGGCACGAGCGTCCCGTTTGCCGCGGTCACCATCAGATCCTTGAGTTCTTGCAAACTGGCTTGGTGAGTAAACTCCTCAAGGCGCACCGTGATATCCAGAATCTCACTGCCCTGAAACACCGTCAGATCGGTACTGCCTTTTACCGCACTGCGAAGTGTCTGGGCGAGCTGTGCAGCGTTAACGCCCATCACGCCAGCTTCCTCTTTGAGTTTTACATGAATTTCAGATCGCCCGTAACGCAGATCACTGGAAAGATTAAAAACGCCATCAAAGCCTTTCAGCCACTTGATAAGAGAACGACTGACCTTGTCCAGCTCTTCAAGAGAGCTACCCTGCACACGGATATCAATACCATTGCCAGCGATGCCCCTTTCCTTATCGGTAAACTTAAGTGACACAACATCTGCCGTGGGGCCTGTTTTCTCCTTCCAGCGTTGCACCAGATATTTGATGCTCTCTTGACGAAATTGCGCCGGAAGTAAATCCGCACTCACTGTCGCCATATGAGGCCCAGATTCGTTAGCATCGATATTGGTGTTGTACATGATTGTTTTGCTTCTCATCAATGGCTCTGAATCGGGGAATTTTCCTGAATATTCTTGATTCACTTTGTCCAGAGCTTGGGATAACTTAGCAACCACCTCTTCGGTTTGAGAAAGCAAGCTGCCCTGTGGCAGCAGAACACGCGCCTGAAGCGTATCGCTTTCCAGTGATGGCATCGCTTTAAACTTAAGAAGCCCTGCGGAGAAAGTGGCGGTTGAGAGCAGCACGACCATAGTAAGAACGCCCAGCGTCAAGTATGGTGCATTCATCGCTTTTAGCGACAGAGGAACAAAAAACTTATCTCTTACCCTTTCAAAACTGGCGATAAACCTCTCTCGCACCGGGTTTGAACTTGACTCAAGATGGCTGTGCGCAAGGTGCGCAGGAAGAATGAAAAAAGCTTCAATCAGGCTTACCAGCAAAGTAATTAGCAAGATGATCGGAATGTAGCGTAGAACCTCTCCCATGGTTCCGCTCAAAAACATCAGCGGGCCAATGGCCATTACGGTGGTGGCAAAGGATGCGATGACGCCTGGAAACACTTGTGCGGTGCCTTGAACTGCAGCAGCAAATGCAGGCATACCCGCTTGCCTTTTGGCGGCGATGTTTTCTGCGATGATCAGCGAATCGTCCATTAACAGGCCGATGGCAACGATAAGCCCCACCATGGTCATCATATTCAGGGTATAACCCAACACATACATGGCAAAGATTGCGCCTAGGAAGGAGACCGGCAACCCCAACGCGACCCAAAAACTAAAACGAATATTAAAGAATGCCCAAAGCATGAGAAATGCCAGTGCCAGCCCTTGTACTCCGTTGCTGGTCAGAATTCTCAGCCTCTCATCAATATTCACGCTGACATCCTGAGTAATGGTCAATTCGACACCTTGCGGCGCACTCATCTGCTCTTTTTCGATCAAATGAACAATCGCCTCTTTGACTTTCAGAGTGTCCTGAGAATCGCTTTTGGATATTTGCAACAGCGCAGCTCGCTGGCCTTGGAAGAGAATTTTATCCTCTTCATTAGCAAACTTTTGCTCAATGTCAGCAATATCACCCAGCCGAACTTGAGTACCATGTTCACTCGATTTCACGACGATTTTTTTCAGATCGTCGACGTCATTACTCATTTGATCAAAGCGCACACTCAGATCTTCGAGATCGTTAGTAAATACGCCGGCAGGGGTACTGACACTTTGCTGCTGCACAAGGTTGGATAAGTCAGAGATGCTCAGCCCGTATTGCTTAAGCTTCCACTGAGATACACGAATTTCAATCTCCTGATCGGAAAAGCCACCAACTGAAACCTGAGCGATGAGAGGGTGTGATTTCATCCGGCGTTTCACCTCTTGGGCATAGAGGTAGAGATCTTTCGCTGACATATTTCCGCTGATAGCGACACTGGCGACTGTCGCTACCCTATCAAGTTTATTGACCGTGATCTGCTCAACTCTGTCGGGGAAGTCACTAATGGCGTTGACTTGCTGCTGAATGTCCGAGGTGAGCGCGTCAGTATTTTCACCCTCATCGATTTCCACATTACCAATAGCCATGTTCTCTCTGGCATCACAGGTGAACTCTTTGACACCGTTGATCAGATCGATAGCCTCCTCCAGCGGGGTGCAAATCTCTTCAACCACTTCGGCTGGGGAAGCGCCCGGGTAACTAATGCGAATTTCGATGTTTTTGGTTTGAGTGACAGGGAAGGTGTCTTTTTGCAATTTAGGTAACGCAAAAGCCCCGAGCAACAATATCGCAACCATCAGCACATTCGCGCCAGTGGGGTGTCGAGTAAAAAATGAGATCATAATTTGACCTCACTCTTTGCTTTACCTAACTTAAACCCGCTTTCTTTATCCAACCATGGGTCGATATTTTTATCGGGTTGCGGTTTGAGTAACATTCCTTCAACGGCTGGGAAAAGCTTGCTTAAAACAACAATATCGTCCTTCTGGATGCCCGATTTGATAACGGCAACCTGACCCTGAACAAAATCCACTTCTACAGGCTGAATTTTCAGTTTCTCCTCTTCCACCAAGTAGACCTTGTCGTTATGAATGGCGTTTAGGGGCAGTAGGATCTGCTCGCTCATCACTGGTGCTTTCAGGGTCACTTTGACAAAGGTGTCTCTAAT
This sequence comes from Vibrio navarrensis, assembly GCF_015767675.1. Taxonomy (NCBI): domain Bacteria; kingdom Pseudomonadati; phylum Pseudomonadota; class Gammaproteobacteria; order Vibrionales; family Vibrionaceae; genus Vibrio; species Vibrio navarrensis. The sequence goes on along the minus strand of NZ_CP065218.1, from coordinate 1,002,287 downwards.
CAGTGGTGGCCTTTTGCCCGGAGACGCCTGCTTGAGCGGGTTGTCAATTTGCACCACAATACTCTGGCTTTGTGTCTGCGCATCCACCTGTCCGCCGGAACGGCTGACGTTCGCATCCCAAGAAATAAGGTGGTCCCCTGCGTTCAGTTCTACCCTTGCCTCAAGATCCGTAAAGCCATTACTGTTTGTTTTACTTAGCATTTGCGCTCTTCTCAGAGGACGCATTTTGCCAAGTGGGAACTGGGCACGGATCTCAACCGCATCAATCCCATCGGCTTTTAGCATGAGCTCGCCTTTATTAACGTATTCCGCCAGACCAATTACTTTGTCTGTGACTCTTATATCGAAAGGGGCTTTGATAATGGTGTGTTCAAGATCGCGCTTAGCTATCGCCAGTTCCGTCAGAAGTACCTTTTGTGTCGCTTTGTTAATCGCCAGATTATTTTTTTGCGCCTGAAACTGTTGCTGGCTGTTGAGAAGATCTTTGGCCGCTTTATCTCTCTCTGTTTCGGATATATGGCCCGTTTTACTCAGGCGAACCGTACGATCATAGTCTGATTGCTGAAGCTGATACTCTCTTTCGGCAATATTCAATGTTTCCAAAATAGTTTGAGCGGTCAGTTTTGCCACTTCAAGTTCGGCTTGCAAACGGGCAATAGCGAGTTCATAAGATGAGGGATCCAGCCTGAGAATTTCACTACCTTGCTTGATAAGGCTGCCATCATGATAGTTATCCGCAACCCAGACGACCACACCTTCCAACTCCGCTTGGGCTTGCCAGTCTCTGGCGGGTTGGGTGTGGCCATAGCCTACGGCAGAAGGTTGGATCTTTCGTGGGGTGACTTTAAGTACCCGAACCACCTTTTTCCCCGTATTATCAATAGCTTTGGGTGGTTCTGCTTTCATTGCTGGAGCTAATAGGAGCATTGCAACACCGAGAAGGACCGGTGGTATAAATAAAGATCTTTGCGTCCATTTAAATCTTGCCATGCCATGCTCCGTATGAATCATCTTATCTATATTAGAGATTGCTAAAAAAGATAGCACACAACCATGTGCATGATCATTGAAGATGCTTGATTTTTGATGGAGTTGGGAGCTCACCACGCCGATTAATGACTCTTCTGATATTGCAAGCAGTATATTTACATTGAACGGCGATAGATCATCTTCTCCTTTCTCCTATCATTCATCTACTCCATTGCTTTGGATTATTCACAAAACTCATCCACCGCAGCCAGCGCTTGTGTTCCATAAATCACAGCAGGGCCACCTCCCATCAAAATAGCCACATTAATCGTCTCAACCAACTCCTCTCTGCAAGCGCCTGCTTTAACAGCGGCTTCAACGTGAGAACCAATACAACCGTCACAACGGACATTGATAGCAATAGCCACCGCAATCAGTTCTTTATATTTTGTTTCCATTGCACCTGATGCAAATGCCGCTTTATGAAGGCTTAGGAAAGCATTAAGCGTGTCAGGGCTCTCTTTCCGAAAAGCCGACCCTAATTTGCGTTGTTGCTGATTAATCTCTTTATAACTTTTGTTCATGATTCTTCCTCACTGATATACCTAAATTTCGTTTATTCCGGCTTGCATATTTCACCAGCCTTTATTGCTTTGAGTGTATTAAACGACAGCCACAAAACGAGTAGCGTCAGGCCCCCCAATAAGGCAACGCCAATGTAAAAGCCTATGGGTGACAGCGTTAACTCTGCATATCGAAATAGAGCTACATTAAAAGCCGCCACCGGAAATGAGTACGCCCATGAAGAGAGAAAAAAGCCACTTTTTCGAAACTGATTAATGTTGAGCGCCAGCAAAATAGCGGTGAATAGTGCAACAGAGATGAGTATTCTTGAAAAATCGGTCAACTCTGGAACCAATGAGCTATAAGACACAAAACCAATCGATGGAGGCGCTAACAAGATAAACAGCATAGGTTTGAAACGCGCTGGCAGAGCCTCATGAAAAATTAAACGGTTAATGATGATGGTTAATAATACCAACCAGAAGACGATACCAACGCCGAAAAAGAACCAGCTTATTTCGATAAAACCCAGCTTAGCCCCGGTGATTGGAGCAATAATATTGCCAACAACAGGGATGAACCAACTCGGGTTTGCGTGCTCTAGCCGATAGTGATCATGGTGTATCCAGCTATGCATAACCAGCAAGGTTAGCGATAACTGAACCACCGCGCCGAGCCCCCACAAAACATAGGAGAGCGATTCGAATCTGTGCCAAACGACTGAGAGAAGTAAAAGGCTAATAGAAAAAGCAGCAAAAAAATTAATTTTTATTGGATGCTTTGTTTCTGCTATCACTGCATTTGGATAACGCGTGATTTTTAGTAAATAGAGTGCGCTCACCAGCAGCATGACAGTCGTTGCCAAAATACTGCTAAAGGTGGTTATCACAGGAAAGGATGTCCCAAGCGCTTTTTGCCATGCAATTGATAAGCCGCTCAACCCCATAACGATGGAAAACATGGAGATAGGGAAATGTACCAATCGGCTTTCTTCCTCCATTGAGGATATCTGTTTAGTAGAGACGTCTTTCATATCAAGCCTTTTCAGTCGGTAGGTTGTCGCAATATCGCACTAACACCAATTGTGATGAAGATCTATTCACCACCACATGAATACCCCGGCTTTGTTGCTCTCAATGAAGAATGTGGCAGCGATGATCTATCGTTGAATCTAATATACGCCTATCCGACTGACGTTTTTATCCAGAAATATGACAAAACACATTCCTATTACGACAAGTGGTTTTTTTACCAAATGAACTATTATAGAGTCATTACCTATGGACTTTGCTGCATAAGTAGATTCAAAAAGGATGCTCGATCGATTTTTCTATACTTGTGTACCGAGCCTGAATGTTATTAATAAATCAAGGAGTCAATATGGATACTATCAATATTGGAATTAATGAAGCTGACCGCATTGCCATTGCTGAAGGCTTAAAGCGCTTATTGGCCGACTCTTACACACTTTATCTGCAAACTCACAATTTTCATTGGAACGTAACCGGTCGACAGTTCCGCGATCTGCACCTGATGTTTGAAGAGCATTACACCGAGCTTGCAACCGCCGTGGATGACATTGCTGAACGCATTCGTTCATTAAATATTGTCGCACCAGGCACTTATAAATCTCTAGCCGCACTCACTTCGATCAAAGAAGTGGAAGATATCCCGCCCGCCATGGAGATGGTTAAAATTCTTACGCAAAGCCACGAACAGGTGATTAGAACTTGCCGTGAGATACTCACCATTGCTCAAGACGCCAATGATGAATCGTCAGCAGCACTGATTTCCGATCGTATGCGTGTTCACGAAAAAACAGCATGGATGTTAAGAGCGATGTTGGTTGCCTAGATCACGTTTATCGCCTGACGGGGTTAACGAGCCGTTAGCCCCGTTTTATAGGCAGTAGTAGTGAAAGCCTTCAGCACCTATCTTCCACCGTAAGAGTTCACTGCTAAAGAGTACGCTTCAGGACTCTAGCAATGTTCATGAGTCATTCCTAAAATACCTATTTTGATACGTTTTAATGAGACCGGATGTCAAAACAAACTCCTCACACAGCAATGTTATCACCCAGCGATGTTGCCTTTATTTTGGATCCAACACGGCCAGTGCTTACTCATTGCCGCAGCATGGTCGCCGAGTCAGCTATCGAGCCCCACGCCCATCCGCGAGGACAGCTGCTATGGAGTGCGAAAGGAATATTACGAGTGACCAGCGAAAAGGCGGTTTGGGTGGTCCCGACAACCCATGCGGTATGGATTCCGGGCGGTCATTACCATCAAGTAAGTAATGAAACCGCGACACAAACTCGTAATTTATACATTGACCCCTCGTTTTGTGTACGTCAAAACTCCGATAAAGTCGTCATGTTAAAAATGAGCTCGTTAATGAGAGAAGTGATACTCAGGCTGACAGAAAATGCGGGGGAGCTCACCCAAAAAAGAGCCCATCACCTAGGCTTAGTCGCCCTTGATGAGCTTGAATCTTTACCAGCATTAGAACTGTATATTCCATCCGGGCATGATCCTCGTCTGCAACGCCTGATCAGCCTTATTGTGAATCAGCCAGAGCAATCACTGCTGCTTGAGCAATTAGCAACAGAGGTTGGAGCCAGTGTTCGTACTATTGAACGATTGTTTAAAGCAGAAACGGGGCTAACATTTCGTCAATGGCGCAGCCGCTTTCGTTTGATGAATTCTCTGGAGAAAATTACTCAGGGTGCTAAGACAACACTGGTTGCGCATGAATTAGGCTATAGCAGCGTGAGCAGTTTTATCTCTTCTTTTAAAGAGATGTTTGGTTGTACACCTCAAGAGTATGCTCAAAAGTAACGTGGTTATTCTGTCGTTGCTGTGGGTTATTTAACTGACGACAAGTCGAGCAACAAAAGATAGCTAAACGTAAATGACAGAATTGACTATTTAACGTAGAAACGCGGGTTGCTGGTGCCCCAAATGGTATAAAGCTCTGGGAAAATCACCTCGGCGTTTTCTTCCATTTCACCTACAGAGATGTGCTGGTTTTTTTCAGCGCCAAAGAGCGTCACCTCATCGCCGGGCAACACGCCTTTGATCTTGGACACATCCACCATCGTAGTATTCATTGAAGCAACGCCCACCACATTGGCGCGTTGGCCGTTGATCAGCACTTGCGCTTTGTTGCCCATTTTCCGTGGGTAGCCATCGGAATAGCCGACCGTGAGGTTTGCCATCACTGCGTCATCTTCCGTGGTAAACGTGCTGTCGTAACCCACCGTGCTGCCTGCCGGAAGCGAATGAAGTGAAACAACGCGGGTTTTAAACGCCAAAATAGAAGGGTACTCAGGGTTGGTAGGGAGATCGCCATAGAGCACACCACCCGGACGAACCATATCCAACTGGGCTTCAGGGACATTCAACGCCGTGTAGGAATTGGCCACATGTAGGGTGATCGCTTCACGTTTTAGCCCTGCACTTTCCATTAACCATTGTGCATGTTGGTTAAAGCTTTTTAGCTTTGTTCGTACCTCTTCTGCATTGTAATTCGGAAAATGGGTCATGATACCGACCACGGCAACCGAAGGGTGTGTTGCAATGGCGACTGCTTCTTTTTGTCCACGTTCGGTGCTCATATCAATGCCATTACGGCCCATGCCACCGTCGTTAAGAGCAAGGTGAACCTTGATGGTTTGCTTGTGCTTTTCGGCCAGCGCCGATAAGTCACGCGCTTGTTGCTCGCTGCCGATCAACTCCTCGATTTGAAGATCCAGACCTTGCTCAATTTCACTGTAACTTGCTGAGCGAACACGCATCAGTTGTCCGGTGAAGCCACTTTCTCGAACTAATTTAGCCTCCGCATTACTGGCGATCGCCACGCAGGGAATCTGTTGTTCAAGAATGGTTGGCATCAAACCACGAATTCCGTTGCCATAAGCGTCGGCTTTCATCACCGCACAAATTTTAGTTTTTGGGGCTATGTGCGATTTAAATTGTTCAATGTTGCTTTTGAATTGGCCGAGGCTGATTTCGAGCCAAGCATTGGCCCCGGCTATTTGGCTGGTTTGGTGAACCGTACTATCGAGTAAGAGAGGTGCGCTGTAAGAGAAAGCCGGAGTGAGACTGGCGCTGGCGATGGCAATAGACAGAAGGGTCTTTTTAAAGTTCATGTTATTTCCCTAAGAAATACCCCAGCACTCAGGCTGGGGCGGTTGTATTAATTCAATTTAAAGCGACTCATGACGTCTTGCAGCGAGACGGAAAGTTGAGTCAATTCACGGCACGCTTGCGCGGTTTGCTGCGACCCTTGCGCGACTTCTTGCGAGGCCATGTGGATGTTTTCTATATTGCGGCTGAGTTCTTCGGCAACGGAATCTTGTTGTCCACATGCGGTGGCAATTTGCGCCCCCATGTCCGCAATGTTGGCGATGGACTTTTCAATCGAGCCGATTAACTTTTGTGCGTTGTTGCCTTGCTCAACACAAGCATCAATGCTGGATCTTGATTCCTCGGTCGCGTGTTTTGCTTGTTTTGCCAATTCCTGCAGTTTCTCGATGATTGCGGTGATTTCACCAGTTGAATCTTGAGTGCGGCCTGCCAAGGTTCTCACTTCATCGGCAACCACCGCAAAGCCACGGCCAGATTCGCCAGCGCGAGCCGCCTCAATCGCTGCGTTCAGTGCCAAGAGGTTGGTTTGGTCGGCAATACCACGAATCACATCCACCACCACGTTGATCTGGTTCGATTGCGCTTCAAGCTCGGCCACCGTGTCGCCCGCTTTGCCAATGATGTCGGCTACTTCTTCGATTGACACCACCATTTGATGCGTCTCTTTCGCGCCTTCTTGCGTACGGCGATTTGCGTCGTACGCTTGCGATGCAGAGTCTTCGGTATTGCGTGCAACGTCTGCCACTGCGGCTTTCATTTCAGTCATTGCGGTTGCAACCAATGTCACCTGCGTTTGTTGATCCTTCATGCCAGAAGCTGAGATTTCAGAAATCTGTGTCATCTCTTCTACTGCACTGCTTAATTGGGTTACAGCGGCAATCACATTATCGATCACTTGGCGTAGATCGTCTTGCATCTTGATAGTTGCGTCCGCCAGCTCGCCCAACTCATCGTTACCGATCGCCTTACGGTCGAGCTCTTGCGACAGGTCACCACGTGCAATAGCGTTCGCCTGACGAACAACAATATTCAGTGGCCCACAAATGATACGAGTTAATAGCAGTGTCATGATCACCATAACAGCGAAGATAGCGATATTGCTGATAACGGCAGTGGTGTTCAGGCCGTTAACAGACAACAAAATTTTCGTCTTGTTGCTGTCCATTGCACCTTTGAGAATCGCGACCAGCTTGTTCACTTCCGCTTCAATCGATTCAAAGGTCGACAGTGAGTTGATGAGGATTGGATAAGCGAGTTCTTTGTCGCCTGCAAGCAATGCGTCGTTAAACTTATCCATGGTGCTGAGGTAACCACTCCAAAGTGACATTAAACGGTTGTAGGTTTGCTCTTCTTCACCCGGCCAAACGCTTTTGCCATACGCGGCAAGTTCCGTTTCGATCTCTCGACGAATGCCTTCATTACGTGTGATGGTCTGTTTGATTTGGTTTTCGTCGTGCATCGCTAACACAGCAAATTGAGTACGACGCCAATAAGAGATTTTATCTCGTACCGCATCCACTTTTTCCATCGCGGGCAGGGTGTCATCGGTGTAGTTTAATAGCTCAGACTTAACCGTTTTGAGCTCTGTAGACAAAAATATCCCGAATGCGATATTGATGATGGCTATAATTGAAAAAGCGGCTGCGATTTTCTTGCCGATGGATAGATTTTTAATAAACATGAATGAGTTACCCTCTTTGCTTGGTATCAATGACTGCTATTGCAACCTACATCCATATATTAAAAAGTGTGACTTCCTACCAAAATTTTGCGCAATTTATCATCTTTATTATTATTTGGCGATATTTATTTTGAGCTCTAAATAAAACTTGGTGTTTATCACTTAATATTGGAATGATTTCTCGTACAGCTATCGCTTCAACTCGACGTATTGACATAAGCATAGAAAGCAAAGTGCACTTCATCCAACCGAAGCGCGTTTAATTTGGGCAGTTCGCTTCGCCATCACCTTCAAACTGTATCCGCTTGATGTTCCGTGCCAGATCGTTGATCTCACCGATTTTACAGTGTAAACAGTTGGCTGCATTAATGTGTAAATAAGGACCGATTTGGGGCAAACAATGGGAGGGGCAACGATGCACTCACCCAAGCAATGCTGAGCCGCTCTACCCTATTTGCAGCTGGCCCAGAGAGATACGTGAGAGGAAGAAGAAACTTACACGTTTTGACGAGCACATTGAAATAATTATAAAAGCGACAGTTATCTTGACGTCGGACTCACTGAACAACTCTCACTAATTGAGAAACTCAGGCAGAGATTGAGTTGACAGCAAAGTTAAAACCTCAAACGCCACCTTGCGGTGGCGTTTGTTTTTCATTTGTCTTTCCAACTAATGATCAGTGGAAGTAAACCACCATCTCGACATCATCGCCTTGTTGTGGCGCGTTGAGTGAGAAATGCAGGTAGCCCGCTTGCTCAACAGGAATCGCGAGGTATTGGTTGTTGCCAGCGTAGCGAGATGCAAACTGGTGCTGCTCTGGGGTTGGCCAATGTTCACGGCTAGCGTATAGGTTTACGTTGCCTTGGTTGTCTGAAGGGGTGAGATCGCTAAGCCAAATGCGCACTTCGCTCACGCCCTCTGGGACATACACCGCGGCGTAGCGCTGCTGGTGAACGGTCAAATGCTGTGCTTGGCCCGATTGCAACACCACTGGCGCAAGGTCATCTTGCTCTTGGGTTGGTGGTGTGGGTGCCGCGGTGTCCAGTGTTGTGGTTAGGTTCACGGCTTGGTAGCTACCACGACCAGTGACGCTCAGATAGTAGCGGCCCGGTTTCACGTAGCCAGAAGCGTCGGCGGCAAACTGAATTTCTTCATTGCTGCCATCGACAAATTCACTCACTTCAAAATCGTAATAGTGGGCCACTTGGTTGTAACTCATGTAGAGATCCGCATCGCCATCGCCCTCAATGGCTACGCTAAAGTGGGTGGTGTTGGCGGGCACATCCACGTAGAACAACTTCTCACTGTAGGCTTCGCCGCTGAGGGTAATGATTTGATTGGCCAGCAATTGCGTCACACCATCGTTGGGCTCCGTTGGCGTATCTGGGTCGGTGTCTGGGTTTTCTGGCGTCAACTCTAAGCCATCTAACCAGCGAGCAAATTCGCCGTCGTATTGTTGGCCAAGGGTTTGTACTTGCTGCGCCCACTGCTTGAACTGGCCAGAGCGCGACAGAGCCAATAGCCCCTCAACCTCTTGCGGGTGGTTTTCCAACATGAAGCGCACCGCCAAATAACCCCAGCGATAAATGCGATTGGTATCGTGCGAGTAGCTGGTGGCAAACACTTGCGAGAGGCTCATTTTGCCTTGTGCAATCAGTTCGATGGCCGCTTGATAGCCCTGTTTGTAATGCATGTACTCAGCAAAACCCTCTAGCCACCAAACCACATAGCCGTGAGCGAGGTTGTCGCTAAACGAGCCATATTGGTTAAAGCGCGCGTCCAAGTAGTGGGTGTATTCGTGCTCTAGGTTCAGAATCGAGAGTTCTTCGCCATTAGCGTAGCGATAGGCGACAAAACGAGCGGTGTTGTGCTCATCGGCCGGGTTGCCTTCAAGGTACTGGCCGCCGTTGTCAGTGGTGTTGCCAAACAGAAACGCGGAGTAATCGACATAGCTGTCTTTGCTGGCGAACACCGCCACTTCCACACGTTGGTTGTGATCGTCCGCCACCGGCTGCATACCAGTATTCGCCACTTGGTGGAAATCGGCTTCTTTCGCGGCCAACACATCACACGCTTTGGCGGCTTGCTCTGGAGTGAGATCTTGTGAACGGATGATCGCTGGGCCTTGGCATTCGTGGCGGTTAGGCAATACACGAGCGGCGAGATCGCGCTTCGCTTGCGGCAAATCCAAACCATTTAAGGCTTCTGGTGCGAAGTAGCTGAGCATTTCCACCGCTGCGAGCCACAACTTATCGTGTTCGCTACCTAATGGATAACGAGCCATCACTCGTTGCATTACTTGTACGGCTTTTTGTTTAGTGGCTTTGTCTGGGCTGGCGATCAAACGGCCCGTTTCGCGCAGTGCGTTAAACACCAAAAAATCGGCATCGGTACCCTGCGCCCATGCGTTTTCATTGGCGAATTTTTCCAACGTATCGATGTGTTGGGTGTGGCTGGCAAGGTAGCGATAAAACGCATCGTTGGCGATATGGCCCGCCATTGAGCGGAACAGGTTGTTGAGGCCATCAACCCACTGAGTATTTTTTGCTGTTTCAGGGTTGAACTGTTGCAGTGCCAGCATCATGGCGTCCATGGTCAGCGGCAGTTGCTTAATGTTGTCCACCATCAGCGTGAGACTTTTCATCGCCCCCACTTGCTCGCGCCCTTGATCAAGGGCATGAGGGTTGGCTAAAAATGCGTTGATTGTGTGAGCGAATCGTTGGCCAAGGGCATCAGAAAAAGCAACCACGTTCCCTGCGTTATAACGAACGTAGTAGGCGGCGCGAACGTACTCACCCAAGTTTTCAATGGCGCGCGCTTGCTCGGCTTCGCCTTGATACGTTTGTACCGCTTGGTGTAGTGCTACCTGAACGCGGCTTAAGCTTGCTTCGCTGTAGATGTTGTCCAACGTGTCGGACGAGGCATAAAACCAACCGCTGTAACAGGCGTAATCGGCACTGGAGATGGCGGCGGCAAGATCGGGCGATTGCTGCAATTGGGCAACATCGCATGAGTTTTGCGCAAAAGAAGCACCAGAGACCGATGCCAGTAAACAAGCGAGAGCCAAACGGCGATGAGGGAACGGAACAAGCTGAGACATAACAACACTCATTGATTAGAAAATAATTTGAGGGGCGTGTTATAGGCCTTGCGCGCCACAAAATGAAACTCATCGCATAAACTTTATGAGGCTAGTTCAGAAAATAGATCCATTTTTCTAATTTATAGAATTGAACGGCATGGATTTAATCTTTGAAAACGTTAATAAAAATTTCAATAAATGGGATGAAATAACCTATATACAGAGTCAAACCTGGTTCAACAACACGCTTTTTCGGCAGGAAAAAGTTTGAGGTAACGTGTTTTGAACCTTGTGTTTTTAGAGATAAGGAGCGCGCCCTTGAGTGCTCAAAGGCGCAGCCAGTTCATTCCTATAGGGGGAAGAATAAATCAGCTTAAATCGACGTCTTTGCTGCCAAAGAAGTAAGTGGCGAGGAAGCCAACCACGTAGGAGATGAGCAGGCCAACCAGAAATACCGCCATGCCTGCGAAGATGCCGCTGTGCGATGTCATCAGTGGGATCGCCACGATACCAGACGGGCCAAACACGGTATTCAAGCCGACAGGTAAGCCAAGGTAGGAAACCAAGCCGATGAAGAAGAAGCCCGCCGCGCCACCAATACAGGCCGTCACAAACGGCTTGACGCGTGGCAGGGTGACGCCGTAAATCAGTGGCTCACCGATGCCGAGAATGCCCGGGATGATCGCCCCTTTTACTTGCGTGCGCAGCACCGCGTCTTTCTTCGCTTTGCCGGGGCCAAGGATGATCTGAAATTGCTCATCGCTTTCCACCACGCCCATGACGCCGGGGATCTGCTTAATCACAGCTTGATCCGCTACGCCATTGTTGGCCAGCGTTAAGCGAAGTCGGGTCATGCAGTTGCCACATTTGCTGACATTACTGCTGCCACCCACCGCAGCCAGCAGCTGCGAGATCATTGTTTGGGTTATCTTTGCCATAACGGTCTCCTTGAAACCTCAACGGTTACTTGTCGTTTAGCGCAGCGCGGATAAAACCGTTGTGCTGTTGTAATTTGGCTTTGGCTTGCTCGGCGTCTAGGCCAGAAAGAATCATTAAAATCGCGGTTTTGCAGTGGCGATTGCACGCCTTTAGCGCTTCTTCTGCTTCTTCTGCGCACACGCCAGTGACCTCTACAACGATGTTGGTTTGGCGTTGGATCAGCTTGGCGTTGGTTGCTTCCACATCCACCATCAAATTACCAAAAACTTTGCCACTGCGGATCATCGCGCCAGAGGTCAGCATATTGAGCACCAGTTTTTGCGCCGTGCCCGCTTTCATGCGAGAAGAGCCTGTGACCACTTCTGGGCCCACCACGGGCAAAATGGCGATTTGCGCCGCATCGGCCATCGGGCAAACCGGATTACAGGCGATCGACACCGTCGTTGCGCCAATCAAGGTGGCGTATTCCAAACCGCCCAAGACATAAGGTGTGCGTCCACTGGCGGCAATGCCGACCACCACATCGTTGGCTGTCAGGTTGAGTGATTTGAGATCGTTTTGCGCCAGCTCTCGGTTGTCTTCGGCATTTTCCACCGCTTTTAGAATGGCAGTGTGGCCACCGGCAATCAGGCCAACCACGAGCTCTGCCGGAGTGCCGTAAGTTGGTGGGCACTCACTGGCATCAAGAATGCCTAAGCGGCCCGAGGTACCTGCGCCCATGTAAATCAAACGGCCACCGTGGGCAAACGCATGTGTGATGGCATCCACCGCTTGGGCGATGTGCGGCAAAACCGCTTCCACCGCCAGTGCGACTTTCTGATCTTCTTGATTGATGACTCTGAGCATCTCGACGGTGGACAGGGTATCAATCTCTGCACTGGCTGGGTTGCGGCTTTCTGTAACCAAACGGCTTAAATCAATTTTCATGGTGGACATTTCTCGATAATAGGTTTTGAACTGAGGGCGATTCTATGGAATAAAATATTCGGTTTTGGTGATAAAAATCACACTTAAGGTTATTCTTTAGGCAGATGAACTCTGGAATAATGGGACTAATTCAAGGGTGATAATGACCGTTATTTGAAGAAAAGTCGCTTTTAATTAGTGGTTTGCTGATTTCTGTTTTTATTTTTTGTTTGGAATAATTTATTTAATCTTTTTGAGGTTTAGTGATGTCTGTTATCAATAAAATCGTCGCAAGACGAACTCAGCTGTCACAAAGTGGCCGATTGATTGGCGATTGGATTGTAGAAAATGCAGAAAAAGCGGCGCAATTAACCAGCCAAGAGCTGGCAGAGCAGGCACAAGTGAGCCAATCGAGCATCGTCAAGTTTACTCAGCGACTCGGCTTTAAAGGTTACAGCGCATTTAAGCTCGCTCTGACGGAAGAAATTGGCCGCAAGCAAGCAATGCAGGCCACGCCGTTGCACAGCGATATTCTGGCCGATGATCCGCTGGCGGTGATTGCGCAAAAGCTGATTAAAGCCAAAACTGACGCGATGTTCCAAACCACTAATGCGCTTTCTTATGACGCGTGCCATCAGGCGGTGCAGTGGTTAAGTGAGGCAAGGCGCGTGCAGATTGTCGGCATTGGGGATTCTGCGTTAACGGCGAAAGACCTCAGTTATAAGCTGCTTAAACTCGGCATCACCACCTTGGCCGAGCAAGACAGCCATGTGCAGATCGCGGTGGCGCGCACCTTGAGCGAACAAGATGTGCAAATTGCCATCTCGTTCTCTGGAGAGCGCAAAGAGATCTTGGTGGCGGCCGAAGCGGCCAGAGAACAGGGAGCGAAAGTGATCGCGCTCAGCTCACCGAAAAAAAGCCGACTGCGCCAAATCGCAGACATGACCTTCGACACCATCGCCGATGAAACCGAGCATCGCAGCTCGGCGATTGCCTCACGCAGCGCGCAAAACGTGATTACTGACCTGCTGTTTATCTCGCTGGTGCAATTTCTCGATGAGAGCGCAAGGCAGATGATCAGCGACATCTCCTCCGATATTCGCCAGATATGGTAATAGCCGCATGAACGGCTTCAAGCGCATGCGGCTTAGTGCACCACTGGGGGCTGCTTTTGCGAAGTCGCAGGCAGTTCCAGCACAAATACCAACCGTGGCCAAACTCTTGGCAGGTAGCTGGCGATAGAGAAGATCGGATGGGCCGTCACTTGAGGAAAATTCAGCGTATCGGGCCAATGGCTGTCGCCGCCACGCAGGCCAGATTCACTCACCGAGAAAGAAAAGGCTGGTAAACGAGTCATCACATTCACCTCACATCGTTAGTCAGACGGGCTCACGCGAGCCCGTCTGGTTTTCATGTTGAGCTCAAGCGATTATTTTTCGCTCTCCACTTCGACGTGATCGCTTACCATCGCTTCGGTCGTGATCATCAACCCGGCGATGGAGGCAGCGAACTGCAACGCCGAACGGGTCACTTTGGCCGGATCCAGAATGCCCATCTCGATCATGTTGCCAAATTCTCCCGTCGCCGCGTTGTAACCGTAGTCGGCGTCGCCCGATTTAACCGCGTTCGCCACCACGGAACCTTCGTCACCCGCGTTGATTGCAATTTGACGTAGCGGCTCTTCCATCGCACGCAGCGCAACACGAATACCGACGTTTTGATCGTCGTTGTCACCTTTGAGATCCGCCAGTTCTTTAGCGATCTTGGTCAGCGCCACGCCACCACCAGCAACAATGCCCTCTTCCACTGCCGCGCGAGTAGCATGCAGCGCGTCATCTACCCTGTCTTTCTTCTCTTTCATCTCCACTTCGGTGGCCGCGCCGATCTTGATCAGCGCAATACCGCCAGAGAGCTTAGCGATACGTTGTTGCAGCTTCTCTTTGTCGTATGATGACGTGGTGGTCTCGATCTGTTTTTGCAGCGTCGCCACGCGATCTTCGATCGCATGCGCCTGCGCACTACCGCCCACAATGGTGGTGGTGTCTTTGGTGATGGTCACCTTCTTCGCGCTACCCAACTGCTCTAGTGTCACTTTTTCAAGCTCTAGACCAATCTCTTCAGAGATGAGCGTACCTGCGGTCAGCACCGCAATGTCTTCCATCATCGCTTTGCGATTGTCGCCAAAGCCCGGCGCTTTCACCGCTGTCGCACGTACGATGCCACGCATATTGTTCACCACCAGCGTCGCCAACGCTTCGCCTTCGATATCTTCGGCAATGATCAACAGCGAGCGGGAAGATTGCGCAATGGCTTCCAGTACTGGCAAGAGCTCACGGATGGTGCTGATTTTTTTGTCCACCAGCAGAATGTAAGGGTTGTCGAGCTCAACACAGCCTTTTTCTTGGTTGGTAATGAAGTACGGCGACAGGTAGCCGCGATCAAACTGCATGCCTTCAACGACAGACAGCTCGTTAGCCAGCCCTTGGCCCTCCTCCACGCTTATCACACCGTTGCGACCCACTTTCTCCATCGCTTCGGCAATGATTTCACCAATCGCACGATCGCTGTTGGCGGAAATGCTACCTACTTGGGTGATCGACTCTTTATCGCTGCAAGGTTTCGACATTTCACGTAATTTCGCTACCGCTGCCTCGGTGGCTTTGTCGATACCGCGTTTCAGATCCATCGGGTTCATGCCAGAAGCGACCGCTTTAAGCCCTTCATTGATGAAAGATTGTGCCAGCACCGTTGCGGTGGTAGTACCATCACCCGCTTCGTCGTTCGCTTTGGACGCTACTTGTTTCACCATCTGCGCGCCCATGTTTTCAAATTTGTCTTTTAGCTCAATCGCTTTTGCCACAGAAACACCATCTTTGGTGATGGTGGGTGCGCCGTAAGATTTATCCAGCACCACATTGCGCCCTTTTGGCCCGAGCGTTACCTTGACAGCGTCCGCCAGCAAGTTCACCCCTTTCAGCATTTTTTGACGCGCATCATTGGCAAATAAAACCTCTTTTGCAGCCATAGTAATCTCCTCAAAAACGACTCAAAAATGATTACTCAACAATTGCCAACACATCTGATTCAGAGAGAATCAGATACTCTGTGCCGTCAATTTTTTCGCTTTTCACGCCATAACCGTCGTTGAAAATAATTTGCTCACCCACTTTGACATCCATCGCCGCGCGCTCACCATTGTCCAGACGTTTACCAGCGCCCACCGCAATCACCTTGCCGCGGTTTGATTTTTTCACCGATTGAGCAGTGAGAACGATTCCCCCTTCAGATTTGTTTTCCACCTCTTGTCTCTCAACAATCAGCTTGTCATTTAAAGGACGAATATTCATTTGCTAGTGCCTCCTACTTAGCATAAAAAATAAAAGACAGAGTTGATTAGATTGCTGAAGCAAGCCATTGCTATCTCGCTTCAGTGCAATAAATAGGGCCGGAAAAATCGCTTTCAAGACCATTTTTTAATAAAAAAATTTTATCGTATTCATAAAATATACTCACCAAAGAGCGTGTGTTCAAACTGATTTTCAGCAGACTTTGGCTAAAACAGCCACGATTCATCCGCGGCTGTTTGTCATTCTGCTTTGCGCAAGTTCAGAACAGATTCAAACCAAACACACCGCGGACATCGATAAGCACTTGCTGAGTTTTGCCTTGCGCAATCTGGCTGCCCAAGCGCAGTATCTCAATCAATTGCGCTTTGTCATCCAAGTAACGCTGGCGGCGCTCGCGGATCGGTTTGAGCAACTCTTGTAAACACTCTTCCAGTATTTTCTTGGTCGTGCCATCGCCCAGACCACCGCGCTGATACTGCTCTTTCAACTGAGCCACATAGGCATGATCGGGATGAAAAGCATCCAGATAAGTAAACACCACGTTGCCTTCGATTTGCCCCGGATCGTCAACGCGTAAGTGGTTAGGATCGGTGTACATCGATTTGACCGCCGCGCGGATCTCTTGCTCACTGGCGCCAAGATTGATGGCGTTACCCATGGATTTAGACATCTTGTTTTTGCCATCGGTGCTGGGTAAACGCGGTGCATTGCTCAGCAGCGCACGACACTCAAGCAGCACGTCGCTTCCTGCCAGACTGTTGATCTTGCGTACAATTTCATTGGTTTGTTCCAGCATGGGCAGTTGATCGTCTCCCACTGGAACCAGCGTAGCGCGAAACGCGCTGATGTCAGCCGCCTGTGAAATTGGATAGGTCAGAAAGCCCGCTGGAATGGAACGGCCAAAGCCTTTGCTATGGATCTCATTCTTCACTGTCGGGTTTCTTTCCAAGCGGGCGATGGAAACGAGATTGCTGTAATACATGGTCAGCTCTGCCAACGCGGGCAATTGCGACTGCAAACAGATGGTGGTTTGCAGAGGATCAATGCCCACCGCCAAGTAGTCGGCGACCACATTCAAAATATTGCTCGACACCTTCTCCGGTTGATGGGCGTTATCGGTCAGCCCCTGCATATCGGCCACTAAAATGGTCTGCTGATGGATGCTTTGCAGCGCAACGCGCTGTTGCAACGAGCCGACATAATGACCGAGGTGCAACGGCCCAGTGGCTCTATCGCCAGTTAAAATGATTTCGCTTTGAGTTTCAGTTTTTGTTGATTGCATGGGTTATCTCCAAGTTAAAAGGACGCTACTGGAGATAAAAAGAGAGTGATCTTTAGCTACCTTCCAGCAGCTAAAGAATGTAAGCATTCCGCGCCGCTCTAGAGAGAGCGCCACCAGAAGAAAACGGACGTTAAGCTATTGATCATATTCATAGCCAACGACACTAACAAGAATCGGCTGATGCAGCAAGTCACGCCGTTATCCAGCGCAGTAATTCGGCACTGATGAACAGCCCAGTGCCATAAACCAGATGGGTGATAAAGCTTAAAACGCGTGCTTGCCAAGGCATTGGCGTTTTACTGGCGACCACGCCAAATCCCAAGCAGGGCTGAATCAACAAAAATGGCACACACAAGGTGGCCATGCCAATGACAACGGCTTCGTCCAAAGACGGCTCAGCAAGCCAGTGTTCACCCGCCCACCAAATGAGAAGAAAGGCGAAGGCGATGCCAATCGCGTAATGCAGTAACCATCCGAGTAGTTGTTCACCCGCCACTTTGGGCGTTTGTAAAATGGTGTCATGCATCCATTTTCCCTCTGGGATCCACAGAATCCAGCGTGCAACTAAGGCATAATTGAGCGAGGCGATGCCAAATACGTTGCGTTGAATCCACGACCAGCCGTCCATTAGCAATGTTGCTCCAAGACCAATAAAAATCGCTTGCAGCCCGATCATCGTATCCATTCCATTCTCCTTCTTTAGGCTAAAAATTGGCTTGTTGTTTATCAACTTGCATGGTACGACTTGAAGCTCACTTTAAGTCAATGGACAATTTTATGGATATTGCCGAGGTTACTAAGCTATCTGGTCTTCCCGCCTCGACACTGCGCTACTACGAACAATTGGGGCTGATTACTTCGATTGGACGAAGTGGGCTAAGGCGCCAATACGCTCCCAATGTGCTGGAGAAACTGAACCTGATTTCTCTGGGAAGGTTGGCCGGATTTTCACTCAACGACATTGCCGCCATGCTAGCGACATCATCGCAAGATATGCTGGTCATTGATCGCGAAATGTTAAGCAACAAGGCCCAAGAGATCGATGCACAGATCAAACGGCTTAAAGCGGTGCGAGACAGTTTAAATCATGTCGCAAACTGCCCTCACTCTTCTCATTTGACCTGCCCTTCATTCCAAAAACTGATGAAATCGGTAAAACGTCATTTACCCGAACTGAAAAAGTGATCAACGCCATGAATGACTTCGACAAAATTAGCTCACCAATCGAAGCTCGTATCTCGACGGGTTTTGCCAAGATCAACACCGCAATGCGTAGCAAAGCTTGGGAACATGCTGCGGCCAATGGTCTGACTCCAACGCAGACCGAAATTCTCTCGCTGCTTGCGGTACGCAGCGTGCCACTGCGTCTGTCTGCGATTGCTCAGCAACTTGCCATTACCCCAGCGACGGCGAGCGATGCCGTTGCAGCATTAGTGACAAAAGGTTTGATAGCAAAAGGGCCTGCAATCGATGATAAACGCGCCCTATCGATCACCTTAACTGAAGCAGGAAGCTCCATGGCCGCGTCGGCAAACCTGAGCCTATTTCTTGGCAGTGCCACCCAAATGCTGAGCGAAAATGAAAAAGTGATGCTGTTAAGGCTTATCATCAAGATGGTCAGACAGCTCCAAGATCAAGGCGATATTGCGTTGAATCGCATGTGCGTCACTTGCCAGTATTTTGGTAAAAACCAGGAACACAGTGTTTCTCAACCGCACTATTGCCACCTAGTCAATGCCCCCTTTGGCGACCAACATTTGCGGCTTGACTGCCCTGAACACGAAGAGGCACAGCTCGCAGAGCAGCTTAAGACGTAGCAGCAGTTTACTCACCCCTGATGTTTTCATGACAGACATCTGTCTTGACGTACATGCTTAGGAGTCCTAACGTTTTGCCTTAGGGATGCACCGCAAGTGCTATGGTCGTTTGATTTGAAAAGACGGTCGTTTGAAGAGACCTTGGCCGTTTGAAGAGACAATGTCAAACAAGCAGCCAGCTCACATTAGCGGGATATTTCTCTGTCGTCAGTGACCTGAACTCGCTGACGGCTAAAAAAGTGGGAATCAGGTGAGTTTGGCGACCGTCCTGACTCCCATCCCTCAAGCAAAAAGTAGAGAGACCTGAATTATGACAATAAAAGCAACTTTTTACCACGCAGGCTGCCCTGTTTGTGTCACCGCTGAAGAGCAGTTAGCCAGTGCCCTTGACCCAAAACAATTCGACGTCGAAGTGGTTCATTTTGGCAAAGAGAGTGGGCGCATTAGCGAAGCCGAACGACTGGGTGTGAAATCGGTCCCAGCCTTAGTGATCGACGGTAACGTCTTCCACATCAATTACGGTGCATCACTTGAACAAGTGAAAAACGGTTAATAAGCAAAATCGGTGGGCATGAAAAAGGTCCACCGAATTGTCCACGATACCAGTCAGCAATAAGACACTTGTTCATTCAATCAAATTGAGAAGGTAGATTATGAAAAAGAACCCCAAACTCACTACAGCTGCGGGTGCGCCCGTTGTAGACAACCAGAATATTATGACCGCTGGCCCCCGTGGCCCCGCACTTCTTCAGGACATTTGGCTTATTGAAAAACTCGCTCACTTTGACCGAGAAGTGATTCCCGAGCGACGCATGCATGCTAAAGGTTCGGGGGCCTATGGTACGTTTACCGTCACCCAAGACATTACCCGCTACACTCGTACTAAGTTATTTAGCCAAGTAGGTAAAAAAACCGACCTCTTTTTGCGTTTTTCGACCGTTGCAGGAGAGCGAGGCGCGGCGGACGCAGAGCGCGACATTCGCGGTTTCGCAGTGAAGTTCTACACCGAGGAAGGTAACTGGGACTTGGTGGGAAACAACACGCCGATCTTTTTCATGCGTGATCCACTGAAGTTTCCCGATTTGAATCATGCAGTAAAACGCGATCCGCGAACCAATATGCGATCGGAAAAGAACAATTGGGATTTTTGGACTCTGCTTCCTGAATCCTTGCATCAGGTAACCATCATTATGTCTGACCGAGGCATCCCAGCCAGTTACCGCCATATGCATGGTTTTGGATCGCACACCTTCAGTTTCATCAATGCGCAAATGGAACGTTTTTGGGTCAAATTTCACTTTCGTACCCATCAGGGCATCAAAAACCTGACCAACGAAGAAGCGGAGGCGATCATCAGTAAAGATCGCGAAAGCCATCAACGCGACCTGTATGAATCAATTGAAAATGGCGATTTTCCCAAATGGACCCTATACATTCAGGTCATGCCAGAGAAAGAGGCTGCACAAGTCCCGTACAACCCGTTTGATCTGACCAAAGTCTGGCCGCACAAAGACTACCCACTGATCGAAGTGGGCGTTTTGGAACTCAACCGCAACCCAGATAACTACTTTGCCGAGGTTGAGCAAGCCGCCATGAATCCTGCCAACGTCGTACCGGGCATCAGCTTTTCACCCGATCGTATGCTGCAAGCCCGACTTTTTTCTTACGGCGACACCCAGCGCTATCGGATCGGTGTGAATCATCACCAAATCCCGGTCAATGCGCCGCGATGTCCGGTGCATGGATATCACCGTGATGGACCAATGCGTGTTGATGGCAACTTCGGTTCCACCATTGGTTATGAGCCCAACAGTTATGGCCAATGGCAAGAACAACCGGACTTCCGCGAGCCGCCTTTATCGATTGAAGGGGCCGCCGATCACTGGAATCACAGAGAGGACACCGATTACTTCTCCCAAGTGGGAAATCTGTTCCGCTTAATGAAGAAAGATGAGCAACAAAGACTGTTCCAAAACACCGCCGATGCAATGGGCAATGCGCCAGAGGAGATAAAACGTAGGCACATCGCCAACTGCCTGCAAGCCGATTTGCGCTATGGTGAAGGGGTCGCCAACGCTCTTGGGTTGACACTTTAACTTTACTGCTCGCTGTGATAACGCTAAGTGGCATGAAACAAAAAGCCCTGAACTTCACGCCTCAGGGCTTTATTTTGGTCAGTTCAACCACAAAAAGAGCAACTTACGCCTTGCCGACTTTAAACGAACCCGCATACTTATCCAGTGTTTGCGAAAGCGCAGTCAAGGTTTTACTGGTGTCTTCCAGTTGTTGGCTAGCGCTCAGCCCCTCTCTCACTGACTCATTGAGCGAGTCCATATTCAAGTTGATCTCTTTCGTTACGCTCGATTGCTGCTCGGTGGCGGTTGCCACTTGGGTATTGAGATCTAAAATCGAAGAGACTTGAGACGCGATGGTTCTGATCGCTTGCTGCGCTTCGAGCGTGGCTTCTGCACCTTTGATGGTCAGTTCACGGCTGGCGTTCATCGCCGTCACCGCACTTTTCGCTTCGGCTTGTAAATGGTCAATCATGGTCTGGATTTCACCGGTCGATTGCGCTGTTTTGGTTGCCAGATTTCTCACTTCATCGGCCACCACAGCAAAACCGCGCCCAGCTTCACCAGCCCTTGCGGCTTCAATCGCCGCGTTAAGTGCCAGAAGGTTAGTTTGTTCGGAAATACCGCGAATCACATCCAAAATCGACTCAATAGATTGTGTTCTATCCGCCAGCGCCACCACCACATTAGCAGTGTTGTTCATTTCATCAGTTAAGTTGCTGATGGTTTCGGTGGCAAACTGCAAAACCGCACTGCTGTTGGCGGTCTCTTTATTTACATTACCCGCCGCCTGCGCCGCCCCTGCGGCATTGGTGGAAATTTCATTGATGGTCGATACCATCTCATTCATCGATGTCACCACCAGTGTGGACTGTTCGTTCTGCAGATCGCCGCGAGTCAGCGCTCGCACCGACTGCTCACGCACCACATTGGCCGACTGATTGAGTTCGCTGCCAGTACGCACGACCTGCTGAATAATGTCATTGATTTTCGAGACAAACGTGTTGAATGCGGTTGAGATATGAGCGATTTCGTCATTGCCCTTAACGGGCAAGCGCATGGTTAAGTCGCCATCGCCTTGAGAAATATCTTCAAGCGCACTTTGCAAACGAGTCAGAGGCTGGAACAGTTTGGTCATCAAGCCCGCCAACACCACAATACACAGCACGAACATACCGCAAGTAGTCGCCAATTGGGTAACGATGATGCCCATCGCCGCCGAGTCGACTTCGGTGATCGGCACGCCGATGTCTAATGTTCCATAGAGTTTGCCGTTAACATAAATCGGCGACATGATGTCGTAGGTCCACACTTTCTGTACATCGGCATACCATTTCGAGTGCTGCACCACACCTTGTGTCGCGCCAAGCACCGTGTACTCATCCTTGTAGACTTTATTGATTTTTTGCTTGTCACTGTGCGCGACCGCCGCCACGTTTTTGTCGATCACTATCGCGTAAGCGATGTCCGCACGATGGCTGAGCGTCGTCACCATCTCTTGCAGATCGTCAATCGGCTGCTTGGAGTTTTCTAAAATGTACTCAGCGTGCAGAGCCATTTGTGACCCTTTCGCTTTCGAGTTAATCAAAATGACGTTATTGATCTCTTGATACGAGACGTAAGACGTCGAGATGGCACTGGCAATCGCAGCCAAGGCGAACATGGCCACCACAACCGCTAAGATGAGTCTTTTCATATTTCCTCCTGCCTCACTCACTTCACTGTGCAGAGATAGCAAGGCAAACAACATTATTTAAAAGAATTGCGTGCTTGACGATAAATTCAGTACCAACAGAGCAAAGTAGTCATCCCGACTATCGGCAGCAAATTGTTGATAGAAACTGAGTTAAAGCACTAAATTTTAACATATAAATCCTTACAAATTAGACATCAATCTTGTGGAATGAGGGACTTGGATCTCATTGTTATAAAACAATGTCAATAAGCCGAATGGGGGCATCTAGGCTGCCAACTAAACGCCGCATTTTGAGTAATTAAGATCGGTCGCATGTCGAAATTATTCAATACTGGCTCGGCACGAAAAGTTTATTGTGTATTTCACAACCACAGAGGAGAAATACAATGACTTTACGTGCCAACTACTTCGGGCTTGCGGCCAAAGGAATGCAGATTCTGCTGGAACAGGAAAACTATTTGCGAGAGCAGTTTCGTGCTTCCGAAACCGTGACGGTAGAAATTTGGGAACTGGTCAAACTGCGCGTATCGCAGATCAACCAGTGCGCTTTCTGTATTGATATGCACAGCAAAGATGCGATGGCGGCTGGCGAAAGTGTCGAACGTATATTAGGGTTAAACGCTTGGCGTGACATGCCTTTGTATACAGATAGCGAAATCGCCGCACTAGAGTGGGCTGAACATTTAACGGCGGGAAAAACGGTCGACGCTGAGTGTTATGATAAAGTGGTCAGCGCGTTCGGTGAAAAAACGTTGGTTGATTTGACCATCGCCATCAACGCTATCAATAGTTGGAATCGCATTGTGAAAGTGTTTAAACCCGAGGTAGGCAGCTATAAACCACAGTAAATCTCACCAGTCCGCGTTCAACTTTCAACTGTCCCAACCCTCGGGGCAGTTGTCTGTATTGGTGCAAGGCATTTGGTCGGCTTCTGTCTGCGAACTGCACAGCGAACCTGTCATAAAACCTCTGTACACCGATGCAGGCAGCGGCATTGTGTTCCATCTCGGCGGCGAAGTAACACTGGGAGAAAAGCCGCTCACTCACGGCGTGCTCGTTTCGCCCGTAGAAAAGCAATCACAGCAGATCACGCTCTTTCCCGGCGCGACACTGGCCGGTATCCGCTTTCATCCCGCCATCGGCTATGGCGTGTTAGGTCAGCATTTTGACCGTCTCACCTTACTCGAGAGGCCAGAGGATCAGCGCTTTCGACTGTATGACTTGTACGACACACTGCAATCACACAGCGACAACGCAAGCCGGATTGACACGCTTTACACATGGCTTAACGACAATGTTCAGCGAACTGATCTCATACCAAGCTCACTTGAGCAGGCTCTCGAATGCATTCAGCTCGATATCACGCTAGGAGAATTAGATGAACAAATTGCCCTAAGTCAGCGGCAAATCGAGCGCCTGTTTAAACACTGGATGGACATGACACCCAAGCAGTATCAGCGCATTTTGAGAGTGAAAAAAGCCATCGACTATTTACGCCAGTACAAGTGCGCCCGTCTCGTGGAGGTTTCACAACAGTTTGGCTTTAGTGATCAAGCTCATATGACCCGCGAGTTTCGCGCAATCGCACGGATAACGCCCGGAAAACTATGAGCGCTGCGCGATTTGCTTCATTGGTGAATCATCGGGTAGAACTTGCTTGATAGAGGGAATTCTAGGTTATTGATTTGTATTGATAAAACGTTCTGCGGTGGCAAACAAACTGTCACACTTTTTTTTCTGCTTTACATAATCAGGTGAACCTTCTGGGAGAGCATCGAGTACTTCTTTCGCACTGTTATATTCTCCAACCATCACCGCGAATCGAACTTCAAAATCCGCTTTACGCATTTTCTTTGCTGTTTTCTTCACTGGTTTTTTCATATCTATTCCCCTAATTATAGTTCCCAAAGTTTTTTGTTTTCGCGTTCCAACAGAATCTCTTCGATTTTTTTTCTTACTTTATGAAGATTGTCAGGCTTTTCATCTTTAATGCTGATTCTACTTTTATCCGCCTTAGCGTTACAGCGATCTACTTTACTCTTCAACGTTCAATCTCCTTGGTTGTCAGAGATATAAAAGCTTCCCAAGACCAAGCCCTGTGAATCTCTAATTTCGCCTGAATGAGTTAACTCGCAATATGAAAAATCTAAGTCAAAAAAATCTGTTGTGACTTTGGGTAAAATATGACGCTTTAATGCATCACTATTTAGCTGATTGATGGTGGATGACCAAGAGGTCTTATTGTGGTGTAGGCAATAATTGATTTTGAACAATGAATTGTTGTCCTTTTGGTATTTGTTGCTCACGCAAAACGTAATACCAATATGTTTTACGATTAGCTCTTCGAGTCATTTAACTCCTTACTGCACATGAGAAAACAAGATCTCGCCTTAACTAGGCATAGGCGAGATCTCACGAAAAGCGCTTACAGAACAGTAACGTTAGCCGCTTGTGGGCCTTTGTTGCCTTGTTCGATACTGAAAGATACTTTTTGACCTTCAGCTAGAGTTTTGAAACCGTTGCTTGTGATAGAACGGAAGTGAACAAAAAGATCAGCACCGCCGTTATCTGGAGTGATAAAGCCAAAACCTTTAGTTTCGTTAAACCATTTAACTAGGCCAGTTGTATTATTTGACATATAAATCTCGATAAATTAATGAATTTAAAAAATGAAGCTACTAAGTGAGGAATGAAGAAAAAGGTATCGCAGGATGAATATGACAAATCAAATCAATAAAACTGGGAGATCTTGAACTAAATATTCTTTTTAATAGCTCGCTACTTGAGCTGCCGCTACTATACACTAAGTACGTACAATAGATATCTATTTCTTAATTTATTTTAAAAAGTTAACATAATCAATGAGTTAATATTATCCCCTATGGCACAATCAAACATTGAACAGCTACCTTATGGCTGACTGACTCATTCAAGATATTTATCTTTCTGCTTTGAGTAGACGTCATCTCTGACTTGTTCAATCTCTTGCCATATCTTTTCAGCGAGCTCAGCATTGGCTTCCATAAACTGGTGGCTAAACACCAAGTAGTAATCTTTCGTCGTGATGGCTGGCTCCACCTGCTTTACATTTGATAGGTTGTGAATGGCAATATACTGCTGGGCCATCGTATCTTGAACCGCCATGGTAGAAATACGTTTAAGCTCCAACATTTGGAACAGCTGTTCTGTGCTCTTGACTTCCTGAACTTTGAGCTGTTTTTTCTTCAGCTCATTGACAATAGAAAACCCCAAGTGAGCGCCTATCTGTTGTTCAGTATCGGCAAGTTTTTCTCCATCCCAGTCCAACGTTTTATCTGCCAGCGTGTAGAAATAGTACCCAATGGTGGCGATGCGCTTTGTGCCATCGGGCAGATCGCCGTTCATCGGATAACGTGCATATTGTGCACGCTGCGCGTTGTAGGAAAAAATAAATCCGCCATCGACGTGACCAGAATCTATGTTTTGTAAAGCACGTTTGCCCGGCAGTCGAACATATTCAATTTTCAGATCAAGTTTTGATGCAACGTGGTCAAGCACATCTAATGCCAATCCGGGCGGGCTTGCCAGCTCGGAACCATCCCCCATTAGAAACGGATAAGACTCAAGATCTGAATAGGTTAACCGAATGGTCGTCGTAGCTGAAACAGGTAAGGTCACGAAGACAATCAAAGCAAAAGTGCATAACCGACGAATAAAGTGAACCATGTGCGCTCCCCCTTCACTGATGTAAAGCAAGCATAGGAGGTGAAAGCATGAATATCCATAGGCGCGAATACGGAGCAGATCGTTTTTGTCGGCGACAGTGCGGGCGAATAGTGTCGCTCACTGATTTCGCAAGGTGTGGAAGCTACTGTGAACGTTATTTAGGCGTCATTCATGGCTTTTATCAGTTATCTGGAGTCTGTGAATCTGCGAAACGTTGTATTAGAAGCATTGCCAACATGATCAAAAATTGAACACTCAAGATATTAAAATATGTTATTTTTCTGTAAGTAAAATTCGGAACTGCATTTATTACCCCTACCGAGTGTGACCGAAGATCAATAATATCTTTTTTTACCTAGAATGATTTTATAAACTTTGAATAATCAGCAAGTCTTAAAAAAATTATAATCTCAGAATGAGGAAAAATAATGAAAAATGGCTTGTTAATTCTTACTACCTTGGCGGTATTGTCTGGGTGTGGTGGCAGGGCAAGATCATGAACATTTCTTGTACAACGCAAGGTTAAATTTGACCTGAAGCACGGTCTGTGATCTTATGCTCTTCTTTTGGGGAGCGACCATGAATATTAATACCATCAAAGCGCATTTCAGTATCATCCGTGACAAACGGCAAAGTGCAAAAGTTGATTATCCTCTGTTTGATATTTTGTTTGGGTCTATCTGTGCCGTGATAGCCGGAGGTCAAGGCTGGACTGACATTCGTGAATATGTTCTTGGCCACCATGAGTGGTTTCTTAAACAGGGGCTGTTTGAAAACGGTGTGCCTGTCGACGATACCTTTGCTCGTTTGATTGCAAATATTGATCCTGCCGAGTTTCGCGACTGCTTCCTGGGTTGGATGAATGCGGTACATACCATGACGTTTGGTGAGGTGGTTGCCATTGATGGCAAGACTTTGCGCGGCTCCTACGATAGAGACGACAGGCAAAGCACCATCCATATGGTGAGCGCCTATGCAAGTGCTAACCAAATGGTACTGGGTCAACTCAAAACCAACAATAAAAGCAATGAAATTACCGCGATTCCAGAGCTTATTAAGATGCTCGACTTGCGAGGAGCTATCGTGACGATTGATGCGATGGCCTGCCAGACCAAGATTGCCAAGGCGATCACTAGCAAGGGCGGTGATTACTTGTTGGCAGTAAAGGGGAATCAAGGCAAGTTGTCGGCAGCCATACAGACAGCCTTCGCCCCACACCGCCGTGCCCCAATTGACAAAACCACCTATCAAATCGAGAAACAAAAAGGCCGCGTTGAAGCACGTACTTGCCATGTACTCAAGGCTAGTGAGTTAGAGGGTGACTTCTCAACGTGGAGCGGACTCACCAGTATTGTCATGGTTGAAAATTACCGAGTAGCCAAAGGTAAAGCGCCAAAGTTGGAGTACCGCTACTACATAAGTTCAGCAGACCTGACCGCGGAGCAGGCAGGAAATGCCATTCGAGCCCACTGGGGCATAGAGTCAATGCACTGGATTTTAGATGTGAGCATGCGAGAAGACGCTTGTCAGATTTACCGACAAAACGCGGCTGAAAATTTGGCAGGTTTAAGACACATGGCACTTAACATGCTAAGAGCTGAGCCAAGCAAAATTAGTGTGCCAATGAAGCAGAAACGTTGCATGATGAACCCCGGCTTCTTGGAGCAAGTCTTAGTTGCTGGATTTAAGTCAATGACTAAATTCTAACCATTCATGCGGACGCCCTGGGTGTGGTGGTGATAATAGTGGGGATTGTGCGGCAGATACCAAGGTAGTACACGTTAAAAATAGTTCTGTTAATCGCGACAGTTACCACTTTTTCCGTAATACATGCAATGACCTAACGTACACTGGCAACTTTAATTCGGAGGACATTTGGGGCTACAAGACAAATCTGCCGTATACCGGATACTGGTCGCACAACATGCAAACGTATCAATTAAAGCGTACGGATAACAGTTTTAATCTTTCTGCCAGCCTTCCCCGCTTGCCAGATAATGATGAAAAATCCCAAGGTGCATTAGTCTGTACTATCGATATCTCAGTAGAGGGTTTTTACGATGAGACCCGTGTTGATATTGGTGACCATTATATTAACAAGCTCTGTTATCAAAAGAACAATGAGCAGCCTATTATTGCACAATATAATATCGATTATGAAACATTGACAAAATCCGAAGTCGCTAAATTAACCAGTATTGTCCTGCAAGGTAATCCAACAAAAAGTGATTTTACTAAAGCGATGAGTAGTGACAAGTTAATGTTATGTAACGTAGCCAACGATGAAGAAATAGAAAAAACGGAGTGCGCTAAATAGTATTTTCGCTTCCATTTTCTACTATTGATTACACCGACAAACTAGCGATGCGATTTACTTAATCCACTGCCGTAAATGAGTAAGTCAACAAGCACCGTTAATCTCAGCAGGCTACGTTTCTAACGGCCTGCTTTTCCGTCTCAAGCCTGCCAGAACTAAAACAAAACCCTTGCCTCTTTTGCTTTGCATAGTGTGAGCAGAATAAACAAATTGGCACTCAATCCATAAGTTTATGTGACATAAGTTGCTCAACATTTTACGCAAGTCATTGTACATTATGCATCGCCTGGAATAACAGTTACCGCGTTGGTATGCGGCTACTGCATGTTAGACAAATAAGGAGATTTGATGAACAGCAAGACGAAGTGTTGGATGCTACTGCTTTTTGCCGTGGTAGCGGGTTGCAATGACAGCAGTGTCGCGAACTCAAATGAGGAGAAAGAGACCAATCAAAACACCGGTGAAGAGAAAAAAATCACCTTTGAAACGTTTCAAGCAAGCGTATTGGACTCATTGGCAAGCGGGGATTCGTATCACGATTGTGGTGTGTCTGAACTCGATCAGGATGTGACCGACGTCTATCAATGCATTGAGGCATCGTTCAACAGCTCAACGCCCTTCTACGGTTTCGACAGGCACACTGGCGTGGATACCAAGCTCGCCTCGGCTTCCGTGATGGATGCAACTGGCATCGTCACCAACTGGTATTACGACGAGCACTGTTTGCCTGTGGGCGGTAGCTCAAGCTTAAAATGTGAAAGCTTCGTCAAATCGGCCGTTTGTGACAATCCAGTGCTGCGCACAATAGACGAGATTAAAACGCGAGAAGCGAATCATCAGTTTGAGGATCGCTTCTTCTCTTGCAGCAATCGGTAATATGCCGAGCAAACGGAGCAAATCGATTCGGGATGCGTTGCATTTGCGGCTTACAATAGGTTGAATCATGGACACGCGGCGCCGATGAAATGATCATGAACCGCTACCAGTACATCAACTATTTCAAAGAACCCGATGTCGGCTTTAGCGA
This sequence comes from Vibrio navarrensis, assembly GCF_015767675.1. NCBI lineage: Bacteria > Pseudomonadati > Pseudomonadota > Gammaproteobacteria > Vibrionales > Vibrionaceae > Vibrio > Vibrio navarrensis. The sequence continues at coordinate 972,734 of NZ_CP065218.1, read as the reverse complement.
TCTAGAACAGCTCGCCGAACTCTCACGCGTTGTCAGCGAAAGGTTGTGTAAGCAAGTTAACAAGCACCGCTAAACTCATTCAGGCCGCTTTTTTAGCGGCCTTTTTCCTGCCCCAAACACCCCGTTCCGCCTTTGCTTCCCATTGTAATGCTCAATAATGTAAGCAGAAGACACAACATGATGCTTATATCATTAGTTTTTGTGATACAAGTTGCTCAATGTGCGATAGAAGTCGTTGTACAGTATAAGCCGCGTGGGGCAAGGGTTAGAATGTTAGTGTTGGTTAGTGGTAGTTAAGTGACAGAGTGTTCCATTAAGAATCGCTAAGTTTTGAGTTGAGTTATAGGCAAAATAATTATGAAAGTTAATAAAAGCCACGAACGATTTCTCTGTTTTTTACAAGAAAAGGAGAGAACTAGTAAAAGCTTTACGAAAGACGAACTGATAAGCGCTACTGGTTGGAAGGAATCAACATTTAAGACATATTTCAATAAAGGGCAGCTTTCAGACTTTTTAAGCGAAGTAACTTTAGGTTCGTACGAAGCATCTAACTCACTTAACTTGTCTTTAATTGAGTTCTCCAAGAAATTATCACAAAGTAAGCACCGTCGTGGATTGGGGCACAATTGTAAATCTAAACTTGCCAAAGCTCTGCTTCGTAAATCCCGTGATAACATGCTTCTGGCTCTGGAGCTATATAACAGACCGTCACTCGAAAATCGTATGGACGGTTTTGTTATGTGTTTTTGCACAGCTTGGGAGCAACTCCTAAAAGCCATGATCATTGAAAAAGATGGTGAAAACACTATATTCAAAAAGCTCAAGAGAAACGGTATTAAAGAAACCATTTCATTACGAGAAGCCATCAACCTAATATTTCCTGAAGGAAATAAGGTAAAAGCAAACTTAGAGAAAATAGTATTCTTCAGAGATCAAGCTGTACACCTACTAATGCCTGAAATTCAGGGAATTGCTTCGAGGCTATTTCAATCTGGGGTTTTGAATTATTCCGCAAAATTTGAAGAGTTTTCTGAACAATCTTTTTTAAATTCATCACATACTGGCATGATTTCATTGGTTGGTGACTTTAAATATCCTCCAGTATCAGTTCTTAAAACAAATTACGGTGATGTTGCAACAGAAATATTAACTTTGGCTGAAAGCCTGACCGAAGATGTTAAAAATACAGATGATATTGAGTTTGCCATACCACTAAATGTGAAGTTGGTGTTTGCTAAGGATGGAGATGTTGATGGGCAGCCGATAACTTTAGCCAAAGCAGAAGATGGTATGGAAGGGTTAAAGAAAGCTCTAATTATACATAAGCCAATCGATCGAGAAAAATCTCACCCTTACTTGGAAAATACAGCAATTAAGAAGCTTAATGATAGGCTTAAAGAGCAATGTTCCGAGGAGGCATTGACTACATTCTTAGTTGCGAGATGTAAAAAATCAGGGAAGCCTACTATTAACCAACATTGTTTCAGGGCAATAGTCGACAAACTAAAAATAAAGAATGCGAATAACGAGTATCATCACAAAAATTGTAATCCAGAGATTCACTACTACTCAGATACATTTATAGATCTTGTAGTTAAAAAAGTGATTGACGGGCAAAACTTTATAGAAAATGCCAAAAAGAGTTATAAGCCAGCGCGAAAAGGCACTTAACAAACGCCTCAAGAGGGACTGTCAACGCATGGCGTTTCCAGTCCCATTGAACCGCGGTGGTTGCAGTTGTTATTTTTGAGCTTAGTGTTGTGCGTTGCCACCCCCTTTGGCGGGCGTTATAAGCATTATTCAACAATGAAGGATTATTCATGAATTTTACTCATTATAAATTTGATCGTTTATCAAGTGGTGATGTTATTGAGGTCACTTTGCAAGGAAGCGCTGCAAATGTGCGGCTGATGAATAATTCAAATTTTCAATCATATAAAAACGGTCGTAGGCATCAATACTACGGCGGTTTAGTTAAACAATCACCTTTCAGGCTTACAGTTCCAAGCTCAGGTCAATGGCACGTTACAGTCGATATGGCAGGCTTAAGAGGACAAGTTAGGTCGGCTGTTAGAGTTCTTCCTAGTGCGTTGCCTGTTGCACAAGAAGCAAGCTTGGCCTCTATCCCAAGCCTAGTTCGCCGTGATGAGCCAGATCCCAACTTTCCAAATGAGGAAGTTCATCGTGAGTTTGATGTTTTCATTTCTCATGCATCAGAAGATAAAGATGATGTAGTCCGTCCTCTAGCAAATGCGTTAAAAGAAAAGGGCTTACAGGTTTGGTATGACGAATATGAATTAAAAATAGGTGATAGCTTAAGACGGAAAATAGACTCTGGTTTAGCAAAAAGCAAATTTGGCGTTGTAGTTTTATCTAAATCATTCCTAAGTAAAGGCTGGACAAATTATGAGCTAGATGGTCTTGTAACTAAATCAGTTACCCAAGAGCAAGTATTGCTTCCTATCTGGCACAATATTTCTAAACAAGAAGTCATTGATTATAGCCCATCATTGGCTGATAAATTAGGGCGAAATACTGCCATGCACACTGTAGAAGAAATTGCCGAGGAAATTGCAGAAGTAATAAAAACAGCATAGCCATGTTTATAACAAAGCATTTAAGAGTGATTCCCAACGCTTGACATTTTTCATTCCTTCGTTGGGTTTTGTGTTTACGGTGATATGGTTAAGATTAGGTGGTTGCGTTGCTCACACCCTGATGCGGCGTTAGCAATATGGAAAACCTGTATGAATAAAAGGCTGAAAAACTTCTTTGTTGAGGTAATTCCGTTCGTTGTGTTGTCTATATGTGTGTTGCTCTTAGCGTACATGATCGGAGGTAAGTTCGAAGAAGAAGCTACCGCAATATTTAGTGAGAATATTGCTATAAGAACAATATCTTTTCTTTTAATAAATGCGATTATGATGGCTTCTCTAATTATGTTGGTATTTGGTCACAAAACTTCCAATGACAATGTAATTAAAGAGTTTCTATTTAAAAAACTTGTGAATCCATTGTTATCCTTTTTAACAGCATTTTGCGCTCCATCATACGGAATGATATTAGGCTTCACTATTTTAATGTTGCTTTTCGGTAATTTTGATTATGCACTAGGATCTTTTCTTACAAGTATCATTGTATTGTGTTACGTAATGCTTTCTGAGCTAGTTAGATATATCGCTAACAATGGGTTTGGGGAAGAAGTGAGTTTGGTAAAGAGCAGACTAGCGTCCGCGTTGTTTATGCTGGTGACTCCTGCATTATATTTGTTTATTGCTGAACCAGCAGCGAAGTGTGTAGGTTGATATTGCTAATAAACTGCTGAAGAGTAATTCGCAACGCGTGGCATTTTTACTATGCGTTGGATTTAGTGTTTAAGGTGGTATGCGGCGGTATCGGTATTGCGTTGCTCACCTTAAGCGGCGTAAAACCAAAAAAACGAAGGAGTGAAAGATGAAAGTTAAGCTATTAGCTATTTCAATGGCTGCGGCATTGATAGCAACGCCAGTGTCTATTGCGGCATCAGTCGAAAAGGCGGGTATGCTAAATCAGCATGGATTAACACAGGAAGCAAAGTCCGAGCTGATTGAGGTGGTTTTCAGTAAGTCAGCCGATTCCGACAAAGCACAAGCCTACTATTTGCTGGGCAGCATTGCATTTGATGAAAATAAGGTTTCAGTCGCGCTTGATTCATGGCGTAATCTTGTTAAAAAGTACCCGAACTCCACTCAAGCGAAAACCGTAAAAGACAGGATTAGTGAACTCGCAGAAATTGTTGGTGAATCAACGAAGGAATCTGTCGAAAACGCTATCGCTTTATCATATCTCCGGCATGGGGATTTTTGGTCCAGAGGAAAAGATAGTAAGTTCACTATTGATTCCAGTTGGATTCCAAATGTTGAGACTGCAATAAAGTGGTATGACAAAGTTATTTCTGAGTTTCCCAAATCGACAGCATCGCGCATAGCCTACCAAGATAAACTTCGAACGCTTCTGGGTTGGGAAGATCCAGGAAGATATGGTGATAAACATGGCGTTAAGTCTGCGTTCGGAAAATATATGCCCCAACTTCTTGAGACTTTTGCATCTTTTGAAAAGGAACATCCAACGGCATCAACGCTTCAAGCATTCAGATACCAAATTGCACAGGCATATTGGAGCAATAAAGACTGGGCAAAGACTCGCGAATGGTTGAACTTAATTATCAAGGAATCCGGTGACGGGGATAGTTTTTACAAGGATTTGGCTGAACGTCGCCTTCAGAAGGTTGAATATTAAGGTCCAACAATCGCATAACAAGGCGTTATGTCTGCAATATCTGTAAAGATAAGTACTTATAACCTCGCTCAACGGGCAATAATCTACCCTCACCATATACCAAAGCCTATGAGGAGTTTAGGGCTAAAAGTGAGTGCTTTGGGGCGTGGTGAAAATGCCTTTAGGGCTAAATTAGGGCTTTTTCTAGGGCTAAATGGGGCTTTATTTTCCATTTCACTGTTTATGCTTACAGTAGTATCCAATGCAAAAAGCGCCCCTTTCGGAGCGCTTTGTTTTTTATTCCCAATCGAGGATGACTTTGCCGGAAGCCCCGCTACGCATAGCGTCGAAGCCTTTTTGGAAATCGTCTACTTTGAAGTGATGGGTGATAATTGGCGTTAAATCGAGGCCAGATTGGATCAGGCTCGCCATCTTATACCAAGTTTCGAACATCTCACGACCGTAGATCCCTTTGATCACTAAGCCTTTGAAGATCACTTGGTTCCAGTCGATGCCCATGTCTGAGGGTGGAATACCCAACAGTGCAATGCGGCCGCCGTGGTTCATGGTTTTCAGCATTGAGTTAAACGCCGATGGGTTGCCCGACATCTCTAGGCCCACATCGAAGCCTTCTGTCATGCCCAGCTCAGCCATCACATCATCGAGCTTCTGCTCGGCAACGTTCACCGCGCGAGTCACGCCCATTTTACGCGCAAGATCCAAGCGGTATTCGTTCACATCGGTGATCACTACGTGACGCGCACCAACGTGCTTCGCCACAGCGGCGGCCATAATGCCGATTGGGCCTGCGCCAGTGATCAGCACATCTTCACCCACGAGATCAAACGACAGCGCGGTGTGCACTGCGTTACCAAATGGGTCGAAGATGGACGCGAGATCGTCAGAAATGCCATCTGGGATTTTGAATGCGTTGAACGCTGGAATCACCAAGTATTCAGCAAACGCGCCTGTGCGGTTAACGCCAACACCGATGGTATTGCGGCACAAATGCGTGCGGCCACCACGGCAGTTACGGCAGTGACCACACGTGATGTGGCCTTCGCCAGAAACTCGGTCACCGATGGCAAAACCACGCACTTCTTGGCCGATACCGACCACTTCGCCCACGTATTCATGGCCGACGACCATAGGCACTGGAATGGTTTTTTGTGACCATTCATCCCAGTTATAAATATGCACGTCGGTGCCACAGATAGCGGTTTTCTTAATGCGGATCAGCAGATCGTTGTGACCAAGTTCAGGCTTGTCCACTTCGGTCATCCAGATGCCTTCTTCAGGCTTAAGCTTTGATAATGCTTTGATTTTCATATTATTCACCAAATATGCCCCGCGCGATGCGAGGCAAAAAATCAGATAATGCCCATCTCTTTGCCGACTTCGATAAACGCATCAATGGCTTTATCAAGCTGCTCGCGAGAGTGTGCAGCCGACATCTGAGTGCGGATACGCGCTTGGCCTTTGGGTACCACTGGGAATGAAAAACCGATCACGTAGATGCCTTTGGCTAATGCGCGCTCAGCAAACTCCGCCGCCACTTTGGCATCACCCAGCATGATGGGGATGATGGCGTGATCGGCACCGGCCATAGTAAAGCCAGCCTCAGTCATGCGAGTGCGAAAGTGCGCCGCGTTTTCCCACAAGCGAGCGCGCAGATCGCCGCTCTCTTGCAGCAGATCCAACACGCGAATGGAGGCAGCAACGATCGCCGGCGCTACCGAGTTTGAAAACAGGTACGGACGAGAGCGCTGACGCAACCAGTCGATCACCTCTTTTTTACCCGCTGTGTAACCGCCCGATGCGCCGCCCATCGCTTTGCCAAGCGTGCCTGTGATGATGTCGATGCGATCCACCACGTTGTGATACTCGTGCGTGCCTGCACCTGTTGGGCCCATAAAGCCGACTGCGTGTGAGTCATCGACCATGGTCAATGCGCCATATTTTTCTGCTAGGTCACAAATGGCTGGCAGGTTGGCAACCACACCGTCCATTGAGAACACGCCATCGGTCACGACCAGAATGTTGCGCGCGCCCGCTGCTTTGGCCGCGATCAGCTGCTCTTCCAACTCTTGCATGTTGTTGTTGCTGTAGCGAAAACGCATGGCTTTACACAGACGCACGCCGTCGATGATCGAAGCGTGGTTCAGCGCGTCAGAGATGATGGCGTCTTCTTTATCCAGCAGGGTTTCAAACAGGCCAGCGTTGGCATCAAAGCAGGAGGTGTAAAGAATGGTGTCTTCTTTACCCAAGAATTGCGAAAGCTTCTGCTCAAGCTGTTTGTGAATGTCTTGCGTACCACAGATAAAGCGTACCGACGCCATACCAAAACCGTGGCTGTCCATCCCCTCTTTGGCCGCTTTAATCAACGCCGGGTGATTGGCTAGGCCCAGATAGTTGTTGGCGCAGAAGTTCAGCACTTCTTCGCCGCTGGCGATTTTCACCGCCGCTTGCTGATCAGAGATAATGATGCGCTCAGATTTGTACAGGCCTTCCGCTTTCACTTCTTCAAGTTGATTGCGGATCTGTTGGTAAAATGCTGAAGACATGGAGTATTCCTTGCAGATGGTTGGGGGCGGCTTGAGAGCCGACTCATTGTAAGGCAGCCTTTATGTGACAAGGGTCACAGGCGAATGGCCGTTATTACTTTCAAGTGTAATCTATGGCTTGGAAAACGATTATCCCTGACATTGGAAAAGCATTAGTGAATCAGAGGCAATAATCACAATGAAAAACGGAAGCCGTTTGGCTTCCGTTCTGATTAGGCGCTAAGAGATTGTTTTAAAAGGCAAAACGCTGCATACCTGTGCCCGGTTCGAGCATCTTGTCTGCGATGTATTTGTACACTGCGGTGGTTGGGTGAGTGACATCCCAGAAGACGTATTTGTCTGAGCTGTGTGCTGTGCACTCGCTGGTCAAGCTATGGCTGTAGAGATAATCCGTCGCCGACGAACGGTTGATGTTCAAACACGCGTCGCTGGCGTTAACAAAGCCATGCTGTTGCGGGTTGGTAGTCAACTGTTCAAACAGGGTGTAAGTATCGTACAGGGTGATGTTGTAGCCTTGCAGGATGTATAGTGCCACTTGCGCTTTGATGAACTCGTTAAATTCTAGGATCTTCACGCGCACTTTGGCAATTTCATCGGCGGTCGAGTATTTGAACTGCGGCGCTTTGGTCGCATCTGGCAACGTCATCAACATGATGTTTTGTGCACCGGCATCGGTAAGGCGAGCTAACGCGCTGGCGAAGTCCGCTTGCACGTCGGCCACTTCACGGTTGTAGTTCATGAAATCATTCAAGCCAAACTCAAGCGTAAACAAGGTGTTGGCTAGCTTGTAGTTTTTCGCCATTTTGGCGTAGGTCAGATAAGAAGAGACCTGATCCCCTACCCCAGTCAGCGCGATGTATTGATTCGAGCCTGCCGCGCCGCCCACGGCCCAGTTGTACAGCGGCAGTTTTTTCTCTTGGGCGATGTATTCCGTCCAGACAAAACCGTTGGAGAAGTGGCCGAGGAACCAAGTATTAGGGTTGGGGAAGCGCCACATTGAGGCATTGAAGATGTTGCCGGTATCCGACAAGCTATCACCAAATGCGACCATCTTGTTGATTTGATCGGCTTGCATCACCGGATCATTGCTCCAAATCGTGTGGTTGTACGACCAACGATTGTCGGCAGCAAAGAAAGTGATGTCGGCGTTTTCATGGTTCACACCGAGCGTCTCTTCACAACGCTGCTTAATCACGTTTTGCGAGGTATTGGTGTAAAACATGTTTTTAAAAGAGACCGAGCTCCACCAATAGCCATTGAGGGTGTAGTAGCTCCCATCGGGATTTTGTGCCCATTGCCAATCCGTTGCCGAATCGTTATGAGAGTTTCCGGTGCGATACCAGCAGCGAACATAGGTGTAGGTTTGTTTGTTTTGGGTACTGACCACTTGCGCAGTCGTTATGGATTCAGGAGAGAGCGCTGGCTCAGCAGCCACTGCAGAAGCGAGGGGGAACAGAGCCCCCAGCAGTATTGTCATCTTTTTCATCGAATTATCTTCTTGTTTTATGATTTTAAACTGGCAAATGAGAGCATTTATCGCTGACAGTTTTATCATTTTGGGCAGATACCCTATCGAGTCAACCACCTAAATATGCAATTTTACAAATCTGGCATCAAAGTCAAAAAACATTCATTCTATCAATTGAAGATTATTTTATAAAAATAGAATAATTACCCACTAGAAATAATTTAACATGCAATTTTAACCAATTAACTGTTTGCTTTATAAGAACTTTAAATAAACAAGTGATGTTCACCTCCGCTGTTTATTGGGTGACATTTTGTACAATTCTTATCATTCAAGACACGATTATCTTGGCATTCTATAACCATAAGCTATAGCTAGACAGCTCATGAATCGCACATAAAAGTGACTTTTCATGAAGATAAAGTGAATAATAAACAGCTCAAAAAGGAATAGAGCAAATGCACTACACAACAACAAAAACCAAAGGGATCTTTTCCCTGTCTGCTATCGCTGTAGCGATCACCGCATCAGCATCAGCGCTCGCTGCACCCGGTATTGGCTTCAACGAGGCAGACCTTCCAACCAAATACATAGTAAAGTTCAAAGACGACCTTCAAACGCGTTCGACCATGGCAAGCAACCCGTTTTTCGGCCCGAATTTGGTCCGAGAAGCGGTGCTTAACCAAGTCAACGCGCGCCAAGTGGAAAAGCTCGGTCGTCAAGCGCTGTACAGCGTTGAAATCGATAGCAACGAGCTTACTGCACTGCAAAACAACGCCGAAGTGGAATACGTGGAAATTGACCCGCCGCGCTATCTGCTGAGTGAAACCACCCCATGGGGCTACGGCGCGGTAAACGCGCAGCGACTGGATGACGGCAGCGGAGGCAACCGCACTGTGTGTATCATCGACTCCGGCTACGATCTCAATCACAACGATTTGAGTGGTAACCGCGTCAATGGCAGCAACGACAGTGGCACTGGCGCGTGGAGCGATCCGGGCAACAATAACGCCCACGGCACTCACGTGGCAGGCACCATCGCGGCCATTGCTAACGGCGAAGGAGTGAAAGGGATCATGCCGAATCAGAACGTCAATCTGCACATCGTTAAGGTGTTTAACGAGTCGGGTTGGGGTTACTCTTCCAGCTTGGTCAAAGCGATTCAAACCTGTGCCGATAATGGTGCTAATGTCGTTAACATGAGCTTAGGTGGCAGCCAGTCCAGCCGCACGGAAGAGGCCGCACTGAAAGCGATTTACGATCAAGGCGTGTTGCTGATTGCCGCCGCCGGTAACTCGGGCAACACCGCGCACAGCTATCCGGCCTCTTACGACTCGGTGGTTTCAGTGGCGGCGGTGGACAACCACAACGATCACGCGGCATTTTCTCAGGCGACAAACCAAGTTGAAGTTGCCGCGCCGGGCATGGCCATTTTGTCGACCGTAACGGTAGGCGAAGGGATTTTGTCGGACATTTCACTCTCTGGTAACCGCTACTTTGAGCGTGGGGTCGTACCGCACAACCGTTTGATCGTCAGCGGAAGCAATTACGCGCCAGCACCAGTTGCAGGCAGTGTCACCGCGCCACTGGCAAGTTGTGATGTCTCTTCAGGCAGCTACAACTGTGGCGATATGAGCAATAAAGTCTGTCTCACCGAACGTATTGACAACCAAACCGCGACGCTCGATCCGGAAATCGATGCGGTCAAAGCCTGTTACAACGCTGGCGCGAAAGCGGCGATTGTTTACAGTAACCAAGCGCTACCGGGCCTGCAAAACCCGTTTGTACTGGATGACAACAACCGCTACCGCATGGTGTCGGTGACGGTCGACCGTCAGCTTGGTTTGGAACTGGCTAACCAAGTCGGGAGCAGCGTCACTGTGTCCACCGAAACGGGCAAAGATTACGAGTACTACAACGGCACCTCGATGGCAACCCCACACGTTACCGGCGTTGCCGCGCTGGTGTGGAGTTACCATCCAACCTGCAGCGCGCAGCAAATGCGTAAAGCGCTTCGCGCTACCGCCACCGACATCGACGTTGCTGGCCGCGATAACCGTACTGGCTATGGCTTGATCAATGCCGATGCGGCGAAAGCGTATCTGGACGCAGGCTGTGACGGCCCAACAGGACCTGTCGATCCTGATGGAAACGCGCTGGAAAACGGCGTAGCCAAAGGCCCACTCTCTGGTGATGAGAAAACCAGTGCCGTGTTTACTTTTGACGTTCCAGCCGATGCCACTCAAGCCAGCTTTAACTTAAGCGGCGGCACGGGCGATGCGGATATGTATGTGCGCTTTAACGGCACGCCGACCACCAGCAGCTACGATTGTCGCTCTTGGCAAAGTGGCAACGGTGAACGCTGTAATCTTAATGTCACCCGAGCGGGTACCTATGAAGTGCTGGTCTATGGTTACGCGGCTTATTCCGGCGCTTCGTTAACCGCTACGCATAACGGCAGCGATGAACCGACGGACGGCCAAACGCCTTCGAGCTACACCAATGCCAACGCGGTGGCGATCCCTGATAACGCATCGGTAGGCGTGGTGAGTGAGCTTAATGTGCTGCGCAGCGGCGATGCGGGTAACGTGAGCGTGGATCTGAACATCAGCCATACTTATATCGGCGATCTCAAGGTCACTTTGATCTCCCCAACGGGCGGCCAAGTGGTTCTACACAATAACAGCGGCGGTTCTGCCAACAACATTCGCACCACGCTATCGGCCGATTTTACTGGCTATGAGGCGAAGGGAACTTGGCAACTTAAAGTGGTCGACAACGCCAAACAAGACACGGGTACCCTCAACAGCTGGACCCTGTCATTTCAATAAGGAGAGAGTATGAAGAAGCGCATTCTATGGTCAGTTGGCAGTGTGGTGCTTACCACGATCACGGCGCTAACGTTTATGCCACAGTCACACGCCAACAACGCAGGCTTTCCGGTGGTCGATAAACGTGTGCAACAAGCCGCGGCTGCCCCTGCCCGTTATTTCGTTAAATATCACGCAGGTAAAGAGCAGCAAGTGCGTGAGCTTCTTCGCTCCTACGAGATTGAAATCGTCGATGCCCTCGTCAAACAACAAGTGTTGGTGGTGACTGGGGAGAAGCAGCAGATCGAGCAGCTTGGCCACAGCGAGTTGATTGATTACACCGAGCCAGAACCGACGAGGATGCTCTACGCACAATAAGCACAACGCCCCATCATGGGGCGTTATTTTTATCTTTCAGCACTGACCGCTTGCGGCACATCACACTCTAAATGATGTTCCGCCAACCAGTAGAGCCAGATCATAGCAAGACACAACACAAAACAGAGCCCGAACAGCCAGTTGGAGCTCAACGAATCAAGCATCATCCCGCCAATCAGCGGAGACACGGCAAAACCGAGCGAATAGAGCGCTGCGGCGCCGAAGTAGGAGCCGCGTAAATGGGCAGGTGCCAAACGGTCAATCTGCACATTGAGGGTTGGAAAGGCGATCACTTCTCCAAGGCTCATGACAAAGCAGGCCAGCCCCCAGCCGAGCGGCATATCGGCTGGCGTGAGCATAAAGCCAACCTGCGCCAACGCCATTAAGATCATACCGATGCGAGTACGCGCAAACAGCGGCACATGCTCCAGCCATTTCAACATCGGAAACTGAAAAACGATGATCGTCATGGTGTTGACCAAAACCAAACCGGCGACAATCTTCGCCGCGTCGATGATGTCGGAGCGTACAATCACTTGCGGAATAGACGACTCCAACTGCGCATACACAAACATCATCAGGAAGTTGGCGATCATCAGCTTAACGAAAATCGCATCACGGCTGATGACTTTGAGGGTGGCGCGAAAATTCGGCAGTTGGGAGGGATCGGGCTTACTAAACGCCTGCTTGCGCTCAATGCCAAAAAACAGCCAGCAGGTGTAGAGCAGATATGTGATACCCGTGATGTAAAACAGATGCTGCGGTGAGCTCAACCCAATCGTCACCCCGAGCAGTGGGCCAATCGCGCCGCCCAAATTGAGTAAGAAATAGCGAATGTTCATCGCCAGTTCGCGATCTTTTACATCGGCTAAGTTATCGCCAAGCACCGCTTTGGCGGGCGCTTCAATCATCGGCCGCATTAAGCCTGCCAGTAAAATGAGGACATAGAAGTGCCACAACTCGCTCGCCAGTGCGATGCCAGAATACGCCGCTGCGGCAACCAAGCTGCCGCACACCATCACCCATTTTCGGCCAAATTTGTCTGACAAGTACCCCGAATAAAGGCCGGTCAAGGCGCCAACAATCGCCGAGCCTGCCAGCATGCCGCCAATTTGCGCCGCGCTCGCGCCGTAGTCTTGATACAAGAACACAATCAGAAATGGCCACGCCATAAAGTAACTGGTTCGCGCCAACAAAGTGCCGCTGAGCACCGTCCAAACCGAAAAATTAAACCGCCTGACACGCTCTCTTTGAAACAAACTCTCTTCTTGCATTGTGGCTCCTTGCTCTGACTGACGTGAACAACCTGATGGCAGGCGTAAATAGGTGATTGGATGAATAATTCGCCCAGTATAGGGGCACAACGCAGGATATGTAACCCGTTGTTAACAAAAGTTGTTAACAAAAATAATAGCCACAAATTTTATTGGAGATTACCCATTCATTGTCCCTCTCAGATGGGCAAAATTCGCGCTCATTTCCCTTCCCCATGCAGTGATTTGTGCCCTTTCTGTTACAATGCTCGCCCGATCTGCGCTTTGCTAAAAGAGATAGCACCCTATGGTTAATCCGAAACTCATCGCTTTACTGCCTGATCTCGCCAGCTTTATTTTGGTCGTCAACGAAGGGAGCTTCACCGCGGCGGCCAAAAAACTCGGCGTCACGCCTTCGGCGCTGAGCAAACTCATTACCCGTCTTGAACAGGCCTTAAAGGTGAAGCTCTTTGAACGCACCACGCGCAAGTTGATCATCACGCAAGCTGGGCAAAAGGTTTATGACCAAAGCGTTGCGATGGTGAATGCGGCGCAGCAGGCGATTGAAGTCTCGGAAGCTGAGCACTGCGAACCTTCTGGCGCGTTAACCGTTGCCGCACCCGAAGCGTTTCTTAATTCGGTATTACAGCCGTTTGTGGTGCCGTTTTTGACTCGCTATCCGCACATCCAACTTAAGCTGCGCGCCGCAGACGGAGAGATTGATCTGTTCCGCGATGGTATCGATCTGGCGTTTAAACTCACGGACAAACCCGATGAAAACTTAGTGCTCAAAGAGATGAGCAAAACCCGTTTAGTGCTGTGCGCCTCGCCAGATTACCTCAAGCGCAGAGGAACCCCGCATCACCCGACTGAACTAGTGCAACACGATTGCCTGTATCTGGCGGAAAACGACAAAGACAATCTCTGGTCGTTCTCCAAAGAGGAAGAGTTGCACTCCGTCGCGGTGTCCGGCTGCTATGCCGTCAACCACTCGCAGATGCGCCTTAACGGCGTCAAGCAAGGGCTTGGCATTGGCATCTTCCATGATTTTGTCATCCGCGAAGCACGAGAGCGTGGCGAAGTGGTGGAAGTGCTGTCTGATTGGATGATCAAAAGTAACTACCATGGCGCGATCGCCATGCAATACCCACAAAGCAAGTACATGCCCGCAAGACTGAGGGTGTTTATTGATTTTGTGAATGAAAACTTGGTGTTTTAACGCGCTTAAGAAAAGGCAACGTGATGTAAACGAGGAGAGGTGAGCAGCAAGGGTTTAAGCAACAAAAGGAGGCAACGGCGGCCCTCTCGGAACTTGTCTTTCAAATCGTACACTTAGAGCCAAAAAAGTGTAGCTGTCTGAAATAACGAAGCTCAGTCGGGAAAGTAATGGTGTAGTTGGAAGTGAATCTTGATGAAAAGAAGAAAAATGGCTGAACGGACAGGGCTTGCCGCTGTGAGTTGGCCTTTGATCGCCCTCTTCGATCTGTACTAGTTCAAACCCGTTCAGTGTACAAAGTGTCGCCCACACGCCAGCGCTGCTACCATGTGCATTGATAACAGGCATCAGTGATACCAGCGTCCAGCTCAAGGCGGTTGCCAGCAACATAGCGCGATTGAATCGGGAGAAACGCATTGCCATTACGGGTTGAAGGTTTGCAAAAAGCTTATAGTAAAGCGGCATGGCTTGCAAAAATGGCAACAAATAACTGATTTGTTCATCACATCAATCCAGTAACCGCATGAAAAACGGCAAAAGAAAACCCGCTTAAAAGCGGGTTAAAGCGGGTTGATCGTTAATGTGATAAGAGAGAGGCTTAGCCGAACAGCTTGCTCCAGATACTCGGGTTACGCTTGTCGTGATACTCTTCGCGCAGCTGGTCAATCTCACGCAGTGCTTGTTTTGCTTGTTGCAGATCGCCCTGCTTTAGCTCTTGATCGATTTTACTCAGCACTACCGACAGCTTGTTAAAACCTTCTTGGTAAACGCCATCTTTCTCGGCAGGGTAGATGCCTCGCTTAGAGCTTTCAACCAGTGCTTGCAGTTGCGTCACCGCCGCCTGCATGCTGTTAATATCTTGCGCTTCTGCTGCATGACGAAACTCCAGTTTCATCTGTTGCATGTTTTGTTTTAAGTCCACTCCAGCCGCATTCGCTGCGCCGTGGAAGGAAGACAAAATCAGTGCTGAGCCGAGCAAAATTGAACCAAACTTCATTACTTCTCCGTTGTTCTTATCATTTTTTCGCCGCTAGTGTACTGCATAGCCCGCGAAAAATAAGCAAAGAAAATGTAAAAAGTCACAGACTCAAATGGGCAAATTCGGCAATCTCTCCTCGACCACGCAGCGCAAGAAAGGCGAGAAACTGCTTGGCAGAATGCGTGATCACCTGAGTGGATTCAATGCCAACCTTATCCAGCAGCTCACTAGCCAGATCGAGTTTTCCGACATCTTGACAAAAATGGGCATCGCTTCCGGTCGTGAAATAGACGCCAATGGCTTTGCCGACTCGGGCGATTTCGTAACAGCGCTCGACACTGCCCACTCGGCTGTGGCCACGTAAAGTGGAGTTGTTGATCTCAATCGCCACGTCATACTCTTTGGCGCATTGCAGCACGGCGGTGAAATCAAAATCAAAGTGCGGATTACCCAGATGGCCGAGTGCATCGACGCGGCCATTTTTGATTACATTGATCAAAGCTTGGGTATGGGCTTCTTTGCTTGAAGGGACAAACACGGGCTCGTGAAAACTGGCGATCACCCAATCCAGATTGGGGTCCACACTGAGCGGAATATCAATTTCGCCTTCGGTGTTTAAGATGTTCGCTTCGACACCTCGAAGAATCGCGACGTCGTGGATAAAACGCGGCAACACACGCTGGTTGGAGAAAAACCAATAGTGTGGCGCTCCCGGCATCGATTCCGCATGATCGGTGCTGCAAAACATGGCTAAGCCATTTTCTTTAGCACATTGTGCGTTTTCAATCAGTGTGCTGTAAGCATGACCACTGGCGTAAGTGTGGGTGTGCGTATCAATCTTCAGTTCCATCATCACTCTCTGCATCGCGCTATCAGTGCGGTTAGTTTACCCCGTTAGGCAAACGAGAGCCCGTAAAAACTAGCGTTCACTGAGTACTTTAATCAGCGGCAACGCCCTTTCCCAACCGTGATTGAACATGGAGACAAAGTCACTGTGGGTGGTGATGGTCACCATTAGCAGTAGTTTGCCCTCTTTGGGGCGCAGTTGATAACGCTCTTTGGAGCCAATCCATTTGCAGGCGACATCACTGTCGATATCTTGCACATGATCTGGATTGAAAATCGCCACATGGTGAAGCTCGATATTGCGGCTGGGTTCAATGGCATCGATGACGGCTCGGGTCCCGCCCATTTCGGGGTCAAAAAATTTGATGTCTTCACCTTCGCGCCAATCACCAGAGAATTGCGATTGCGGTGAGAAAGCGGTTGCCCACTGTTTGTACAGTTCCAGATCGGTCAACACCTGCCACACCTTTTCCGGTGTTGCGTCTATCTCAATATGATAATTCAAGGTCAACATGGCTTTTCCTCCCTGAAGCATGCCAGTAACACGCTAGCGCATACAGACTAAAAATCAACCAGTTATTTTTTGGCAAGGCGGCTAATTTCGACAATACTTAAGCAGACGTAGAAAAAAGCGCGCACAAATTAAACACATACTATGCGCTAGCACAACAGCAGTGGCTGCGGTTGGAGCAGCGAGTTGTGCACTTTCCCCCAACGTTTGAGAGCACGGAGCACTGAATGAAAAAACAACGCTACCCGCTGAGCATACATATTACGAGTCTGTTTCTCGTTTTAACCACTATCATCGGTATTGTGTTGATTTCCATCAGTTATAACCATTCACAAGCGTTGCTCAGCAAAAGCGCCGAAGGCATCAGCCTTGAACACGCACACAAATTGGAATCGTCCTACCAAACGTCGGTGAGCCCGGTGCTGACCACGCTCAATTTCATGGCAGAAAGTGCGTTTTTGGATGAGCAGAATGATGCCGCTAGATTGGCGCCTTGGCTCAAATCACTGGCGTTGATCTTTAACCAAAACCCCAATTTGGTCGCACTTTATCATGCCTCGGAAAGTGGCATATTCACCCAGTATCGAATGCTCACTTCCGAGATGATGAGAACCCGCTTTGACGCGCCAGAGGGGGCTTATTTCTTAATTAACACCACGCACGTCGATGGTCGCAACGAGTTTGTCTATCTCGACCAAGATTTTCAACAAGTCGACTATCGGTTACAAAACGACAATCAATTTGACCCAAGAGTTCGACCTTGGTTTGTCAATTCAGAGCCCGATGGGCAGATTCGGCTGACTCAGCCATATTTTTTTTACTTTTTGCAGACCAATGGCGTGACATTGTCACGTAGATCAGCCGACGGACAACACGTTATCGGTGCCGATTTTACCCTGTCTAATCTTTCTAACCAGATGGAGGCGCTCGCCTTTGCGCCACGCACAAAATTAGCCTTGCTCGATGCTGAAGGTCGCCTGTTGGCGCAGCATCAGTTAGAAACTGAGGATAAGACAGGACAGGATTTACAACAAAGTAAGACGTTTTCTACCTTATTTGCGCCTCTGCTTGACAATATTGGTCAGGGAAATACGCGCTTCCAAACTCAGCAATATCAGGGCGATGAGTGGTCACTCACCATGACGCCTGTCTACCTGACTGACAGAGTGCAGTTGACGCTCGCCGAGGCGACGCCAACCAACGAACTGCTCAGCGATTTGATTTCTATGCGTGATAAGCAGGTCGTCACGGCTATTCTGATGCTGTTTATCTGTTTTGCCATTGTCTGGGTGGTGGCGAATCGTCTCTCTAGACCACTGCAAAATTTAATCTTACTTACTGACAACATCGCCCGTTTTGATTTCAAACGCACGCGCTACCCACAGAGCATGATTAAAGAGGTGATGAACCTAACCAACTCCATCGAGTTGATGGAACATACTCTGCACGATCTACTGCGTTTATTGCGAGATACCGCCAGCAATCAAGATTTTGACCTGCTAGCGAAAACCATCGCCCATCAAGCCTATTTGGTGACCAAAGCAGAAACCATCATGCTTTACATCCAATCCGACGAAGAGAAGAAACTGAGCACAGCGGCGAATCACGCCATTATTCCGCTCAAAATCGACATCAATGAGTTCATCAACGAAACGCCCTGGATGATGGCGCAGTTGAAAGAGGGGGAAACCATTCACCTTGACCGTACCTCGAACGCGTTAAAACGCCATCACGATACCATTTTCAATACGGATATCTTCTTCTTCCCGTTACTCAACCGTGAAAAGTCACTGGTCGGGATTGTCACTATCGGTTACGAGCGCACTCCCACCGATGCGCAAATGGATAAACATGCTTTTTTACGCGAGCTGCTCAGTTTCGCGCAAATTGCTAAAGACAATATCGACCAGATGCAACAACAAAAAGAGATGCTCAACGCCTTTATCGAGCTGATTGCCTCTGCGATTGATACCAAATCCCCTTATACTGGCGGGCATTGTCAGCGCGTGCCACAACTGGTCAATTGGCTGACGGAAGAAATTCATCGAGACAAAAAATACTTCCCCAACTTTTCCGTCAATAACAAGCAGTGGGAAGAGATCAAACTGGCCGCTTGGCTGCATGACTGCGGCAAAGTGACCACCCCTGAATATGTGGTCGACAAAGCGACCAAGCTTGAGACGATTTACGATCGCATCCACGAAATCCGCATGCGCTTTGAAGTGCTGAAATTGCAAGAAGAAGTCAGCTACTGGCAAGCGCTCTACAATGGCGTAGAAGCGGCACAAGCCAAACAGACGCTAGACGAGAAACATCGCCAGTTGGATGAGGAGTTTGCTTTTGTCGCCCGGTGTAACGTGGGTAGCGAGGATATGGCGCAGCAAGATGTCGAGCGTCTGCGCAGGATCGCTCAACGCGAGTGGAAACGCACGCTAGATGATCAACTCGGCGTATCGTGGATAGAGCAAAAACGCCACACCAGCAAACCATCGCTACCCGTCATGGAGCCGTTGCTGGCCGACAAACCCGTGCATATGATTCCGTGGGAACAAGGTGGTCATCCGAGCCAGAACTGGCAACAGCCTTATGTGCTCAAACCCGGCAACTGTAAATACAATCGTGGTGAGTTACACAACCTCACCATACGTTATGGCACCTTGAATGATGAAGAGCGCTTTATCATCAACGATCACATCATTCAGACACAAGTCATGCTCAATCGCCTGCCGTATCCAGAGCATTTGAAAAATATTCCGGAAATTGCGGGCGGCCACCACGAGCGCATGGATGGCAAAGGCTATCCGCTTGGTTTAAGCGAAGAACAGTTATCGATTCCCGCAAGAGTGATGGCGGTTGCGGATGTGTTTGAGGCGTTAACCTCAAACGATCGCCCGTATAAAAAAGGCAAATCCTTAGCTGAGTCACTGGAAATTATGACTAATATGGCAACCTCCGGGCATATTGACCCAAAAATCTATCTGCTTTTTTTACTGCGCGAAGTGGATCAGAAATACGCGAAAACGTTTGTTAATCCAAAACAGTTCTCAGAGGTGGATCGAAATACTCATATTGAGCGAGTGAAGAATTATCTAAGAAATCAATTCTAACTCTAAGGATTTGATTTTTAATAAATACTAACTTGCTATCTGCTTGGATAAAATATAAATTGCTCCTGCCCTTATCTGAAGAAATTTAATTGCAACTTTTAACCTAAACGAGGGCAAATGATGATAGTAACAACTACTCCGCAAATTGAAGGCAAGCGAATTATCGCCTACAAAGGCGTTATTGCAGGCGAAGCCATTCTTGGCGCAAACTTATTTAAAGATCTTTTTGCGGGAATAAGAGATATGGTTGGTGGACGCTCTGGTACTTACGAAAAAGAATTAGAGCGAGCAAGAACCATAGCGTTTGAAGAGTTAGAGCAAAAAGCGCGCGCTTTAGGCGCTAATGCGATTGTTGGCGTGGATATCGATTATGAAGTCTTAGGCCAGAGTAACGGCATGTTGATGGTTTCTGCTAGCGGTACCGCAGTCGTGATCGAGCAGTAATCCTTTCCAGCAAAGCCTCAGTTAAATCGGATTAACGACGCAATGTATGATCCTACTTCAAGGAATATGATTTTTTTGTGAATGCGCGTATTAACTGTTTACACGCCAACAAGAAAGTCATTACATTAGCGGCATATAAACGAATTGACGCTTTCGCTTGCGCGTCTGGAATAGGTCGAGTTCTTCGGAACTCGACCTTTTTATTTCGCCCTATCAGGCGTGAGACTTATGCCTATAGATGAGTAGTACCTGTGGACAAATAATACCTATAGACGAATAGTGCTTATGGACGGGTTGGATTGATCGTCAGCGGCTCCAAGGTCACTACCGCGTTTACGCCCGCTCCCGGATGATCAACATACGACGTGTCTTGCATCAAGGTGTAGTAGACATCGACAAAGTCATCATCATTGGCTAGCGCACCATCTGGAATGGCATCAATGATCTTGTTCGTCAGCTGCGGGATAATCGCGTAGGCTTGCACTTCTGGATCGGGAATGGCTTTGAGCACCTCTTCCGCCACCTGTACCAACAGCTTGGCAAGCTGCTTGTAATCCGTACCATCGTCTTGCTCCATCAACACCATATCAGCGGCGCCCCAGCGGTAGCGAGACCAGTGAATCACAATTTGATTTGGGTAGTAATCTTTGTTGTCGTAATCGAGATAAGGCATTTCGACCAGATCAAGCGCAGGCTCATCACGACTTGGGTTTACCCCTGTCACAATGGCGTAGATTTCTGCTTTTCCTGAGATCCATGGCTCTTGGTCATCGGCTAGACGAATTTTCTTCAGCTGCGTGGTATGGATTGGCTGTGCCTCTCCTGCTGCGAACGCCTTCACAGACGTTGCAGCGCGATCACGTTCATTCTGATAAGGCAAAACGACCGTTGATTGACCAAGGCGCTGCATTTCGGCTCTCATCGCTTGTAAGCCTGCTTTCAACTCGACCGAGCTATTGTTATCAATCACGATAACAGGCACTTCCGGCATTTCACTCACACTTAACTGATGTATTTGTCCATTGATATCAAAGGCTTCAATGTACTGCCACTGCTCATCATCACCCGTTGGCTCAAAGGCGAACAGTGGGCTTTGCTCGCCATTTTGCCAAGCGGCTAACATCGCTTCATTGGCTAAGCGCACTTCTAAGAGTTCGTCGGTGTATTCAGAGATGCCTTTCCATGTACGAATCTGGCTATCTGCTTGGATAAATTGGCGACTAAATTGCGCTTTCGGTTGCTGCTCAGCCAGAGTGGAAAGTGAAACGTTAAGTTGCTCAGAAGTGATATTGGCGCGCAGTGTACCTTCTAACTCCGTAAAATGTTCACTCAGTTGTTTGGCCAAATCACGTTTTGTATTGGTAATTTCCCCCGCTTTGTCGTTAGAAATGGTGGTCACTTTCGTCTCTTCAGACTGGCAACCCACAAGCGCTAATGCACAAAGAGCAGAGAGGGAGATGATTTTTTTCATGTAATACCCCTTAATATTTTTATTATGAGTAGAGTTAAAGATCTATTCATAACCAAAATACCACTCCATCCTATTCATTCAACGCCGTTTTATAAATTTGTTCAAACTCTGCCCAGAAGATCATGTTTTAATTAAGTATTATTTAAAGTAGTAGATCCTGAAACAAGCCAAGATCATTGGAAAAATTGTTTCTGTTCTAAGCAAAATCAAATAAAACGGTATGCTTTTAAATAGAAAACACAGGGATTGAAAAATAAAAAATCCCGTGACTATCGCTTAGTCACAGGATTATCGATATGGACGAAAATTGGCGTAAGGTGCTGTTATTTGTCGACTAGCATGCTGGCAGAGAGAATATTGCTGTCACTTTGCCCCTCTTCCACATCAAAACCGACCGCCGTAAAAAAAGCTTTCGCGGCTCGGTTGTTGCGTGGATATTCGACCTGCAATTTTTTCACCGCCGGTAGGCTCGCCATTTCTGCTAACAATAGATCAATGGCACAACGACCAATACCATGACGCTGATGGGCATAGTCCACCATAATACGACGCAGTATGACCACAGAATCGGAACCCATTTCCCACATAATAAAGCCAACGGGTTTACCCTCTAAGCAGAGCGCTCGCGCTTGGGTATTCTCGTGATAAAAAGATTCAATCAGTGACCAAGTATTGCTGACCACCAGCTCTTCCTGATACTTAGCCAACTCTAATTGGCATACAGCTTGGTAGTTGTTTTTATCGATGTGGCTTAAGGTGATGTCCATATCCTTTTCTCTCGAAAAATTCCGCAAAATATGTGCTTTTAGTGCCATTAAGAGTGAAAAAAAGCAAGTGTTTCCTAACGATGTTTTTACACCGATTCAAAAAGCACAGCACGAAATGGATGTAGGCAAAGCATCGGGTGGCGCCGCTTAAGCATTCGCATTTAGTAACGGCAAAACAAAAGGAGCGCCTTTGCGCTCCTTGGGATAATCTCATTCTTGCCTTATTGCGTTCTTAGGCGCTGCCAGTATTTCTCATAAATCGCGAGCGTTTCTGGACCGACATCATTAATAAACTCTCCCTTCTTCATATCTTTATCTGATGGGAAGATGGTTGGGTTGTTTTTCAACTCAGCGGGTAGCAACTCACGGCCAGATTTGGTTGCTGAAGCGTAGCCTAGGCTGTTGACAATCTCAGCTTGGTTTTCTGGTTGGTACATGAAGTTAACAAACTTGTGCGCCAATTCTTTGTGTTTACTACCAGATGGAATGGTGAAGTTATCCATCCACAGAACCGCGCCTTCTTCAGGCATCACGAACTTCAGTTCTGGCATTTCCACTTGGCCTTGGTAGGCGTTCCCGTTCCACTGCATGCCGACAGACGCTTCACCAGACACATACGGCACTTGCGGCGCATCTGAGTTATACAGTAAGACGTTATTCTTCAACGCAACCAAAGATTCGTATGCTTTCTTGATTTCCGCTTCGTTTTTAGTGTTGATACTAAAGCCGTTAAGTTTTAACGCCATACCGAAAACATCACGGATATCGTCAATCAGCATCACTTGTTGCGCGTACTTTTTATCCCACAGATCGGCCCAGCGAGTCAGAGGGGCGTCGACCATGGTTTCATTGTAACTAATACCAGTAATGCCCCAAATATAAGGCAGCGAGTAGTCGTTTTTCGGATCGTGCGCTTGACCAAGCAGACCATCCATCGTGTCTTTCATGTTAGGGATTTTGCTGTGATCCAGTTTGGTCAACAGCCCTTCCCGACCCATTTTTTCGATGAAGTACGCGGAGGCAAACACCACATCGTAACCGCCACCTTTCAGCAGCTTGAGTTTGGTGTACATCGATTCATTATTTTCAAATGTTGAATAGTTAATCGTGACGCCTTCTTGTTTCTCAAACGCCTTTAGAGAAGCTTCAGGTAGGTAACTCCCCCAAGCATAAACGTTCAGCACTTCGCTCTCTGCCTGAGAGACCGCGCTAAAAGAGAGCGCACTCAAAACCAGTCCTTTGATTAATAATTTCATAGTTTGCTATCCAGACTTAACCAGCACCGCGCTGGGGGTCACGCGCATAATTAGGCAATTGTTAAGGATTTGAAAGAAAATTTAATTAATCGTTATGAATAATATTCGTTGTTATTCCTAACATGGTTTATGCTCAAGGGCTGAGCGCGAACTGACTGGAAAACCACGGATTTTTCGTGCTAAAAAACACGCGACAGGTTCACCAATTGTTATCAAGAGCATCACTGCGCATGCCATTTATTTAACTCAAGGAGTCGAGTAAAACGTGACAACACCAAGATATGTAGAAATTAATGATGGCATCCAATCAGTTTGGATGATTGAACGGATCTGGCAACTGGCCGAGACGTTGCCAACCGAAGAGATCCCAATTGCGGATATTTGTGGCCCGGACGAAGTCACTTGGTTTGGTGATTCCGGGCCCGGACCGACTTGTCGCGCGATTGCAGAGCATTGCCGACGGATTAATAACGCGGATCTCAGTTACCCGGTGATTCTCACCGAAGATTACCGCGTTTTTGACGGCATGCACCGCATCGCCAAATGCATCATGCAAGAAAAAACCACCATCGCCGTCAAACGTTTTCGGCAAAATCCACCACCGGATCAAGTGCGTGACTTGAATCAACCCAGCGAATAAAAAAAACAGCGCCCACGTTTTCTCGGGCGCTGTTTCATTTCCGATTTTTTTAAGCGTTTAGTCCCGTAGCGTTGGCCACTTGCGCCACAACCACATTCACCGCTTTGGCAATCTCACTTAACGTCTCGAGCTCCTCTTGGCTAAACGGGTGGTGCAAAATCTTTTCTGCGCCTTGTTTGCCAATCACCGTCGGTAAGCTGAGCACCACATCTTTTAGCCCATATTGCCCGGACAATAGCGTGCCTACCGGTAAAACCGATTTTTCATTGATCATGATCGCCTGAATGATGCGAAACACGCTGGCCGAGATGCCATGGGTGGTATTGTGCTTGCGTTTGAAAATCTCATACCCCGCCTGCTTGACCGATTCCAACAGTTCATCGGCGTCAATGCGTTTGATATGGTTAGTGTCACAGTAGTAATCCGCAGGCTGCCCGGCGATCGAAATCAGGCTCTTCGGGGTAAAACACTGGCTACCGTGTTCGCCAAGCACATAGCCAAAGACATTTTTCGGATCCAGTTGCACGCGATTTGCCACAATGGTCATCAAACGAGCCGTATCGATCACACAGCCACTGCTGATGATTTTCGATGCTTTGAACGAGCTGTTTTTGGCGATGAAGTGGGTGACGATATCGCAAGGATTCGACACCACAATCAAAGTGGCATTCGGTGCAACACGCTCAACCTGATGAGCGATTTCAACACCAATCTTGGCATTGATTTCAGCGATATCCAGACGCGTTTGCCCTTGTTTGATCTGCGCACCCGCGGTAATCACCACAATGTCGGCACCGAGCAAATCAAGATAATTTTGCGTCGGTAAGATGTGGGTATTTTTTGAGAAGGTGAGCGCCGCGGTATGGCGAAAGTCATACACTTCCCCTTCGGCTCTGGCTAAGTTTTGGTCCAATAACACCAATTCGCTGACACTGCCTAAGGTGAGCAGATAATTGCACACTCCCACGCCAACGGCTCCCGCGCCAATTACACCAATCTTCATTTTCGCTTCCCTGATAAAACACTAACTAAAGTTTAATTTTAACTGCGATTATTGGTGTCTATCTAATTTAATTTGGTGTTGAGTAATGAATTTGGTGTAAATGGCGATGATGAACACAAAAGTTAGTACATGGCACTGCGACTTGGTCAACCGTTAATCACCTGCCGCAGATTGTGTACGCCGCAGTAAGGAGAGCAGTTTGCCGTCGGTGCGATACAAAATCAGTGAAAACAAAATCAGGCTACAGCCGACTAACTTACTCAACGTCAATACCTCGCCATACCAGCCAATACTGAGAAATACCGTCCAAACCGGCTCTAAAATCATGATTAACGCCGCGTTACCCGGGTTGATCTGCTTTTGCGCCATGGTTTGCATCACGTAGCGCAGCGCGGTCGCCAGTATGGTACTGGCGGTAAACCAGCCCCAAATACTCGGCTCGACGTCAAGCGGCACACTTTCAAACAGCGCACTGGCGGTTAAACCAATCAATCCGGTCACAAACAGTTGAATACAGGTGAGAAGCAAAATGGGTAAAGTCTGCGAATACTTGCTATTGATATTGAAGTGCAGTGCCAGTACCACGGCATTAAACAAAAACCAAAGCTGGCTGGACGAGCTTTGCCAGCCATCTTTGAGCGATAAAAACGCCAGCCCCGACATGGCAATCGGCAGTGAGAGCCAAAAAATGCGTTTGGGCTGTTGCCGAAATAAGATCCAAGCAACAAACGGAACCATCAACATCGACAGGCTAAGAATAAACGCCCCTTCACCGAGGGTATCGCTAATCGAAATGGCGTGAATCCAACTGATCAGTGCCGTTGCAAGTAGGCAACCGACCAAGGCTGCCGAACGGATATCTTGCCAACTCGCGCGGCGCAACGAGCGAAAGCAAAACGGCAATAAACACAGCGAGGCGATAAGAAAGCGCAAACCGACGAAGCCGAACGGCGGTAACCCTTGGATAGTCTCTTTGGAAAAGATCCAGCCAAAAGCGGACAGTATGGTGGCCATGATCAAGATGGCGGAAGCTTTGCGTTCAGAAGTCAATATGATTACTCGTGCTGGTAGGAAGGCGGTCTTAGCCTCCTTCTCTTGGTTATAAGCTATTGTTGCAGATACGCAAAAATAGATTGAGCAAGCGACATGATGCCAAAACGTACCGATGCTATCGAGACAAAGGTCGGTTAAATTCTCACCCAGTGAGAAAGGAAAACGATTAAACTACCATTCGATGTGAATCGGCGTGCCCATTTTCACTAAACGGATAAACTCATCCATCTCGGTATTGTTCAGCGCAATGCAACCGTTAGTCCAATCGAAACTCTGAATAAATTGAGGTGGGCGCTGCTCGCCATCACGCAGACCATGAATTTTGATATCACCACCGGGCGAAACACCCCGTTCGCGCGCTTGCGCTAAATCGGTTTCATTGGGGTAGCTGATGTGCACTGAGCGATAAAACGCGGATTCTTCAGAGACGTAATCCAGCGTGTAATCGCCCTCTGGGGTGCGGTGATCGCCCTCTTGCCGTTTATGTCCCAGTGGATTTTTGCCTAGCGCGATGCGGTATTCGCGAATGACTGTCTCTCCTTGCATCAGGTAGAGGCGGCGTTTGGATTTATCGACTTTAACCAGATCCACCTGCGCCAGCGCTGGCAAGGTCAAAAAGAGAGAAAACATCCACACTGCTTTGCTTTTCAACACGCACCTTCCATCGCTATCCATGCCATTTGCATACTAATGAAGCAAACACTATTGGGCAAACTTATTCGACGCAATTTATCCTACCCAACCCCACCGCATTCAAGTAGTTTATAAACAGAAAGCTTTATAAAAACATTAAATTCTGTGAGGTTACTATGGTAAATGTGCTTTTCTATAGTGCGAAAAACTACGACGAAGTCTCCTTCAATAAAGCCAAAGGCGACCATCCGGTTGAGTATCATTTCCACGATTTTCGCTTAACCAGCAAAACCGCTTCGCTGGCCAAAAACCACGAGGTGGTTTGCGCATTCGTCAACGACGATCTCTCTGCACCGGTCCTGAAGTTACTGGCGGAAGGCGGAACCAAACTGATCGCTATGCGCTGCGCGGGCTTTGACAAAGTGGACTTGGCGGCGGCCAAAGAGCTCGGCCTGCAAGTGGTGCGCGTGCCGGCCTATTCCCCGGAGGCCGTCGCCGAACACGCGGTCGGCATGATGATGTGCTTAAACCGCCGCCTGCACAAAGCGTATCTGCGCACCCGTGATGCGAACTTCTCGCTTGATGGCTTAGTAGGGTTCAACTTCTACGGCAAAACTGTCGGAGTGATCGGCTCGGGCAAAATCGGCGTGGCGGCGATGCGTATTTTCCAAGGATTGGGGATGACTATCCTCTGCTACGATCCGTATCCGAACCCTCTCGCGCTGGAACTTGGCGCACAATACGTGTCGTTGGATGAGTTGTATGCGAAGTCAGACATCATTAGCCTGCACTGCCCAATGAGCAAAG
This sequence comes from Vibrio navarrensis, assembly GCF_015767675.1. Lineage (NCBI taxonomy): Bacteria > Pseudomonadati > Pseudomonadota > Gammaproteobacteria > Vibrionales > Vibrionaceae > Vibrio > Vibrio navarrensis. Next base: position 945,271 of record NZ_CP065218.1, on the reverse strand, counting down.
AGAACTACCATCTGCTCAACAAAACCTCGTTTGCTAAAATGAAACGCGGTGTGATGATCATCAACACCAGCCGCGGCGAACTGCTCGATTCGTTTGCCGCCATTGAAGCGCTAAAACAGGGGCAAATTGGCGCGCTCGGTTTGGATGTGTATGACAACGAGAAAGATCTCTTTTTCCAAGACAAATCCAACGATGTGATTATCGACGATGTCTTCCGCCGTCTCTCCGCTTGCCACAACGTGCTGTTTACTGGCCATCAAGCCTTTTTGACGCACGAGGCACTCAATAACATCGCCTCGGTGACGCTAAACAACATCGACGCCTATTTCTCTGGCACAACCAGCGGCAACGAGTTAATCAGCGAATGATAAAATGTCGGGCAGTTTAGTAAAGTGCTACGCTTAGCTATGCTATACTTCCCGACCATTTCTACCAGAGCCCAGTGTTCATGAGCATAAAAAACGACATCCAGAAGCTGCACAACCGTTTAGACACTTGTCAGCGTAAACTTGAAACCGCACGTACTCGCGGTGATCAGGAAATGATCACCAAATTCACCAATGAAGTGGATGAACTGTCTAAGTCACTGTCCCAACTCAAGCACAAGCAAAATTACGAGCTAAATAAAGAGCGTAAGAGTTTGCTCGACATGCCTTTCTCGCGTGAAATCACCAAAGAAGAGCAAGCAGACATTGGTAAACTGAAAAAACGCGTCAAAGGCTTGGTCATCGTCCATCCAATGACCAAAATCGGTAAAGAACTGCGTCTGGATGTGATGACAGGCTTTGCGCCAAAAGCGTTTTAAGCGCTAAGAGAAAAGAAAAGCCTGAGCGACGATCACTCAGGCTTTTTTGCTGTTCATGCCCCCGCGAACGAAGGCATGCTGTTATCGCTCTCTTACAAGGCGATAAAAATGCCCGCCAAACACGCACTCATTAAGTTCGCCAACGTGCCCGCCGCAACGGCTTTCAAGCCCATGTTGGCCACATCGCCACGACGCTCTGGTGCCATCACGCCAATTGATCCCAACTGAATGGCGATAGAACCGATATTGGCAAAACCACACAGAGCAAAGGTGATGATCACTTGGCTGTGTTCAGACAAGAGTGCTTTGTGCTCAACAAAATCGATAAAGGCAACAAACTCATTCATTACGATTTTCTGCCCGATGTAAGAGCCCGCCGCCAACACTTCATGCGCAGGCACACCAATCAGCCACGCTAAAGGTGAGAAGAGGTAACCGAACATCGCTTGCAATGTGATGCCGCTAAAGCCCAGCAGTTCACCCAGATTTTCCAGCCCAGTGTTCACCATCGCGATCACGCTGACAAACGCAATCAGCATGGTTCCGACCGCCACTGCGACTTTCATCCCGCCCATCGCGCCGCTGGCTAACGCGTCAATCACATTGCTTTGATCCGATTTGTCCAGCGCAATGTCGTTGTAATCGCAAGGCGTTGCGCGCTCAGGAATGATGATTTTCGCCATCAATAGGCTACCGGGCGCCGCCATGAAACTGGCCGCAATCAGATATTTAAGCTCAACACCCAAGCCCGCGTAACCGCCAAGCACACTGCCCGCCACCGACGCCATGCCGCCTACCATCACTGCAAACAGCTCCGAACGGGTCATTTTCGGCAAGAAAGGACGGATCAATAAAGGCGACTCACCCTGCGAGAGGAATATGTTACCGGTTGCAACCAAAGACTCGGCTTTGCTGGTACCAAGAAATTTTTGAATGCCACCACCAAGAAACTGAATCACCTTTTGCATAATGCCAAGGTAGTAAAGTGCCGAAATTAGAGCGCTAAAAAAGATGATGATAGGTAATACACGCACAGCAAAAATAAAGCCTGAAGACGCCAAATCGCCAAATAAGAACGCAATACCTTCATCGGCAAAGCCCAACAAACCTGATACTGCACCACTGAGTGACGCCAGCGCAACTTGTCCCCAAGGAAAATACAGCACCAGCGCAGCAAAACAGACTTGCAGCAGTAAAGCGCGAGACACCGTACGCCAGTTAATCGAACGGCGGCTTTCAGACAACAAAACCGCGCAGCCAAGAAGGGCGATCACACCCAGAAGACCAAATAGAATGCTCATGTGTGATGACCTGCTTAACGTTTGAAAAAGAGTGAAATGCTGACGAAATCAGCAAAAGAGGGAGCAGCATGAAATGGTGAAGTGTGACACCAAGAAGAGTGAATCACTGAGAACGTATAGTTCGACATTTTTATTACCTTATACAAGCTTTGGTAGGAAGCTGGTCCGATCCGTGGGGTCATTCACTCAGGCGGACGCCTAATTCCTTGTGACGGCTTGTATGGGTAAGAGCAGCGAACAGTGCTACCCTGAATCCCGTTTAAACGGGTCGCTAGTATAGGGATATGAATGAGATATTCATCACATTTATTTACGCAAACGTTCAAGCGTTTATAAAACAGACAAAACGCTATTCCACCGCCTTCATAACAATATAAAAACCAAGGTTAATGCTGAATTTTGCCGCTCTTTGCGCAACAAATGTCCAAACAAACCAAAATCATCAATTTCTCTTCAATAAACACTCGCCTAACGAAATTTTTGGATATACAATCCGCTCCGGTTTGAAATGAACCACATCAATATTGAAGCAGTGCTTCAACATCCTATGCCGAGATGGTGAAATTGGTAGACACACTAGCATGAGGTGCTAGCGCCTATGGTGTGAGGGTTCGAGTCCCTCTCTCGGCACCATTCCCTTATTAGATAATTTCGATGTGATGCAAGGTATTAAGCAGGCCAGACAGGCTGCAGATGCAAATCAACTTCTCAGGGAACTTGCTGTTCACGCTTTGTTGCATCTTGAATTTCGTCGCCTTGCTACTGCCGATAAATCCCTGTCTATTAAAGACAGTAACGATTTGCTGCAAAAATGGCTCAAGCCTAAACTGAAAAGCAATCGCTACAAACTGATCAAAAAGCCGCTTAAAACCCTGACCCAGCAAGCCAAAGGCGATCAAGGCAACTTGGAAAAACTGCTGGAAAAATGTGTCGGTGCCGAAACACCACCAACGCAACCGCATCTAGACAGTTACCTCCTGCTGATTAATGAGATCGAGAAAAAACTCGGTACCACAGTGCTGCTATCGCGCGCTGAAGATGTTGACCTTTCTCATGACGAAAATGGTTGCCTGCTGTGTGTTTTGACGCAAAACCTCAACGACCATTTTGATAGCCACAATACCTTGATCAAACCCATTTCGATGCTGTTTCGCGGCCCGATGAGCCAACGTTCACTGTTCCTTGGCGCAATCTACGCCAACAATACCTACGGCTATTCGGTTCAGTACCAAGATGAGCAATTTGTGCGTATTACGCTTGAACTAGCGTAAACCCGTCACCTCACTGTCTTGCACGGCGCAATCACCTCAGCGCAATCCTCCTCAATATAAAATCATTAATTTTCATACAGATAAACAAGTTTCTTCACAAAACACATCACTTAATCTGCGATACGCCTTCAACAATATAAAACCAATTAAATGTGCTACAAATTGCTTAAAGTTGAATTTTCCGATCTAAATCACGCTGCCTCACCTGATTGCTATCTAGTCTAAAGAGGAAAATCAAATTACCGGATTGCCTACGCTAATGATTGTGAATTTGAAAACCTACTCTTGGCTGTTGTTCCTTCTTTCCGTCGGATTGGCGGTAGCTTTCTTTGTATTTCCAGACTTTGCACTCTACTTTGTCGTGCTTTGGCTGATGTGCAGCGCGGCCTTCATTGCTCTCCTCCACATTGCCGCCAACGAGATGGACAGAGAAATTGGTAACGCTAAACAGCAAATCGCAGCTGAGCAGTCTCAATCCCATAAACAGCACGAGCTTAGCGAGCAAGAACATCATATCTGGCATAAGGTGATCCCCATTTGGCAGCGGCACATTACCAGTTGTAAAGACATCTCGGAAAATGCGATTAATGAGTTGTCAAACCGCTTTTCCAATCTGGTCGCCCTGATGATCCAAACCCAAGGCGAGTCCAGTGCGATTAATGGCCCTCAAAGCCATCACAACATTGAACAAGATAGAGATAAATTGACCACTATCTTTTCGCAGTTAAAGGCGTATGACGACGTCACCGACCAGCTATTCGAACAAATCGAATCGCTGGAAAACTTCACTAACGATCTCGACCAAATGGCGCTTGCCGTCGCCAATATTGCCAACCAAACCAACATGCTTGCCCTCAACGCGGCGATAGAAGCGGCAAGAGCAGGTGAAGCAGGACGGGGCTTTGCGGTCGTGGCACAAGAGGTGCGCGATCTCTCAGCCCAATCAGGTACAACGGGCGATCAAATTACCAAGAAAATCAATGAAGTAAAAGGTGTGATGAGCTCGATATTGGCTTCAGCCTCGTCAACAAAAGATCAAGAAGATAAAACCCTTGAAGAAAGCGAGCATCACATCCAAGACGTGATTGAGAACTTGGGCGCTTATACGCAATCGCTGCACGACGAAGCCGCGCAACTGCTGGTCACTCAACAAGAGATTCAACAACAAATTGAGCAAGTGCTGATCGAGTTACAGTTCCAAGACCGAGTGAGCCAAATCTTAAGCCAAATAAGCAAAAGTATGGATGAGCTCAGTAGCAAGGTGCTCGATCAAGAGACTCCGCTGAGTAAGAAAGATATTGATCAGCTACTAGCCAAAATGAAATCGAGTTACACCACGGTGGAAGAACACAGGCAACACGACCCTAAAGCTCGCCATGTAAGCCCATCTGCGGAAAGTGGCTCGGTGAGTTTTTTCTAGCTCCATTTTAAGGCGAGAAACAGAACAAGGCGCAAGCAGGATAGCTTGCAGAGAGTTTAAATTGATTGAAGAGACGACACTATGGCTAAAACAATACTGGTTGTTGACGATTCAACCTCCATCCGTCAAGTCGTTGGCATTGCGTTACGTGGTGCTGGCTACGATGTCATTGAAGCAAGCAATGGCAAAGATGCTTTGAGCAAAATGACTGGGGATAAAATTCACCTGATCATCAGCGATGTCAACATGCCTGTTATGGATGGCATTGCGTTTCTCAAAGAGATCAAACAGCACCCTCGCTACAAGTTCACGCCCGTTATCATGCTGACCACCGAGGCTGGCCAAGACAAGATGTCTGAAGGCCGAACGGCTGGCGCCAAAGCGTGGATTGTGAAACCTTTTCAGCCACCCAAAATGCTGGATGCTGTCGCCAAGCTCGTTCTGCCTTAGCGCTCAGTAGCGCTGTTTAACGCTGTTTTCCCTTTGATTTGTGAAACAAGGAAGCACCATGACGATAGCAATAAAAGCCGAGCAAGGTCATGCCCAGGTGAGCATTCAAGACGAGTTAACCATTTACAGTGTCACTGAAATGAAACAAGCCCTATTCGAGGCCTTGTGCCAGTTCGACTCACTAGAAATTGATCTTGAAGCCATCAATGAGATTGACACTGCCGGCGTTCAGCTCCTGCTGATGCTTCGAAACGAATCGCGCCGACTGGAAAAAAAAGTGCATTTGGCTAAACACAGCCCCGCAGTGATTGATGTACTCGAAACACTCAACCTTGTTGCCACCCTCGGCGACCCTATTTTGTTGCCAGCAGGAGAGAAATAGCCATGTCCGATGATGCCAAATTTATTTTTGTTCAAGAATCGGCAGAGTTGCTCGAACAGATGGAAGATGCGCTACTCGCCATGGAGCAATCTCCGCAGGATGAAGAGCCCGTAAACCAAGTGTTTAGAGCAATGCATACCATCAAAGGCGCGGCTGGCATCTTTGGTTTTGACTGTATTGTCGATTTTACTCACCCGGTTGAAACGCAAATGGATTTGGTGAGAAAAGGGCAGAGAAATATCGACAGTGCCTTTGTGGCTCTGCTACTGAAGTGTAAAGACCACACAGAACGTTTAGTGAGTACCGTCGCTGAGGGTATGGACGCTGAAGTACCCAAAGAACTAGAACAAGCAGGAAAAGAACTGATAGAAAAGCTGCTGCAAGGAACCGTGCCGCCTACCCCGCTCGCGACGCAAAAAACGGCCCAGATTGATGCGCAAAGCGCACAAGAAAGCGGCCGTGATTTTTGGATTATTTCACTGGATTTCAAACCTGACGCCCTTCGTAATGGGCTAGACCCGCTCTCCTTTATTCGCTATCTGCCACGTATTGGGAACATCACAGACATCGTGACACTCACACAAAACTTGCCCCCCGCTGAGGAAATGGATGCAGAGAGTTGCTACCTTTCGTTTCGCATCTCGCTCGTTAGCGATGCAAGCAAAAGCAAGATTGAAGAAGTGTTTGAGTTCGCCAGAGAAGATTGCGACATCCGTATTCTTCCGCCAAAGAGTCTGCAAACCAGTTATTTAGACTTGCTCGATGATCTTCCCGAAGAGAATGTTCAACGCCTCGGCGAAATGTTGATTAACATCGGCGCAATCACTGAACAAGAGCTCGCTTTGGCTCTGATAGAGCAAAGCTCGCCAAGCCCATCAGCCAGCCAACAAGAGAGCGGAAAATCCTTGGGGGAGATATTGATCAAACGTCAAGTCGTCTCGGAGCCCGTGATCGAGAAGGCGCTACACAAACAGCAGAGCAGCCGGGAAAAAGCGAATAAGGAAAACCAATCGATACGCGTCGATGCCAACCGCTTAGGCCATTTAATCAACTTGGTTGGTGAATTGGTCATCTCAAACGCTGCGGTGCGTTTGATGGTCGATAAATATCAGATGCAAGACGCGCAAGATGTGGTCGCCAACGTTGAGGCGTTAGTTGAAGAAATTCGCGACCACGCGCTGCAACTACGGATGGTACCGATTGGCGATACCTTCTCGCGCTTTCGCCGCGTGGTCCGAGACGTCAGCCAAGAGCTAGACAAAGAGATTGAGCTGGTGATCACCGGGGGGGAAGCCGAACTGGATAAAAGCGTGGTCGAGAAAATTGCTGATCCGCTCACACACCTTGTTCGCAACGCCCTCGACCACGGCATTGAATCCCCTGCAGAACGACTTGCCAATGGCAAGCCCAGCACAGGGACGTTGCGACTCAATGCGCTGCACGATTCAGGACACATCGTGATTCAAATAGCCGATGACGGTGCTGGGCTAGATCTGGAAAAAATACGCAAAAAAGCCGAAGTCAACGGACTCATCAAAGCCGATCAGACATTAAGCCGTCGTGAACTCACTCGGCTGATTTTCGAGCCCGGTTTAAGCACTAAAGAACAAGCGAACAACCTCTCCGGCCGAGGAGTCGGCATGGATGTGGTGAAACGCAATATTGACGCCCTGAGAGGCAACGTGGAAGTCGACAGTGAAAAAGGCAAAGGAACGCTGGTCACCATTCACCTTCCTTTGACGTTAGCCATTATTGATGGATTTATGGTCGGCGTCGGCTCTGAACGTTATGTAATCCCGCTTAGCATGGTGGAAGAGTGCGTGGAGCTGGACCCAGCACAATGGTCCTTAGACACCCAGCGCAATCACATCAGCCTGCGCGGCGATATGATGCCTTGCCTACGCTTGCGAGACTTCTTTGACGTGCTGGATGAGGACCGCACTGATCGCGAAAACTTGGTGGTGGTGCGATTTGGTCGCAGCCGAGCAGGGCTGGTTGTTGACCAACTGTTCGGCGAACTGCAAACCGTGATTAAACCATTGGGAAAAGTCTTCCAAGGCCTTAAGGGCATCAGTGGAGCAACGGTGTTAGGTAATGGCAACATCGCTTTAATCCTGGATATTCAAGGGCTCATTACACTTGCGATTAAACAAGGTGAGAGCTCACATCCTAAACGCTCCAAACTCTCCATTAGCTCGCACGCCTATTAGGAGGATAACATGGTGGAACTGATCACAGGGTTCGGCGTTGAACAAGACGAAAAGCAAAATCCTAACGACGAACAAATCGAGCAATATCTGACTTTTAAAGTTGCCAATGAACTGTTTGCAGTTGGCATTTTGGAAGTGAATGAGATTATTGAGTTTGGATCGATGACCCAGGTTCCGATGATGCCCAATTCTATTCGCGGAGTCATCAATCTGCGCGGCCAAGCGGTCCCGGTCGTTGATCTCTCTGCTCGTCTAGGCAAAGGGCAGCGAGCCTTAAACCGACGAAGTTGCATTATTCTCGTACAGGGAACGGGTAAGCCACCGGCACTACCGATTGGGATGTTGGTCGACAGCGTCGACGAAATCGTCGAGATCGAGCAAGCGTGTATTCATCCGCCACCAACCTTTGGTGAATCCGTCGATACACAGTTTATTAAAGCAATGGCTCGCACCAATGAACTGTTTTTTATTCTATTGGATATCAAGCACCTTCTCTCGCATGTGGAGAACATTGCAGCACAACAATGGGAAAGCATTGCAACACATCATTCAACGGCGTTCTCTGAACGCTCAATGACAATTTCATCGAACTCAGAATAATTGATTGGCAAGGGGATGGCGTCATGTTTAGTCGTTTAAAATTAAGCGCTCAAATTAGTTTGGGCTACGCGTTAGTCATGGCGATGTTGATCGCCGTATCAATCACCGCTTATTTCGGTCAATCAAAGGCAACTTCTGGCTTTGACGACTACCGTGAACTGGCTAGGACCTCCAATCTCGCCAGTCAAGTGGAAATCCACATGCTGCTGACGAGAGTCTATGCCAAGGACTACATCATCAACCAGAGTCAAGATTCGTTGCGTCTGTATCGGGACTATTTCTCTCAGTTGATGGAATTAGTCAAACAAGCTGATGGAAGCATACAAAAGCCAGAACGGGCAGAGAATATTAAGCTCATCTTAAGCTCGATTACGCAATACGACGAGACGTTTTCCCGCATCACCAAATTAATGGAGCAGCGTGATGCCATCATGAAACAGCAGTTGGAGCCTCAGGGAGGTACCATGGTCAGCGCCATGAGTAGTATCATGGATTCCGCCTATCGAGATGCCGATCCAAATGCGACTTTCTTTGCCAGTGAAACCCAAGAGTCTCTTCTTCTGGCCCGCCTTTACGTCACGAAATATTTGCTCTCTTACGATCAAGCCTATGCTGATCGCGCATTTAATGAACTCAATGTGACTATGGTGGAAAGAGAAAAAAGTCTCGATGCTAGTTTAGAAAACCCAGAGCGCAGACGTCTGCTGGAAAATTTCATGGCGGCAAAAGCGCTCTACTCTCAAGCGCTATCAGACATGAATCAAATCGCCAACAGCTTACACAAAATGATCACCGATGACCTCGATCGCCTTGAAAAAATCGTTTCAACGGCCAGTGAGGAAGTCACCCTATCGGTGCAAAAAGATCAAGATACTCTTGGGCCACAAGTCAAACAGGACAATGCAAATACCATCACAACCGTAATTTGGGTGTCTATCAGTGCGATTGTTGTCAGTATCATCTTGTCTTGGTTGTTAGTCCGTATTATCAAAAAACCGCTTGGTGGCGAACCAAGAGACATGGAAACCATCGCTCGCAGAATTGCCGATGGTGACCTGAACATCCGTTTCGAGCATCACGGTCAGGCCACTGGTGTCTACGGGGCGATGCAAGAGATGGTCACGCGCCTTAGCAGCATCATAGAGCAAGTACGCAGCAATGCAGATGCCCTCGTCAGCGCCTCACAACAGGTTAACGCCACCGCGCAGACGTTAAGTCAAGGGGCAACGGAACAAGCGGCCAGCGTTGAAGAAACCACCGCATCAGTCGAAGAGCTCAACGCCTCTGTTCAGCAAAATGCCGAGAACGCGCGAGTGACCGATGGTATGGCGACCAAAGCCTCTGGCGAAGCAGAGAAAGGCGGCAAAGCCGTTGGCCGCACCGTGCAAGCGATGAAAGAGATCGCCAGCAAAATCAGTTTGATTGAAGACATTGCGTATAAAACCAACCTGTTATCCCTCAACGCCGCAATAGAAGCAGCAAGAGCGGGGGAGCATGGCAAAGGGTTTACTGTCGTGGCTGCCGAAGTGCGCAAACTGGCTGAAAATAGCCGAGTGACTGCCCAAGAAATCAACCAGTTGGCGACCAACAGCGTCTCAATTGCCGAAGAAGCTGGCAAACTGCTAGAAGAGATCGTACCCAGCATCAGTAAAACGGCTGATTTAGTACAAGAAATTGCCGCCGCTTCTGATGAGCAATCCAGTGGTGTGGCGCAAATTAACAGTGCTATGTCGCAATTAGACCAAACCACGCAGCAAAGTGCCGCCTCATCGGAAGAGCTCGCTGCGACGGCTGAGGAACTGAGTGCGCAGGCCGAAGCACTGCAACAAGCGGTCGCTTTCTTTAGATTAAACGTGGCAAGCGATAGCGTGTCAACGCCATCCAAGACAGCCTCGTCGGCTAAGAATTCGGCCTCATCTCATACGCCGAAACCGCAACCTTCATTGAGTTATGCGGCGGCGACCGGTTTTGATGAAAGGGATTTTGAACGATTTTAGGAGACGCCATGAAGCAACTGACTGCTCAGGGAAAAGACGTTCGCGATATTGACGGCCACAGCCGTCAATATCTGACGTTTTCCGTTGATCACCAAGTATTGGCCATCTCGATTCTTGATGTGAAAGAGATCATCGAACTCGCCGAAATGACGCGAGTACCGATGACCTCGCAAGAGATTCGGGGCGTCATCAACCTGCGAGGAAATGTCGTGCCCGTGGTGGATTTACCGTTTCGCCTACTCGGCACACCCGCCAAGATGAGTAAACGCAGTTGTATCGTTTTCGTCGAAACCGAGCACGATGAAGAACATAGTCTGGTGGGAATGATGGTCGACAATGTGCGTGAAATTCTCGATATTGCCGACCAACAGCTGCAATCTCCTCCTGAGTTTGGTACGGACATTGCCAACGAGTACATCCACCATATGGCGAGATATAACGAGGACTTTATTACCCTCCTCAACATCAACCGTGTTCTCACCTTAGAAGAGATATCACAACATCAATCCGCAGTGGAACACTTACCAGAAGTGGTACATGCATAATGAACTTGATGCCGCCAGAAACTCAAAGAGCAACGGTGCTGGAAAGCTTTCGCCCGATTACGGATGACGAGTTTAGCTGCTTCAGAGAGTTAATCTTCCGTACAGCGGGAATATCGATGGCTGACGAAAAGAAAGTGTTAGTCTCTGGACGTTTGGCCAAAAGGCTGCGCCACTATCATCTGAATACCTTCGAACAGTATTATCAGTTAGTGCGAAATACGCAGCAGCACCCCGGTGAAATGCAAGTAATGGTGGATCTTCTCACCACCAACGAAACCTACTTTTTCCGCGAGCCAAATCACTTTGAGTTTTTGCGACAACATCTCAAAGAATCTCGGCCCAGCGGGACATTTCGCATTTGGAGCGCGGCCTGTTCATCCGGTGAAGAGGTGTATACGCTGGCGATGACGCTGGCCGAAGCATTGCCGCATAAAGCGTGGGAAGTGGTGGGGTCCGATGTCAGTCAGCGCATGCTCGACCATTGCCAAAAAGCGGTTTATCCGCTCTCTCGCCGTGGTTCCATGAGTGACTATTATCTGCGCCAATATTGCCTTAAGGGCATTCGGCAGCAAGAAGGTCATTTTCTGGTTGAGCGCTTTTTGCGTTCACGCTGCACCTTCCACCAAGTCAATCTCATCGAACCTTTGCCCAACTTGGGGCTATTTGATGCGATATTCTTACGCAATGTCATGATTTACTTTAACCGCGATACCAAACAGAAGGTGGTCCAAAAACTCTTAAAGCAGTTGAAACCAAATGGGCTGCTTTTTATTGGTCATTCCGAGTCCCTGAATGGTTTAGATCATCAAGCGAAATTAATTCGCTCCTCGATTTATCGCAAGCAATGTGAATAACGGTATGCGTTCATCGATTCACCGAGGTAGAACTCATATCACAATAGGCCCCGGGGAGTATCACGCTTGCCACCAAAAACCCATTTTTTCTACCATTTTGGGCTCTTGTGTCGCGACTTGTCTGTGGGACCCTGTCCATCATGTGATGGGGATGAACCATTTTCTGCTGGCAAACACCACAAGCCAGCGGCGGGAACCATTGATCTTCTCTGAGGCTGGCCGTTATGGCATTCACGCCATGGAATTGCTGATCAACGCCATGCTGAAGAAAGGCGCCGAACGTAAGCATTTGCAAGCGAAAGCGTTTGGCGGCTGTAACTTGCTCGACAACAAAGGGAAAGAAGTGTTGCCGTTTACCATTGGTCAGCTCAATAGCCAATTTGTGGTCGAATTTCTTAAACAGGAGGGAATACCCTTGGTTGCCTCCAGTTTAGGCGGAGCGGATGCAAGGGTTATTTATTTCACCCCAGACGATAACTTCAGCGTTTATGTCAAACGCATTGGCCGACAAAATCAGCAAACGCTCGCCAAGCAAGAAAAAGCCTTCCTATTACAGCAATCACAACAAAAATCACGCCCAATCCAGTTCTGGTAATAAATAATGCTGGCAGTAAAAAGGAATAACCTATGAGCATCAAAGTATTAATCGTCGATGATTCAGCCGTGGTGAGGCAAGTATTAACCGAACAACTGCATGGCGAATCAAATATTGAAGTGATCGGTTCCGCCTCCGACCCGATTTTCGCCATGAAAAAAATGCAGCAACGATGGCCCGATGTGGTCATTCTCGATATCGAAATGCCTCGTATGGATGGCATTACCTTCCTTAAAAAACTGATGGCGGAAAGGCCAACCGCCGTAGTGATCTGCTCAACGTTGGCTGGCGTTGGCGCACAAGTGACCATGGAAGCGATGGCAGCCGGTGCAGTCGATATCATCACCAAACCGAAAGCGGGTTTAAAATCTTTCTTGCAAGAGAGTAAAATCGCCATGATTCAAGCCATCAAAGGAGCGGCCGCAGCTAACCTTAACAAACTGCAAATTCAATCAACCTCGAAAAAACCGCACTCTCCACAGCCTCTCACACCATTTAAAAGCGCGCCGAAACTGAGTGCCGATGTCATCCTGTCCACCAACAAAGCCAAACCCATGGCAGAGACGACCGACCGAGTCATCGCCATCGGCACGTCAACGGGGGGTACTCAGGCATTAGAGGTGGTGCTCAAACAGCTTGACCCCAGCGCGCCGGGCATCGTTGTCGTGCAACATATGCCAGAACAGTTCACCGCCTCTTTTGCTCAAAGGCTCAATCAATTGTGCAGAGTGAACGTGAAAGAAGCAGAACATAATGATCGCGTGCTGCCGGGGTTAGTGCTGATCGCCAATGGAGGCAAACATCTGCTGCTTAGGCGCAGTGGCGCTCAGTATCGGGTGGAACTCAAAGACGGCCCTCTCGTCAGTCGCCATCGCCCTTCGGTAAATGTGCTGTTTCGCTCGGTGGCCAACGCGGCCGGAGCCAATGCTACCGGCATCATCATGACCGGCATGGGCGACGATGGCGCTCAGGGAATGAAAGAGATGCACGAGGCAGGCGCGCTCACCATAGCGCAAGATGAGAGCAGTTGTGTCGTCTATGGCATGCCCAAAGAAGCGGTCAAATTGGGTGCGGTCGACCACATTGTGACGCTGGACGCTATCCCAAAATTAATCATGTCACTCAAAGGAGAATAGCGAATACGACATAAGCACGCAGCAGAAAAGGTAAGCCCATTAGCCAGCTGTATCTATTTCTTTCCTGACTATTTCTGCTCAACTTAGGCAGGCAGAGTGGACGAATAGCGTGAAATAGCGTTTCATGGCTTTGAGTGGTCTTAGTGACCAAACAAGAAATAACTTATTGATAAAATTAAATAATAGATATCTATTATAGAAATACACCTACCTGATGGACCTGCTATGTTTACTTTAAACGTCGATAACGAGATTGAGTTGGCTTTGGTGCAAGAATCTTTTGCCCCTTTGTACGTGGAATTGGTGGCCGAGCATAAAGCCTACCTCTCTCAATGGCTCGCGTGGCCTGACTTCTGCTCCTCAGAGCAAGATTTTCGCCTGTTTGTGCACCGTTCGCTGCACGATTACGCCGATGGAAAATCACTCACCTGCGCGATTTTTTACCATGGAGATCTGGTCGGCAATATTGGCCTGCATGAAATTAATCCGGAGCTTGGCCGCACTTGTATCGGCTATTGGCTGGCTGAATCGCATAAAGGCAAAGGCATCGTCACGCGTGCGGCGCAGACGCTGATTAAGCATGCGTTTGACACGCTAGGTTTAGAGAAAGTGCAATTGCAAGCAGCAAAAGAGAACCTTGCCAGCCGGGCGGTGGCGGAGCGCCTTGGTATGACGCTCGAAGGCATCATCACTCGTAATGAGAAGGTGCAAGATAGAGTGCTGGATCATGCCATTTATGGCCTACACAAACACGCCTGCCAATAAGAAACTCAGCCGAAAATTAAGGTTTTCGGCTGAGGATTATTTTTACTCTTTTGCTACCGCTTTGATCAGCACTGAGGTATCCATTCGTCCTAACCCCTGCTGCTGCAGCTTGGCGTACTGAGCGTCGACTTGCTCAGTCAGTGGCAGCGTTAAACCAACGCGTTCCGCTTCTTGCAGACAGAAGCCGAGGTCTTTACGCATCCAATCGATGGCAAAGCCAAAATCAAACTTGCCTTGTGCCATGGTCTGGGCGCGATTTTCCATCTGCCAAGAACCTGCCGCGCCGTGTTTTAGCGTGTTGACAACCTGCTCGATATCTAAGCCCGATTTTTGCGCCAGCAGCAGCGCTTCACTCAGCCCTTGCAGCACGCCAGCGATACAAATCTGGTTCACCATTTTGCAGCGTTGTCCTTGGCCATTTTCACCCAGCAATGTGATCTGTTTGGCGTAGACATCCATCACCGGCGAGACGTTAGCAAACACTTCGGCATCACCACCACACATGATGGTTAGCACGCCATTTTCGGCTCCGGCTTGGCCGCCAGAGACAGGCGCATCAATGAAGTTCACCGCCACTTTTTGACATGCGGCGGCCAGCTCAATCGCCAGCTCAGCGGAGGTCGTGGTGTGATCAACCAAGGTCGCGCCCGCTTTTAGCCCAGCCAGTACCCCATTTTCACCGTATACCACGCTGCGTACATCGTCATCATTGCCGACACAAACAAACACCACATCACAACCAAGCGCGGCCTCACGTGGGGTTTCAAACGCTTGCCCTTGATGCTGCTGGGACCATTTTTCTGCTTTGGCAAATGTACGGTTGTAAACCCGCGTTTGGTAGCCCGCTTTGCTCAAATAGCCTGCCATTGGGTAGCCCATGACTCCCAATCCAATAAAGGCAACTGTTTTGACTTCCATTCTTTCTCCCCAATGACGTTGTTATCAATTTCAATCAACTTGTTATCGATTTCGCGCCGCACATGATAACTGAAAAACCGCGCTCGCGACCATATCCCTTCCCCAATTGCGCCGCTTTATGTCAGAATGGCGCCAACCTATTGAGATAAAAACAAGCTGTCACTATGAATTTTGCTGCCGCCATCTTCGATATGGATGGACTTCTACTCGACACCGAACGTGTCTGTATGCAGGTTTTCGAACAAGCCTGTCATGCGCAAAACCTACCTTTTTACAAAGAGACTTACCTCTCGGTGATTGGCCGTAATGCCGCGGGCATTGAAGCGGTGCTGCGCGAAGCGTATGGGGATGACCTCGACCGCCTGCACGCCGAGTGGCGCCAGCGTTACAACCAGGTTGTATTTCATGAGGCTATTCCGGTCAAAGCTGGCGTGATCGAACTGTTACAGTGGCTAAAAGCTCAGCAGATCCCAACGGCGGTGGCCACCTCGACGCAAAAAGAGGTCGCGTCAGTCAAACTCAAGCTCGCCGGGCTGGATCACTACTTCGACAGCATCACCACCGGGTGCGAAGTAAGCCACGGCAAGCCCGACCCAGAAATCTACTTACTCGCCGCCAGCCGACTCAAGATCGCACCAGAACGCTGTTTGGCTTTTGAAGATTCCAACAACGGCGTACGTGCGGCGGTGGCAGCGCAGATGATCACCTACCAAATTCCCGATTTGGTTGAACCTTGCGCCGAAGTGAAACGCTTTGGCCACCACATCTTCCCTTCGCTGACTGACGTATTGGCTCAGCTCAGCGGTCAACATTAGCAACCAGTACTAACATCAAAGGGGCAAACGGCCCCTTTGTGAATGATTACGTCTACATGGTGTCTGCAGCTATTGAAACTCTGCACCCGCAGCGGCGACAAACGCCATCTCAACCAAATAGTTCGGATCGGCTAGTTCAGCTTTGACACACGCGCGGCTCGGCGCACAACCTTGTGGGAACCAGTTGTCCCACACTTGGTTTAATGCATCAAAATGGGCGAAATCGGTCACGTAGATGGTCACCGAAAGAACGCGAGAGCGGTCGCTACCAATCTTCGCAAGCTGCACTTCTGCCTGAGACAAAATTTGTTCCACTTGGCCTTTCATATCTGCCGAAGTATCACTGTCCGCCACTTCAACAAAATGGGCGATGCCGTTAAAAACGGTAATATCTGACCAGCGATTGCCGGGGTTAATGCGATGAATTGTCATGCTTATTTTCTCTTTGACTTCAAACCAAGCGCAGAAGTATCTCAAGTTATCATCAGGCTTTCCAGCCAAGAGGCGTTAACATGCCCCTTGATGTTCCAGTAAACAGACCGGGCTACCCACTTGGCAACTAAACCCACTTGGGCTCAGTAACCCCGTTTGCCTGTCGCGGCGAAAACTGACCACATTATGCGAGTGCTGATTGGCAACAAGCAACCATTTACCATCACGCGACAGCACAAAATCGCGTGGAAACTGGCCGCCAGTGTCAACAGCGCCAATCCATTCAGGCTGGGCGTGGCTGAGTGCAAAAATGGCGATTTTATTCTGCCTGCGACACGAGACGTAAAGAAATCGCTCATCTGGGGACAAGCGAATCGCCGAGGCGGCTTCGCCGTTGCTCTCGCCCGGGAGCAACGGTTGCTGCGAGCAGAGATGCCACTGTTCGCCGCGGCGCTCAATCACCATCAAGGTTTCAAAAAGCTCTGCGACCAGATAAATGCGATCTTCCTGTTGCGTCAATACCAGATGACGAGGGCCGCAACCCGGCGGCAATGACAGAGATTGATGCAGGCGGAAGGTCTCATTTTGTCTATCGATGGCAAAAATATTGAGACGATCCGTGCCCAGATCGACCACCATCAAATACGGGCTGTGACGCAGGAAGATAGCCTGATGCGCGTGCGGCGCGGTTTGTCTCGCCTGATTTGGCCCACTGCCATCAACAAACAGCTCTGTCAGTTTGCCAATCGGCTTACCGGTTTCATCCAACTTGAAGATTGAAGTGTTGCCGGAGCCGTAACTGGCCACCGCGCAAAACTGCTGCTCACCGTCAATATCGAGATGACACGGGTAATCGCCTTCGATCTCAATTTGCGCCGTATCGTGGCAGCCAAGCCACACCAGTTGCGGTGCTTGCGACTGCGCCACTTCATTGAACGTGTATAAACCGCGTGCAGTTTGGGTGAGGTAAGAGGGATTGGCTAACACCACCAACTCATTGAACGGGATCAACTCACCCGTTTCGCTATTTAATTCCAGTTGCGCGACGCCTTCGCTGATGCTGGGTTGATCGGTATAAGTGCCAAGATAAAAATGTAAATTGCCTGTCGTCATGGGAATTTGCTTCCATTGCTTCTCGTTATCTCTCTACCTTGCCGCCTGTCGGCGCAGGCGGCAACGGCTTTTGCTAATCAGTGCGCAAATTTGTGAAGCAGTTGCTCTGTCGGCCTGACAAGCGCCACAATCGCCTCATCAAATAGCGCCGAGTTCTCATCCAACACGGCTTGGTAAGCGTAGTATTGATCTGCGCTTATTGTGGCGTTCTCGGACACTTTCTCCAATAAGATCAAGGCCAAATCGGCCACCTCAATGGTCGCTTGTGCCAGTGGTACACTCTGCGCCCCAGAGACGCTTCGTGCCAGCAGTTCAAGCGACTGCGTGGCGGCCCATTTTGCCGTCTGATAATGGCTGGTTAATGAGGCGAGAATCACTTGGCACTCTGCTCTCTGGCCGAAATCCACGTCGCGGAGCAGTTGTTCCATCTGATAGACGGCAAGGCTTTCCACCGCCAACGCATCAACAAAACGGTTGAGTCGCTCATATTGATTGTAACGTTCGCCACAAGTCGGCGTTGCCTGCCACTTTTGCCAATGCCTTGCGTAGTATTGCCCAGGCTCTGTGTACTGGGCGAGCACCGCCAGCGGCGTACTGTCAAAGCCCATCGCCAGCCGCATTAAGCCCAGTTGCGCGTCGGCCTGATGGCGTAAACCGAGTGAAAGCTGCGACCAAGTATCGATAACCTGCATACGGCGATACATGCTCTGCTCATCGCGCTGCTCAACACTCGACCAAAAACGTTCTGCGATAGCGAAACTGCGCGGCCACAAACGCGATTCGATCGTCATTGAGTCGACCAGTTCTCCCCAGATGGTGATTTCACCACCGAGGATCAACGCGCGCTCTTTTTCACTAAGTTCAGCGGGGTAGCCGCCCTTTGCCTCTGGCAGTGTGTTTTGCGGCCAATCACTGCTGGCACTTAACACGCCAGTAACGGGATAACGCACATTGCCAATCCGTTGATAACTGCCGTTAGCAAGCTGCTCGCCAGCAAACTGGTAGTGGAATTCCGTGTAGGACATAAAGGTGTCGAGATGACCGCGAAAACGCACGCCGGGAAGATATTCCAACACGGTGACTGCCTGACGAGATCGGCCGTGGTAATCGCTAAAAGCGCGTACCTGCCCTTGCGCACTTTCAATAATGATCAGATTGCCACTTAGCGCCTCACCTTTAGGCCGCGGCTTATGCCACGTGTAACAGACAAACTTGTCGCCAGTTGCCAACTGATCATCCACTGCTAAACCTTGCGGCATGGGATCGTTGCGATAGTGATAACTGGTGGGTTGCGGCTGATCAAGATAGTAACCCGTGGATAAAATCCCTTGATAACCCTGCTTAGCCGCACGGCCGATGCTGTCGTGCCCTTGCCAGCTTTGGATGACCACCGACGTCGGCAGATCTTGGTGCCACACTTCGTCCCAACCAATGATTTTACGCCCATCCGCCGCCAGCATACTCTCTACTTGGGTATTGAGGTAAGACTGCAAACCGCGTTCACCATCGAGCTGATGCTCTTGGATAAAACGCTGAATGCGTGGATTATCGCGCCACTGTTGGTAGTCGGGTTCGTCCCCACCAATATGCACGTACTGGTCGGGGAAAAGCGCCACCACTTCGTGAAAAATGCTCGCCAGAAAGCTCAACAGCTCGGGATTGGTTGGGTCCATCAGCGGCGCAAACACGCCCCATCCACGTTGCTGTGGGTAGGTTTGCCCGCTGGGGCCAGACATCAGATGCGGATAGGCATGCGCCACCGCAGAGGCGTGGCCGGGCAAGGAGATCTCCGGTATCACCCGTATCCCCAGCGCGCGAGCATATTCGATCACCTGCGACACCTCGGCTTTGCTGTACACATCGCCATCAGCACTGTGCTGCCACAGTTTGGGGTAGCTTTCGAACTGAATACGAATGCCTTGATCGTCCCAAAAGTGCCAGTGGAATACGTTGAGTTTGGCGGCGGCCATCGCATCAAGTTGGCGCAAAATAACGGGTAGCTCAATGTAGCGGCGGGCCGTGTCATAGGAAACGCCGCGCCAGCCAAATCTCGGCGCATCCGTGATAGACAGCGCTGGTAGGTAGTAGCCCTGAGCATCGCTTTCAATCAGTTGCAAGAAGGTTTCCAGCGCATGCAAGGCCCCCACTGGCTGCGGCGCGCGGATCACCACTTGCCCCTCTGCGGCGTGCAAATGATAAGACTCATCCCAACCCAGATTCGGCACATCGCTTGGCGGCGCACTCGCGATATCCACCACTAACGTCGCGCTTTGCTGCGACGAGGCTTGCCAGTGCAACATCGGCACGCCCGTTTGCCGATAGAGGCGCTCCAATGTGCGCTTGAGTTTTTTCACCACCGCGTTGCATCGATAACCTTTAAGCAGCATGCTGAAGTCGGCATCGATAGCAATTCGCCCAGAAAGGAGCTGCACTTGCTGCGGATAGGGCATGAGATTAAGTTCACGGTTGGCCGCCATGCTGCCTCCTAAAATAAGAAATAGAACTCTGCGCGAGCAGCGCTAAACCTCGCCAGACTCAAGCTGTAGATGACGCATGCTCTGAGCCGGAATGATTGCGCCTGAATACTGAATAACCAGCGCAGCCAAACGGTGAGCAAGCTCAGCCGATGCCTGTGGCCCACTCCCGGTGAATCGCCCAACCAGATACCCGGCAGCGAATGCGTCACCCGCGGCGCAGGTATCGACAACATGAGCAACTTCTTCGGCCGCCACACTCAACGATTGCACTTCCCCCTGCTGACGCAAAAGCAACTGGCAAGGCTGCGCGCCACGTTTTATCACTACTTCAGGGCAGTCCCATTGTTGGTATCGCTCATACAAAGGCCGCTCTTGCCCCCATATTTGCTCGTCATCCTCTTGCGTGATGAAAGCGAGATCGACCCAAGGCAGTAATTCCCCATACCAGTGCCGCGCCTGCTGCGCCGACCAAAGCTGAGGACGAAAATTGTTGTCAAACGCCACTTTGCCTCCCGCTAGCGAGAAAGCGCGTAACTTGTCAATCAGCCGCGCTTTGTCAGCGTCAGGTAAAATCGCGAGGCTGATACCACTCAAGTAAAGCCAATCGAGTTCCCCGGCTTGCAATGCACGCTCCAGCGGGCTTAGCTGCACTTCGGAAAAATAAAATTTAGCGGCGGCGCTGTCACGCCAATAGTGGAAACGGCGCTCACCAGAGGCATCATTGCTCACCAGATACAGCCCGGGCAGCCGCCCTGCATGGCGCGTCACGAGCGAGGTATCAATGCCTTCTGCTTGCCAAGCCAAGAGCAGTTGTTGCGACAGGTCATCGTCTCCCAGCCCAGTCGCGTAATAAACCGCTATCGGGCTATCTTGGCATAGTCGAGCAAGATAAAGCGCGCTGTTGAGCGTGTCGCCACCAAAACGTTGTTTGAGCGGCTGGCCGCTCAGTTCAAGCATGCATTCGCCGAAAAAGCCAACCTTAAGCTTGCTGGCGCTCATACGCGATCCGCACGGTAGCAGGTGACGTCCACTTCCACTTTTACATCCACCACCAAGTCACACACCATACAGATGCGCGCCGGTGGATGAGCGGCGAAAAATTCGCTAAACACTTTATTGAACGACTGAAAATAGCGCGCATCGGTAAGGATCACTTTCACATGCACCACATCTTCCAGCGTGTAACCGGCCTCGTGCATGATATCGACACAGTTTTGCAGCGCGAGACGCGATTGCTCGACGATCCCGCCTTCGACCACTTCACCCTCTCTCATCGGGGTTTGCCCCGAAACATACAAAAAGCCGCCCGCTTCGGTGGCACGGGCAAAGGGCAAATGCTGTCCACCCGTTCCTACGCCACCTTCCACGCCGTATCGTTTTATCGTCATTGTTATTGTCCTTTTGTTAGAGAAACCCGTTGTCTGCCCAGCGGCGATTCACACGGTTTCTGGTTTAAATTGACTTCGATAGAGAAACCTACCCGTTCGAGTCGGCGATACTTCGCCAGCGTGATAAGAGAGGTGCCCGTTGACAAACACCGCTTCAATGCCTTGCGCGGCTGAAATTGGGTTGGCAAAGGTCGCGGTATCTTTGATGGTGTGCGGGTTAAACAGTACCAAGTCGGCAAAAGCGCCCAGCCGAATCACGCCGCGATCCGCCAGTTTGAAACGCTGCGCCGACATTCCGGTCATCTTAAAAATCGCCTCGGCAAGGGAGAAGAGTTTCTCCTCGCGGCAGTAGTGTCCAAGCACTCGGGGAAAAGCGCCCCACAAACGCGGGTGGGGATGCGGGTCGTTGGGTAAACCATCGGATCCCACCATAGTTAACGGGTATTTGAGCACTCGTTTAACATCTTGCTCTGCCATGCAGTGGTAGACAGCGCCGGCAGGCAGCAGTGCTTTTGCGGCCTGCAGCAACGGCAACTGTAAATCCTCTGCGATCTGTTTGAGGGTTTTGCCCGCCTGCTGTGGCAATCCTTTTGACCAGGTAATAAAAATATCAATTTCGTCATTCACTTGCGCTAAATCTAGGGTTGAGGAGCTGGCCGAATATGGGTAGCAATCGCAGCTGACCTCTTGCAGGGCTGCTGCGCTCTCCATCCGCTCCAGTACTTGCACACTGCGTCCCCAGTTTCCCGCGCCCGCACATTTCAAATGGGAGATCACCACAGGCACCCGCGCTTGTCTGCCCGTCGCAAACGCTTCTTCCATCGCGGTGAGGATCTCCGCAAACTCGCTGCGCATATGCGTGGTGTAAATGCCTTGATACCCGGCCAACACCTTAGCCAGTTGCACCACCTCTTCGGCGGTGGCTTGTTTGGCACTGGCGTACGCCAGACCCGAGCTGAGCCCCAGTGCGCCCTGCTCCATCGCTTCTGTCAGTGCCGCGCGCATCTGCTCGATTTCCGCTTGCGTGGCTGGGCGCTGCAAATGGTCCATCAGGTTATTGCGCAGCGTGGTATGGCCAACCAGCGCTGCAACATTCACTGCTGGCTTGGCCTGCTCGACCGACGCGGCATAGTGAGCAAATGTGGGATAAACGAAATCACTCTGCTCACCAAGCAAATTCATCGGATCCGGCGGTTCACCGCTCAGCACCGCAGGGCTGGCGCTGATGCCGCAGTTGCCCACAATCACAGTGGTGACACCTTGGCTAATTTTGGCCAAACAGTGTGGGAAGCGGATCACATTGGTGTCGTCATGAGTATGCACATCGATAAATCCGGGCGCTAGCGCTAGACCTTGTCCTTCAATCACTTGCTGCGCCGAAGCGTTCGCGAGCTGTCCAAGCTGGACTATGCGATCTTGCTTTATCGCGACATCGGCAATAAATGGCGTCGCGCCTGTGCCGTCGTAAATCTCTGCCTGTTTGATGAGGGTATCGAACTGCATGCGGGTTTGCGTCCATGCCAAAATAAGAGGAAGTGATCTTAAAGCTTGGTCATTTCGAATCAGTGATGTCTCCCGCAAAGCATCGAGCAAAGTTTGATAGTTTCTATCACGACGCTTAGCATTATCAAAAATAAGTATTATTTTTCAATTAATTAAATCATGTTAGGAGCGGAAGATTATGAGCAAAATAAAGGACTTACCTGATAAAAACTATCAGAAGCACGCAGACAATTTCCCTGCCGAAGGTGAAAAAGGGCAAGCGCTTCATGCTCATCTCCCTTCTCTTGCTCATGACGAGATCAGCCTGCCAGCCGCCGTGTTAAACCACAGCGCGCTGGAAAACAACTTGCGTTGGATGCAAGACTTTGCCGATCGTCATCAGGTCAAACTCGCTCCCCATGGTAAAACCTCGATGACACCAGAACTGTTTCGCCAGCAACTGCAGCATGGCGCTTGGGGCATCACCGTGGCCAGCCCTGCTCAAGCGCAAGTGGCGGTTATGGCGGGTGCCAAACGGGTCATAATGGCGAATCAATTGGTGGGCAAAGGCAATATGGCGATCATCGCCAAGCTGCTTAGTGAACAACCGATTGAGTTTTACTGCTGCGTGGATTCAACACGCAACGTCGATGCGTTGGCGGAGTTTTTCGCAGCGCAGCAACTGACGCTCAACGTCTTGATCGAATACGGCGTGGCGGGCGGTCGCTGCGGGTGCCGCACGCTGCAACAAGTGCACGCCTTGGCGACGCACATTGCTAGGCAACCGAACCTGAAACTGGCGGGCATTGAAGTCTATGAAGGGGTGATCCACGGCGACAATGCCGAAAGCGAGATCCGCACATTTCTCCACACTGCCTGTGAGCTGACGCGCCAGTTGCAAACCGCCGGGCTATTGCCAGCTAAACCCCTGCTCACAGGCGCAGGCTCGGCGTGGTATGACGTGGTAGCAAAAACCTTCGCCGAGCTCGACGGCATTGAGACGATGATCCGCCCCGGCTGCTACGTTACCCATGACACCGGAATTTACCAAATGGCGCAGCAACAAGTGATGGCGCGCGCCAAACCGCATCAGGGCGCGGCGTGTGAGTTAGGCGGCGATCTCATCTCCGCGCTGGAAATCTGGGCGCACGTGATTTCTCGCCCTGAGCCCACTCGCCTTCTGGTCGGTATGGGCAAACGTGACGTGGCTTTCGACGCAGGGCTGCCGACTTTACAACTGGCATTTCGCGATGGTGAGCCGCTCGCGCTGCCACAGCACAGCCAAGCGGTAGCGATTATGGACCAGCACACCTTTGTCGAAATTCCCGCTGACTGCTCGCTGGATGTGGGGGACATTTTGGTGTTTTCCACCTCACACCCATGCCTGACGTTCGATAAATGGCGCGCTCTGGCCCTGCGAGATGAGCAATATCAAGTAACCCAGTGGTTAGAAACCCGTTTCTAGTTTCCTCCCACAGTAAGCAGTACAGGATCTTCTTGTGAACTTAGATGTCGACATCCTTTCGCAAATCAACGAGCGTTTCAGCACTCTGCGTGACGCGGAGAAAAAAGTCGCCCAATGGGTGATGGATGAGGTCAGCGCCGCCGCCAATGCCAGCATTAGCGACATTGCCCAAAGCGCGCAGGTGAGTGAGGCGAGCGTGACCCGTTTTGCCAAGGCGATTGGCTGCAAGAATGTGCGTGAGATGAAAATCAAACTGGCCCAATCGTTAACCATCGGCCAGCGATTTATTCTCGAATCACCCGAGCCGAGCAGTTATCAGATGGTTTACCAATCGATCAAACAGACGTTGGAACAAAACCGTCGCTTAATAAACGAACAAGCGATCGACCAAGCGGTAGAGTGGCTCAATAGCGCACGGCAGATCATCAGTGTCGGCATGGGCGGCGGCTCAACCATCGCCGCGCAAGAGCTACAACATCGGTTATTTCGCCTCGGTTTTGCCGTGGTGACCTATCACGATGGTTTGCTAACGCGCATGGTTGCGGCAACCGCGGAGCGCAGCGATGTGATGCTGATGCTTTCGGCGTCTGGCTACACACCGGATCTGCTGGAAAGTGCGCAACTGGCGCGCGAGTATGGGCTAAAAGTCATCGTGATTTGTCCGCCGCGCACCCCTTTGGCACAGAAAGCAGATTTGCTGCTGCCCATCCAGCACCATGAGACCGATTTTATTTACAAACCCTCCGCATCCCGCTACGCAATGCTGGCTTTGATCGATGTACTCGCCATGGCGCTGGCGGTGAAAAACAAACGCCGCTCACGAGATAAACTGCGTCGCTTGAAAGTGGCGTTAGATTCCCACCGAGGCGGTGAAGAGAGGCAGCCGCTGGGGGATTAAGCCCTATAAACATTAACGTCCAGTGGAATACACTGGACGTTAATGAGCGAAATGTTGTGTCAACGGCTCTAGGCCAATACGCTTAAAACAGTTTTTTGCTTTCAGTTGTGTGGGAGTAGCTACTAAAGCTCAACTTATTCACTGCATCGGTTGGCGTCAGCTTCTTTTCAGCATCGACATTAACCATAAACTCACAACTCTGGTTACCTTCGACCAACTGCTGATAGCTTACGCCATACTTGTCGGAAAAGGAGATAAAAGCAACCGGCTCTTCGAGTGTAAAATAGCCCGTCCCTTTGGGAACATAGGTTTGTTTTTCCCCAAGCAGGTTGTCGCAAGACAAATTAAACAGATCAACACGGTATTGATAATTGTCCGGCTGCCAATTGCTGACCTCAATTTGCGCATTATCAGAAGCATCTGTGTACAAATTGACTTTGACTGGCTCAGCCAGCGATTGCACGGCGTTTCTTTCGATCAAATCGTCGCCTTTATACCAGTACAGCTCATAAATCTGCCCGTTTATCGGCAAGTTATGAGCGGTTAGCACCTCCCCACCGTTACCTGCTTTGAGCGGAAAAGAGACACCTCCGATAGTCAATTCAAACTTGTGATCATTGAGAATTTGAATCGGCGTTGAGGTCTGTCCGTTATTCCCCTCCATTCGGATATACAGCGTATAGACGTCCTCTAGAGAGGATGAACTATGCGAAAAAGTCACTTTGGTGGTTAATTTTTCTAAGGGATAGGTACACGCCATCTCTGGCATATTGCCGCAGTTGCTGTTATTCGCGGAACCTTGCTCGCTTGGCGTCGCGCTTCCACCACCGCCACCACAACCCACCAGCAACATTGCGGTCGTCAAAACGCATGTGCGTTTACTCATTGTTATTCCTTCATTTTCTCTGCAATCCATACCTGCCACGCAATATAGCAAAGCAATCCGTTTTAAAGGGCAGAATTAATTTGAGGTGAGTCTAAATTCAATCAAAACACGCCTCTAATTGTGCCACTTTTCATGCAACTTCCTCTTAACAAATACCCGCGATCGGGAAAGCAGTTGCTCACCATACTCGCCTCCACACAGAGTATTTCGCGCGATCTTGATCCCGTACCACATGCAACAAATAACGCTTAATCAGTAAGTTACTATACTCAAGGTGTTAGTCACGCAAATTCATCACTTGCGTAATATTTGCAGAATTATGCCACTTTCGCTCTTTCACTCGGCGAGGCTACACTGTGCTTAAATCATCACTGCTGAATTAACCAGGACAAAACAATGAGACATCTGCTATTTGCAACACTGGTTTTAACCGCCCTTACCGCTTGCACCAGCGATTCCAAACCCCAAGCACTCGGCACGCTTGAGCGCGATAGGGTGACCTTTACCGCTACCGCCAATGAAATCATTCGAGAGTTGCCCGTTAAAGAGGGCAGCGCAGTAGCGCAAGGCGATGTTCTGGTTCGTTTGGACAGTAAAAATCAGCAAGCCATGTTAGCGCGTGCGCTGGCCGAAAAAGCCAAAGCGCAGGCTTCTTTACTCAAGCTGACCAACGGCGAGCGCCCTGAAGACATCGCTGCGGCGCAAGCGCGGGTGGCACGAGCCGAAGCGCAGTTGATCGAAGCGCAGAAAACCTACAAGCGCAAATCCGAGCTGGTGGCGAAAAAACTCATCAGTCAATCCGAGAAAGACACCGCTCTCGCCGCGCGTGATTCCGCCAGAGCCGAACTTGACTCGGCCAACGAAGAGTTCAGTAAATTGACTTCGGGTGCACGTCCGGAAGACATTGAGCAAGCCAAAGCGCAACTGGCGGTTGCCGATGCCGATGTCGCGCTGCAAGAGCAAAAATTGGCCGAGTTGACCATCGTCGCTACCCGTGACGGCATTCTCGATAATCTTCCGTATAACTTGGGTGAGCGCGTTCCTGTCAATGGCATGGTCGCGGTGATTCAGGCCAACCGCATTCCTTATGCGCGCGTCTACGTACCCGCTAAATATCGCGTCGATTTTGTGCCCGGTAAGCAGGTCACGGTGCACGTCGATGGTGTGGACAACCCGCTCAGTGGCAACGTGCGTTGGGTCTCTGACGAGCCGTCATTCACCCCCTATTTTGCTCTGACAGAAGAGGAGCGTTCACGTTTGATGTATCTCGCCGAGGTGGATCTCGACGCAGCTGCCCAATCGCTCCCTTCCGGCGTGCCCGCGCAGATCGATTTGGGAGACTGAGCATGAATCAAATCAACTGCGGCGATTACGCGATTCAAGCCGAAAATGTAGTGAAGAAATTTGGCGAGTTTACCGCCATAGATAGCATCACGCTTAACGTTCCCAAGGGCAGCATTTACGGTTTTCTCGGGCCAAACGGCTGTGGTAAATCGACCACCATCCGCGTACTGACCGGGCTACTGAGCCCAACCGAAGGTAAGGTGGATGTGCTCGGATTGCAGATACCGCGTCAATCGGAACAACTGCGACTTAAAATTGGCTACATGACGCAGAAGTTCTCCCTGTACGACGACTTAACCGTGCAAGAGAACCTGCAATTTATCGGGCAGATCTTCGGTATGGATCGTAAAGCGCTCAAGCAGCGCGTGGACGAGCAGCTCGCCACCTATGGGCTGGATCAGCGCCGCAAACAGCGGGTTTCTGGCATGAGCGGCGGACAAAAACAGCGTCTTTCTTTGGCAGCGGCCACCATGCACAATCCTGAGCTGTTGTTTTTAGATGAACCGACTTCGGCGGTTGACCCAGAAAATCGCCGCGATTTTTGGGAGCAGTTGTTCGATCTTTCCGATCAAGGCACCACCATTTTGGTGACCACTCACTACATGGACGAAGCCGAACGCTGCCACCGTTTAGCGATTATGGAAGCGGGCCTGATCCGCGCCGATGGCGCGCCTGAAGAGCTGATGGCGCAAATGGGGGTCAAGATTGTTGAAGTAAAAGCAAACCAGTTGCGCGCCCTAAAAGAAGCCCTGTTGCCACTGCCGCAAGTGCGCTCCGCCGCTCAGCTCGGTATTCGTTTGCGGGTGCTGATTGACCAAAGCGTGCCCGATCCAATCGCGTGGTTGAAAAGCCAATTTCCTCATCTGCAACAAGCGGAAATGAATCTGGCCCGACCCAGTTTGGAAGATGTGTTTGTTTCTGTCACTGGGGAGGGTCGCCAATGAACGCGCTGTTTCGCATGAAAGCGATTGTGGTTAAAGAGCTTCGTCAGTTATCTCGTGATCGCATCACCTTTGGCATGGTGGTGATGATCCCGCTTATCCAGTTGCTGCTCTTTGGTTATGCGATCAACACCGATATTCGCGATATTCCCGTGGCAGTGGTCGATCAAAGCGAAAGTACCGCAGGACGCCTCTTGACCCAATCAGTCAGGGTGACACAAGTGGTGAACGTTACCCAGCACTACGCCACCGCAGAGCAAGCTGAGCAGGCGATTCAAGACGGTATTGTGCGCGCGGCGCTGATCTTGCCGCCTGATCTGACACAACGTATGGCGCAGGGGCGCGAGCTCGGGCAGTGGATTGTCGATGGCTCCGATACCATGATCAGCTCGGCGATCCTTGGTTTGCAAAATATGCCGTTGACCGACTTTGATTTTGAGCTCAGGCCCAAAGTGCAGAAAACCTTTGAAGTGGCGCTTTATTACAACCCGAGTCGCCGCTCTGCGGTCAATATCGTGCCGGGTTTGCTTGGGGTGATCCTCACCATGACGATGATTTTGTTCACCAGCGCGGCGATTGTGCGTGAGCGCGAACGAGGCAATTTGGAGCTGCTCATCACCACGCCCGTGCGCTCATTTGAGCTGATGGTGGCGAAAATTGTGCCGTATATTTTTGTCGGCCTGATTCAGGTGTTCATCATTTTGGGTTTGGGTCACTTTATTTTCGGCGTGCCCATTAATGGCGCGGTCAGCCAGATCTTGCTCGGGACACTGCTGTTTATTTCCGCCAGTTTGACGCTCGGTTTGGTGATCTCCACCATCGCCACTACCCAATTACAAGCCATGCAGATGACGGTGTTTATCCTGCTGCCCTCGATTTTGCTCTCAGGCTTCATGTTCCCCTACGAGGGGATGCCCGTCGCGGCGCAATGGATTGCTGAAGTGCTGCCCGCTACCCACTTTATGCGAATGATCCGCGGCATTGTGCTGCGCGGCGCGGATTTATTCGACCTATGGCGCGACACCATCTGGATGATTGGTTTCACCCTATTTGGCCTGATTCTCGCGTCTTTCAGGTTTAAAAAATCCCTCGACTGAACCTATCCAGCCCCGCTTTGGGGCTGGTTTTTACTATACAAAATGAGCAACAGGCTAAACAAAGCGATTCGCTGCACAAGCTTGGTAGAGAATTGTTGACCGAATGCCAACCCATTCATTACGTTGCTCATCTTACCGATAGAAGCATCAATCGCTGAATAGCGCTGGGGAAAATATGAAAATAGCCATCATTGGGCTGGGCGACATCGCGCAGAAAGCTTACCTACCTGTGATTTGCCAAAGAGCTGGGATTGAACTGGTGTTTTGCACCCGCAACGCGCAAACTTTAGCGCAGTTAGCACAGCAGTATCGCGTGACTGAAGTGTGTCAGGATTATCGCCAACTGCTGGAGATGAAGGTGGATGCGGTGATGATCCACGCGGACACGCAGATTCACTACGAAATTGCCGCGTTTTTCCTTCAGCACGGCATCGCCACATTTGTGGATAAACCCTTGGCTGATAATGCCAAAGAGGTCGAAGCGCTCTACGAGTTAGCCATTCGTCAGCAACAGCCTTTGTATGTCGGATTCAATCGCCGCCATATCCCACTGTTTAACCAGCATATTCCAGAACTAGCGCATGGCGAGAGCGCAGAGCTGCGCTCTCTACGCTGGGAAAAGCATCGTCTCAATTTACCTGGCGATGTTCGCACTTTCCTTTTTGACGATTTCATTCACCCACTCGATAGCGTTAACCTCAATGCCAAAGCGGATTTGCGCGATGTCTACCTCACCCATCAAATGGCCGATGGCAAGCTCGCCAGAGTCGATGTGCAGTGGCAAAGTGGCGAAACGCTGCTGCACGCCTCAATGAACCGCCAGTTTGGCATCACTTGCGAGCGAGTCAGCGCGAGCTATCAAAACCGCGCCGTGGAATTTGACTCTTTTGTCCAAGGTACCCTGTGGCAACAAGGGCAACAAAGCACACTTCACCTCGCCGACTGGACGCCGATGCTTGCCAGCAAAGGCTTTGCTAGCATGATCGAAGATTGGATTGGCGTGATTGAACAAGGCCGAGTGCCGGATGCGGTCATTGAGCGCAATATCGCCAGCCACCAACTGGCCGAGGCGATCTGCCAGAAAATCGGGTAACGTTAATTAGACGTTGCTTTTAGCGGTAGCGTGATGAGTTTGAGCGGTAGCACGATGAGTTTGAACGGAAGCGTAATGGCTTAGCCGCGCCAGTGCTTCCCTTTATGGTGGCGAGCACCAAGCCAAGCCGACTAAAGTGCCGTCTTTGCGAAACAGAGAGCAGCCCACACGCTGCTCTTTTTGTTTCGGTGCTTTAGCGCACCTGCGGTTTAAGCTCCACCGTATTGCCTTCTGGATCGCGAATATACACAGAGCGGCCAAAGCCTTGTGCGCCATAACGTTCAACAAACTCGTCCACGGTCACTTGATGTGAAGCAAAGTACTCCAGCAGTTGCTCTTCATCCGCCGGAGTAATTTGCAAACAAAAATGCTCCATATTGCGCCCTTCTTTGCCCGGCGCACGGCCACCTTGTTGACCAAGTTTGCCCTCAATGGTCACCAGATCAATCAAGGCACTGCCAGCGCGAAGTTGCGTTAAGCCAAACTCCGCTAATTCACGTTCTACTTGGCAGCCCAACACCTCACAGTAAAAGTGCAGCATGCGCGGCAGATCGCTCACGCGCAGCACAAGGTGATCGATCGCTTGCAGTTCAATTGGGTTTTGCTTTTGCATAACATCCTCATTTTAAGCCACGGGTAAATCGCTCAGCGACTCGCTAAACGTCACTTTAAAATCCGCCACTGAACGCATCAAGTCGGCATGCGGATAAGTTGTCATTAAAGATAGCCGAATGGTGTGAAACGACGCATCCATCTGCGCTTGATCTTTAAAGTTCACCGCCAAATGAAAATCCGCCATCTCCGGAAAGTTACCTTTGTTGACGATGCGCTGACTCATTGCCGATTCAATCAACTCATGAGTGCGTAACTGGGCGACAAATTCATCGGTCAGTTTACTCACCTGCTTACAACTCACGCCTTGCTTGACCGAATAGAACACATTGTAGGTTTTCATTGCTCGCCTCTTTTTGTCATTAGTTATAGCCTTCCCCTGACGCGCAGTCAGCTCGCTGAACTGCGCCGTGAGATGGCCTGCCTATCGTTATTGTGTAGTCATTGCGTAAGTGCACGTCAGCACTGGTCAAAAAGTGGATGGTTTTTTGTGGTCCACCACCGACATGTTGGCGTGTTCAACATAACTTCTCATCATCATCTCCTTGTTTTTTAAACCCTAGATGCAGGCTAAAACCCCAAGTTAAGTTGAGGTAAAGAGGAAATGGGCCCTGATGAGCAAAAGCGAGAAGTGCTTCACAAAAGCCACGACTCTGCACTTGAATTGAAAAGAGACAATTATCGGTTGAAGTAGACGGGTAAAAGCCTCAGAATGTCGCACTTTTCGCCGCCTGAAAAATGGGCGACGCTTCCTACCATTTATATTGAGAATCACATATGGGTTTTACCTCGTTAGGTCTGTCTGCACCAATCCTTAAAGCTATTCAGGAGAAAGGCTACGACACGCCATCGCCAATTCAAATGCAGGCAATTCCTGCGATTTTACAAGGCAAGGACGTGATGGCCGCCGCGCAGACAGGTACGGGGAAAACCGCAGGCTTTACTCTGCCGATCCTTGAAAGATTGTCCAACGGCCCACGTGTGCGTAGTAACCAAGTTCGCGCCTTGATCCTAACGCCAACGCGTGAACTTGCGGCGCAAGTGCAAGAGAACGTGTTTATGTACAGCCGTCACTTGCCACTGAGCAGTGCAGTGGTATTTGGTGGGGTAAAAATCAACCCGCAAATGCTGCGCCTGCGTAAAGGGGCCGACGTCTTAGTCGCGACCCCAGGGCGTCTGATGGATCTTTACCAGCAAAACGCAGTGAAGTTTGATCAGTTAGAAGTACTGGTGCTGGATGAAGCGGACCGCATGCTCGACATGGGTTTTATCCGCGACATTCGTAAAATTCTGCAGATTTTGCCGGCAAAACGTCAAAACTTGCTGTTTTCGGCCACCTTCTCAGAAGAGATCCGCGCGCTGGCCAAAGGGCTGGTAAACAATCCGGTGGAGATCTCGGTTAGCCCGGCAAACTCGACTGCTCGCACCGTTGAGCAGTGTATTTACCCATCCGATGTGAAGAAAAAGCCAGACATGTTGGCGAAACTGATCCAAGACGGTAACTGGCAGCAAGTGCTGGTGTTTACCCGCACCAAGCACGGCGCAAACCGTCTTGCCGCTTTCCTCAATGACAACCGCATTTCAGCAGCGGCGATTCACGGCAATAAGAGCCAAGGTGCGCGAACCAAAGCGCTGGCGGATTTTAAATCGGGTGACATTCGTGTGCTGGTAGCGACGGATATCGCCGCTCGTGGTATCGACATTCCTCAGTTGCCACAAGTGGTTAACTTTGAGCTGCCGAAAGTGGCAGAAGACTATGTGCACCGCATTGGCCGTACAGGTCGTGCAGGCGAAACGGGCAAAGCCATCTCACTGGTGTGCGCCTTGGAAGCGCCTGAACTGTTCGCAATTGAGCGTTTGATCCAAGAGCTCTTGCCTCGCCATGAGCTGCAAGGCTTCAAACCGAGCAACGAAGTGCCAGAGTCCAAACTCGATACTCGCCCAATCAAAGCGAAAAAGCCGAAAAAACCGAAGCAACCACAAACAAACGCTGAAGGCGGTGAGCGTCGCCCAGCAAACTCTGCGGATAACGGGCAGAAAAAGCCTAAACGTCAGTTTAGCCAGCCGAAATCTGGCCAAGAAAACAAAGGCAATTCACCGCGCGCGAAGCAAAGCGGCAACGCCAAACCAAACAATCAACAAGGTAAGCCTAAAGCAAACGCTGGCAAATCAGGCAATGCCAAGCCAAATGGTGGCAATCCTTCCTCCACGCGTCGCAGAGCGAAACCACAACAAGCAGCCAAAGCGTAAAACCTTGTTTGTTTAGTACCTTATCAGCAGAGAAGCCACTTCTCTGCTGATCCTTTAGCAGAGAATCTTCCCACCTAAGCTGTTCACGTGCTGCTACTCATTCCCGCCGTTATTGATAATTTTCTGCCAATAAATCATGACAAGCATAGCAATAACAAATAATTAACATAAAACGAATTTCTGTTCTAAATTTTGTTGATTTTATAAATATCTCAGGAGGAGATAATGAAATACAACAAAACGTTATTGGCTATGGTCTTGGCAGGCAGCGTTGCACAGGCATACGCCGAGGAAGAGAAAGTCTGGATTTCGATCGGCTCGGATGCGGTGCAGACCGTCACTCGCTCTGGGGCAATGCCCATTTTACCCAATACGCTGGCGAGCAGCAGCGAGGTTTGGGTCGGGCAAGTCGACAGCAGCCAGCTCGCGGCGCTCTCCCATGACATGCACGAAGAGCATCATCGCTGTGGGGGATATATGGTGCACGCATCAGCGCAAAGTGCCATGGCCGCAAGCGTCATGCCGCAAACCCTTGCTAGTTTCGCTATTCCTGATATTTCCCAAAAAGCAACCGTCAACGCGTGGTTACCGCAAGTCGATGCCAGTCAAATCACCACCGTCATCAGCTCACTCGCCAGTTTCAACAACCGTTTTTACACCACAACCTCTGGCGCACAAGCGTCTGACTGGATCGCGAGTCAATGGCGCTCACTCTCATCAGGTCTACCCGGTGCGAATGTCGAGCAAATTGCCCATAGTGGTTACAACCAAAAATCGGTGGTGTTGACCATTACTGGTAGTGAAAAGCCGGACGAGTGGATCGTCATCGGTGGTCATCTCGACTCCACCATCGGCTCACGCACCAACGAGCAGAGCATTGCTCCGGGCGCGGACGATGACGCCTCCGGTATCGCCTCCGTGACGGAGGTTATCCGCGTGCTGACACAAAACAACTTCCAGCCCAAACGCTCTATCGCCTTTATGGCGTATGCCGCCGAAGAGGTTGGGCTACGCGGTTCACAAGAGATCGCTAACCGTTATCAAGCGCAAGGTAAGAAAGTCGTCTCAGCGTTGCAACTGGATATGACCAATTATCAAGGATCTGCGCAAGACATTGTGTTTATCACCGATTACACCGACAGTAACCTCACGCAGTTTCTCGCCAACTTGATTGATGAATATTTACCATCACTCACTTACGGCTATGATCGCTGCGGCTACGCCTGCTCGGATCACGCTTCGTGGCACAATGCAGGCTTCTCAGCCGCGATGCCGTTTGAATCTAAGTTCAATGACTCAAACCCCAATATTCATACGGGCCGAGACACGCTGCAAAACTCCGATGCTGAAGGCGCACACGCGGAAAAATTTACTAAGCTGGGCTTAGCCTACGCGATTGAGATGGCCAATGCAGACTCAACCCCGCAACCCGGCAACGTGCTGAAAAATGGCGTGCCGGTCAACAATCTCGCTGGCTCACGCAGCACTCAGTTTCGCTATACCTTTGAACTGACGCAGTCACAGAATCTGCAGATCACAAGCTGGGGTGGGAGCGGCGATGCGGATCTGTACGTCAAATTTGGCTCAGAGCCGACACTGCAAAACTGGGATTGTCGCCCGTATCGCAATGGGAATAGCGAAACATGCACATTCCCTAGCGCCACGCCGGGTACCTACCACATCATGCTCAACGGCTATTCCGCTTTTAGCGGCTTAAGCTTGCAAGCCAACGCCAACTAGCTGCGGACGGACAAGATGGCTCTCACTGAGCCATCTTGTCCAGTGGCAAGCAATTGCTACTTGTCTTTATGAGTGAATTGGCCGCATGATATCGGCGAAAAGCGCACTAAAACAAATGCTGCCGAAGGCAATGGAGAAGATGTGATTACAATTCGTCAAATGGACATTTCAGACTACGACTCAGTGATGACGCTGTGGGGACAAACAGAAAACTTATCGCTTAAAGACGCCGACTCCCGCGCGAGCATCGCCGCCTATTTAGCCAAAAACCCCGGGCTGAGCTTCGTTGCGATTGACGGACAACAGATTGGCGGGCAGCACATGGTTGGCGCCGTGCTGGTTGGCACCGATGGCCGCCGTGGTTACTTACAACATTTGGCAGTCGATCTGCACTACCGCGGACAGAAAATTGCTCAGCGTTTGGTGCAAAGCGCAACCGAAGCCCTCGCGCAGCAAGGCATAGCCAAAACCCACCTTTTCGTTCTGAGTAACAATCTCTCGGCGCAGGATTTCTACCTAAAATCGGGGTGGCAAGCGCGAGATGAAATCCGCATGTTCTCGTTTAATAGCTCAGACAATCAATATGTATAAACCTAGTGGTCACTTACTAACCACTCGGTAATGCTAATAACAAAAGGGAGGCACACTGCGTGCCTCCCCTTTTTTAAGACATTTGTTAAGACACTTTGCTGCGGCATTTGGTTAAGACGCTTTGCCAACATCAAAGCGACCGACCAATTGATCCAAACGTTGCAATGAGTTTTGCATCAACGCCGTTCGACGCGCTAACTGGCCAGAAGCTTCTTGAAGCTCCGCCACGGTGTGTGAGGTGGCGTCGGCGGTTTGGCGGTGTTCTTCACTGTTGCGAGCGATATCTTGGATCCGTTTGAAGAGGCCACTAACTGAGGTTTGCAAGCGCTCACTTTGCGCCGATTGGTCGACCACCTGCGTGTTACTTTCTACATTGGCAATGCCCTCTTGCATGTAGCTGACCGCCAGTTCGGACTGGCTGTGCAGCGCTTTCATCAGCTCGCCGATGTTATTGGCCGCCTGCGAGGTTTTGTTGGCTAAAACACGCACCTCGTCGGCAACTACCGAGAACCCTCGCCCGTGCTCGCCCGCGCGCGCAGCCTCGATCGCCGCATTCAGGGCTAAGAGATTGGTTTGCGAAGTGATCTCCGTGATGAGATCGACAATGCCACCGATCTTTTGCATTTCGCGGTTCACTTCTTCCACCGTCTGCGCCGAGGATTGGACAATGGTTTTGATCTGCTCGGCACTTTGCGCAGCATTGTGATATTCCTGCTGCGCGGCGTGTACCGCGTCCTGCATCAAGCCATTCATCTCGATGGCAGTGTCGTTGGCCCCTGCAATCTCTTGGCTTTGAATCCCCGCTAACGTCAGCATGTCGGTGAGCGATGTGGCGGTCGAGTCGCTGCTGGACAGCAACATCTGGCTACGACGAAACATCGACTGCGATACGCTCTGCACCTCTTTGCTGGCAAACACCAGCTCTTTGACCACCCCCTGCAAACTGTCGATAAAACTGTTGGTCCAGCGGCCAAGATCGCCCGTTTCATCGGCTTTAAAACGACTGGCATCGAGACGCCGAGTCAAGTTGCCATCCCCCTCAGCCAAAACTTGCATCACTTGCGTCATGCTAGCAAGATGCCTCGCCAGTGGCTTCGCGGTGAGAAGATGAAACAGCGTTACCGCCACAGTGCCCATCAACAGAGAGAACAGCAGCAGTTGCCACTCGCTCAGCGGGTAAAGAGAGCTGACTGCAAACGGCAGCAGCATCGGGGCAAAAATACTCAATGCAAACTGCTGATTCAGTTTTTGCGCCACAGAGCGATGGCGATACACCTCTTCCAGATCCGCTTCACACATCATGCCCCATTTATCCAAAGAGCCAGGCATGGTGAAAGTCACCCCTTTACCAATCACCGGGATGTGCCGGTAATCGGAATAGCCAGGGTATTGCACATACAAATTGGCGCCGTTTTTGATGGTTTCACGCACACCGGGATGCAGCTTGCCCGTTTTCGGATCATTAAACACAATCTCAAATTCAGTATGGTGCTGCACTTTGACCACGCCCCACTTGGTATGCACGCCAGATTTCAAATTTTCCCCATGCGAAAAACGGTTATCTTCAAAGCGCGAGCGCGAGAGTGCTACGCCAGGGGCTATCGCAGGGTCAAAATTTGACTGCACCATAAACAGGTAGTT
The DNA here is from genome assembly GCF_015767675.1 of Vibrio navarrensis. Lineage (NCBI taxonomy): Bacteria > Pseudomonadati > Pseudomonadota > Gammaproteobacteria > Vibrionales > Vibrionaceae > Vibrio > Vibrio navarrensis. The sequence goes on along the minus strand of NZ_CP065218.1, from coordinate 907,757 downwards.
ATCGCCCGATTCGCTGTAAATGTGCCCGGCTTCGCGCTGAATTAGATCGCCAATCACATCATTCGGCACTCGCCCGCAGAGACAGCCAAGCAACTTGCCCTCTTGGCGCAGCGGTTGATAAAACATCAGGGTCACTTGGTCGTGAAAAGTGGAACTCGAGGCGCCTATCGCCAACGTGATTTTATCGACATACGGACCGTGCAGAAATGGTTGTTGCAAGCCGTTTTTTAGCGCCGCTTTTGCGGCCACTTGACGCGTTTTTTGCCCAGAGTAAGTCGATTCCACAATGGTGCCATTGGGCTCTACGATAAACAGCTCGGAAAAATCCGTGCCCCGTTTGAGCAACCTTTGCAGCGTTTCGTGATATTCATTGGGCGCTTTGGAGGAGAGGTAGAGCGCGGCATCTTGCAAAAATGACCATTGATTGTTCGCCCACGTGGTTAAAATTTGCACCCGCGTATTGGCAATATTTTCAAAAGTTTGCTCCAAAGCGTGCTTGCGGTTGCGATTAATAAAGCACGCTTTACCCATCGCCAATTTGCCTGTTTTCCCCAGCCAAGGCAGCCAGCGTTGTTCTTCCGACGTTAAATGCATAGATAAACCACCATTTCTCATTTTTATTCACAAAAGCTGTGCAACCCTTATTCCACAACTGTTGCAGAAATAAGAAAACCAGACGATATACTGAAATTTGAACTCGCTCCCAAAAACCCCACTGGCATTTTGGCTAAAGGTCAGTGAATGAAACTTAAGCTTTTGATTTGATGAATTTATTTTTTTGCACTATTTGCGTGCAGATGCGCCTTTAAGTTGCAGCACTTGCACCAGATAGGTGAGAAAACCCCAGTCAAGCCATAAAAAAAGCCCTGAGGTTTCAGGGCTTAGAGTGAAGTTTAACCTGTCGGTTTATTTAACCTGCCAACTTAGAAGAAGCCAAGTGGATTGACATCGTAACTGATCAGCAGGTTTTTGGTGTTTTGATAGTGATTGAGCATCATTTTGTGCGTTTCACGGCCAATGCCCGATTTTTTGTAGCCGCCAAATGCCGCATGGGCGGGATAGGCGTGATAGCAGTTGATCCAGATCCGCCCCGCTTCGATATTACGTCCCATGCGATAAGCGAGGTTCTGGTCACGCGTCCACACCCCAGCGCCGAGGCCATATTCGGTGTCGTTGGCGATCGCCAAGGCCTCTGCTTCATCTTTAAAAGTGGTCACCGCGATCACCGGGCCAAAGATCTCCTCTTGGAATACGCGCATTTTGTTGTGACCTTGCAGTAGGGTTGGCTGAATGTAGTAGCCTTGCGACAACGCATCTTCTTGCTGGGCGATTTCACCGCCGAAAATCACTTTTGCACCTTCCTGACGACCGATTTCAAGATAGCTAAGGATCTTGTCAAACTGCTCTTGCGAGGCTTGCGCGCCCACTTGACAATCGGTATCCAGCGGGTTGCCTTGCTTGATGGTTTTCGCCCGCTCGGCCACTTTGGCAATAAACTTATCGTAGATGGATTCATGCACCAGCACGCGTGACGGACAGGTACACACTTCACCTTGGTTGAAAAACGCCAGCAAGGTGCCTTCAATACACTTGTTCAGATACTCATCTTCGTGGTCAAACACGTCTGGGAAATAGATGTTCGGTGACTTACCGCCCAACTCCACGGTGGATGGAATTAAGTTATCGGCTGCACAGCGCAAGATGTGGTTGCCCACTTGCGTTGAGCCAGTAAAGGCCAATTTGGCGATGCGGTTACTGGTCGCGAGCGCTTGACCGGCTTCAGCGCCAAATCCGTTGACCACATTGATAACACCCGCCGGGATCAAATCGCCGATTTTTTCCATCAGAACTAAGATCGACGTTGGCGTCTGCTCTGCCGGTTTCAGAACCACACAACAGCCTGCCGCCAGCGCGGGTGCCAGTTTCCACGCCGCCATCAGCATCGGGAAGTTCCACGGAATGATCTGTCCGACCACGCCAATCGGTTCAGGGAAGTGATAGCTCGCGGTATTGGCATCAAGCTCCGCCGCGCTGCCTTCCTGCGCGCGGATACAACCAGCAAAATAGCGGAAGTGGTCAACCACCAGCGGTAAATCTGCCGCCAATGTTTCGCGCACAGGCTTACCATTTTCCCACGTTTCGGCCACCGCCAGCTCTTCCAGATGCGCTTCAATGCGATCGGCGATTTTCAGTAAGATATTGGAGCGTTCTGTAACACTGGTTTTCGCCCACTGCGCTCTGACATTGTGCGCAGCATCCAGCGCGAGATTGATGTCCGCTTCTCCTGAGCGAGCGACTTTGCAGTACGCCTGACCGTTGACCGGAGAAATGTTGTCGAAATAGTCACCGCCGACCGGTTTCACCCACTCTCCGCCAATGTAATTGTCATAGTGAGATTTGAAGCTAACGATGGCATTTTCACTGCCTGGTTGTGCATAGATCATAACTCGTCCTTTTGTTTCTCGTTCAGTGTTGACAGTGTCGAAACGCACTGTTGTCCAACTCAACAACGCAAGTCACAGGCCAACAACAACAAGCTTGTTGTTAAACAAATGTAAAACTATGATTACCAAACGATAACAACTTGGGTGAGTTCAGATTGAGCAGAAGTATGGTGTGTTCACCAGTGTTCAAGTGCTACAAAATGGCACACTCTCACTGTGACAAAATGGTACAGTCATGCAACTTCAACAGGTTACTAACCCCAATTGGCTTTCCAGCTCTTGGAATCGCAGTGAACAGGCCGGCCTAAAGCAGCGCCGACGCCCAGAAGATGTGCGTTTAACTGCTGCACTGCTCAAAGATCGTCGCCAGCAAAACAGCGTACTGATTGACAGCGTCAGTCAATATGCGTTGCCCCTTTTTAATCAGTTGTTTGCGCACAGTGACAGCCGTTTGATTCTCACCGATGCAGAAGGGGTAATTATCGGCAGTTGGGGACAACCGAAATTTCGTGAAAGACTGACCGAAATCGCCCTAAGTTCCGGAGCCTGCTGGCAGGAAAAGCTCAAAGGCACCAACGCGATTGGCACTGCCTTAATCGAAGCCAAACCCATCTCGGTGATTGGCGATCAACATTTTATACAGCATCACCGCTTTATCAGCTGTTCTGCCAGCCCACTCTTTGATCACAATGGGCAGTTGATCGGTATTTTGGACATCACCAGCGAAGAGCAAAAGCATGATTTTTCCACCCAAGTGCTGGTGCAAAACATGGTGCAGCAGGTAGAAAATCAGTTGCTAAACCAGATCCCAGATAGTCATATTCGGGTCGACTTGGCCTGTGAAACCTCCCTGCTGCACAGTGGCTGGCAAGGCGTGATCATCGCCGATGAGGCGGGAACAATTTTGGCGCACAACCAAGTAGCCAAGCAGTTGTTAGCGCGAGACAAGGTGATCGGCCAGCCGCTGGAGAGCATTTTGCATCAGCGTTCATCCCAGCATCCGCTGGTGTTTGCCACCCAAACCTTGGGCGAGAAAAAGCGCCGCAGCCGCGCGATTTGCGCCTCAAACGATCTTCACTTTGGCGACAGCAGAGTCGAGCATTGCTGGCAACAAGCGAACCGCGTCATCGACAAAGATATCCGTTTGCTGATCCTCGGAGAAACCGGGGTGGGTAAAAATGAGTTTGTAAAAGCGCTACACAAAAACAGCGCGCGCAAAAACGGGCCATTGGTTGCGGTTAACTGCGGCGCACTACCAAAAGATCTGATTGAATCGGAGCTGTTTGGCTATCAGGCGGGCGCTTTTACTGGCGCGAGTAACAAGGGCTATCTGGGTAAGGTGCGCCAAGCCGACAAAGGGATTTTGTTTTTAGATGAGATTGCCGATCTGCCTTTAGCGGCGCAAAGCCGACTGCTGCACGTACTGCAAGATAAAACTGTTCTGCCGATTGGCTCGAACCAGAGTGTGCAAGTGGATACACAAATCATCGCCGCTACGCACAAAAATCTTGAACAGTTAGTGGCGCAGGGCGAGTTTCGTCAGGATCTCTACTACCGCCTCAATGGCCTCATCATCGAACTGCCGAGCTTGCAACAGCGCAGCGACAAACAAACGCTGATAGAGCAAATTCACCGCCGTTATGCCGAGAGCGATCAATCGATTTGCCCTCATCTAATGGCGCTGTTGCTCGATTACCACTGGCCGGGCAATTTACGCGAACTCGATAGCCTGCTTAAAGTGTCCGCGCTGATGGCACAAGGTGAAGCGCTGCTGACGCTCAGCCATCTGCCGAATCACCTTGCTGGCAAACTGGGCCAACCGCAACCTCACTATGAGGAAGAAGCGGCGGTCAAAGACATCAAATCGACTGTCGATGAATCTTTGCTGAAAACCTACCAAGCGACACAAGGCAACATCAGCAAAACCTCGCGTTTGCTTGGCATAAGCCGCAACACCATTTATCGCAAACTTAAGAGTTTGGGGATGCTGAGCTAACAAGTATCGACAAAACAATGACAACACTTAAGATGCCCCCAGCGCCACTATTGACGCAGTTAAGCTTGGTAAAAATAGTAGCCATTTTTCCCCGCCAGTTTGGCTTGATACATGGCTTCATCGGCTTGCTGTATCAGCCTTTCAGCGCTGATATCACGATTTTCTGGATATAGACTGATACCAATACTGGCCGACAAGCTCATTTCATACCCTGAGACATGCAGAGGTTTAGCGATAGAGCTGAGTAAACGGGTTACGATCTGAGTCGTGCGGTGTTTATCATCAATATCCGACAGAATCACAATAAACTCATCGCCACCAAAGCGCGCTAAAGTATCTTCTTCTCGGGTAATGGTTTTCATCCGCTGTGCCATCACGCACAGCACTTCATCACCCGCCGTGTGCCCATATTGATCGTTCACATCTTTAAAGCCATCTAAATCAATAAACAGCAGTGCAATGGCGCGGCCATATTTTTTCGCATTCAGCATCGACGTATTCAGACGCTCTTGCAGCAAAAGACGATTAGGAAGTTTGGTTAAGGCGTCGTAATGGGCAATTTTTTCTAAGTGGTACTCGTGCTCTTTGAGCGCGGAAATATCAGAAAACAGCGCGACATAGCGAACATCCTCTACCGGATCGCTGACCCGGCTAATGGTTAGCAATTCAGGATAGATTTCGCCGTTTTTACGTTTATTCCAGATCTCGCCGCGCCAACACCCTTCAAGGTGTAAGGTCTTCCAAATATTGTGATAAAACGCTCGGTCGTGAATACCGGATTTGAGCATTTTCGGCGACTGACCAATCACCTCTTCTCGACTGTAACCCGTGATTTGGCTAAACGCCCGGTTAACATCCACAATCAAACCGCGACTATTGGCAATCAAAATTCCCTCGTGAACATATTTGTACACATCGGCGGCGAGTGCCAGCTGCTGCTCTCGCGCTTTATCTTCACTGATGTCAATGTGAGTGCCAAACATCTCTAGCGGTTTACCACTTTCATCCCACAGCGCCACTTTGCCCCGATCCATCACCCACACCCAATGTCCGTCTCGGTGACGCATCCTCACCTCACACTGGTAGTACTCCTGCTCACCAGCAAAATGCGCTTGCAGCTTTTTCTCTGATTTTTTTACATCGTCGGGATGAAGGAGTGCAAGCCAAGTTTGGATAGAAATAGGCCCTAGTTCATGCAACTGATAACCAATAATTTCCGCCCAGCGCGGGTTAAACTCGGTCTTACCTGTCTGAATATTCCAATACCAAGTGCCTGCATCGGTCCCCTCGATCACGTTTTCCAGCCGCTCAGTTTGCGCGCGCAATGTATCTCGTGTTTTGCAAATTACGTCTAACATCTCGTTGACGGTGTCGGTCAATAAGGAAAGTTCGGTATAAGAAGAGGAATGAACCTGTGCGGTGGGTAAGCCATCGGCATCTCGCTCAACTAAGGTATTGGTAATTCGTTGTAGCGGACGGGTCAAAATCCATCGTATCAGGGTTGCCGAGATCACGGTTTGCATTAGCAGCAGGCCAAGGGCCGTGAGTAACGAGTTCAGCAATAGGCTTCTTTTTTCCTGCTGTAGTTCTTCACCACTGCCATACACTTTGACATAGCCAAGCAGTGTACCCTCCGCGTTTTTAATTTCTCGCTGCTGGAAAAACAGTGAAGAAGCGAGCAAGTGCTCATCTTGGCTAGGTATAAACTCACGCACTTCACCTGTTGGCATTTTAATCAAACCGACGGCAGAGAAAGGCGGTTCAGAGGCGGATTCTAACCAAGAAGCTTCCAGCAAGATGGCCAGCAGCGCTTTATGATTCTCGGTTTTCATTTCTGTTTGCACCAAGAGCGAATAATCAGCAAGATGACCGGTTTGCAAATCGGTAGTAATCGCACGGCTTAGCCGCTCTGCGCTCTCTTGGGCTTGACCAAGGAGCTCTTCTTCCAGCATCTCAATGCGCTGTTGGTAGGTGTGAAAGGCGTAACTGGCGATGACCAATGACGTGGTCAAGATCACCATGACCACCAAACTCAGCGCTAAAGAACGCCCCCGCTGTAGAGCCCATTTATCCATACGATCCTCCAGCCATTGAGACACGCTCATACAGGACAAGAAGGACTTGCAAAGATTGCACCAACATTGTCTCGCCCCTCTGGATAGATGACTATACAGCTATGATTACATGTCAGTAACTATAAGCGATACGATGCCGGGCTAAGGTTTTTTTTTGTCACTTTTTGATAGAAATCATAATAACGTGGAGACAGATTGTCGCTAAGGTATACTGACCTCAGCGACAAGGTGAGAAGCCGTTAGATTGAAACCTCTTCACCCGTTTCGTCTTCGCTAACAATATCGCTCTCTTGAGCCGCTTCCGCCAACCAACGCTGCATCGCGGCGCTTTGCAGTACTTTGTCTCGATAGAGCGCGGCTTGCTCTGACAGCGGGATCTGATAAGTGATAAAACGCAAAACCACCGGAGCGTACATGGCATCGGCAATCGACCAGGCACCAAACAGCCATTGCTGCGGGTACTGCGCCATCTGTTCACTCCAAATGGCATCAATACGGGCGACATCGAGACGTGCCTGTTCAGAAAGTGCCACTTTACGCCTCGCGCGGCAGTTCATTGGTAACTCATTGCGTAATGCGCTAAACCCTGAATGCATTTCACAAGCGATGGCGCGCGCTTTGGCTCTTTCTCGCACATCGCTAGGCCACGCTTTTCCGCCTAATTTCACTTCGTTGAGGTACTCCAAAATCGCCAAGGAATCCCACACCACCCGCTCACCATCAACTAAAGCAGGCACTTTCCCTGTAGGCGTAACTCCCTGTAATGTTTGGTAAAACTCAGGGGTAAACAACTTGAGCTTTTCAATTTCGACCTCCAGTCCGTTTTGAGCAAACCCCAACCATGCGCGTAGTGACCAACTAGAGTAGTTTTGATTTCCTATGTAGAGCTTCATTGTCATTCCTTTTTCAGTTGATATCGCAAAACAATAGGGCAAGTTTTTCTGCGCGACTAACGGATAGTTTTTATATAACCTATTCAAAATTACGATGGATGAGGCAAACAATGGACATTGAAGCTTTACGCAGTTTTCTTGCTTTTGTCGAAACGGGCAGTTTTACCCGGGCGGCAAAACAGATCAGCCGCACACAATCGGCTTTCAGTGCGCAAATGCGCAAATTGGAGGAAGAGATTGGCGCTTCGCTGTTTATCAAAGAGGGGCGCTATTTGGTCCTTAGCGATGCTGGAGTGCGCCTCACCACTCATGCGCGAAATCTGGTGACGCAGCATGATGAATCCTTGTCTCAACTGCAGCATTTTCAGGATAAACGACCGCTGCGCCTTGGCTGCCCGGAAGATTACAATCAAACCGTGCTGCCGACGTTAGTGGCCAAGCTGCAACAGTTACAACCCACCTGCTCGATACAAATTTACAGCTTGCCCAGTGTCGATTTGCGTCGCCAATTAGACGCGGGCGAGCTGGACTGCGCGATTCTTACCCGCGCGCCCGATAGCGAGGAAGGCTACTGGCTTACCTCCGATCAGGGCGTGTGGATCGCATCGCCGCACTATCAAGCCGACCACCAAAAGCCGCTTACTCTGGCGCTGTTTCAAACCGACTGCAAATATCACGCGGCTGCGATTGATGGCTTGACCAAGCGTGGTATCGCTTTTCACCTTTTGGCCTGTTGCAATACCGCCTCGGCGCAGCGCGCTTTGGTCGATCAGGGTTTAGCGATTGGCGCCATGGGACGCCTCAGCGCTGGTAATAAAGTGCAAATATTGGCCGATATGCCTCCCCTACCTAAGGTGGATATTGTGTTGGCAGTCGCCGCTAAACCACACCCTTTGCTCAGTCAACAACTGCTGAAACAGCTCGAAAATGAGTTTGTTTGTTAGCCTTGAACCTTCATCTATTGGTTTTGATGACACGACGAACTGGAGAACAACATGCCAAAACTTAACTGGAAATCAGCCTGTCTGACGTTATTGCTTCTCGCACCTTGCGGGCCACTTCTCGCCTCTGAGCGCTCAGAAATGGCATGGGAATGGGTAGAAAGCGGCGCGCTGCTGATCGATGTGCGCACTGCCGAAGAGTTCGCCAGTGGGCATCTCGAACACGCGCGTAATATCCCTCTTAGCGAGGTTGCCACCGGCTTTCGCTCGATTGATAAAAGCCAGCCGATCGTGGTCTATTGCCGCAGCGGCAACCGCTCGTCCATCGCCATGCAAGCGCTGATGAAACAAGGTTTCACCAATGTGCACAATGGTGGTGGCCTGAGTGAAATGCAGCAAACTCAACTGGAAATGCCGCCACTTAACTGAGCTTTCCATCTTAGTAAAACCAAGGGACTCGACCAAACCCAGCAGAGTCGGCATACTGTCAGCTGTGCTTTTCGCTCGGTTAGGATTATGCAAGTCAGTCTCTTGGAATATCACGCCTTGGGTGATGCGATTATCTCGCTCAATACGCCCGCCTTTACTTCGCGCTATGTGGCGCTGCTGCGCGAGATTGTCGATTTTGACTGCGCGGTGATGCTCGGCTACCGCCACAACAAACACCCGATTTATCTCTACGATTCGATTCCGGATAACCGCGAACTGCTGTTTCAACGCTACCTGACTGAGTCATATCAGCACGATCCGTTCTATCGTTTGGTGGCCGATACGCAACAAGAAGGCGTGTTTCATCTCAGCGAGATGAGCGGTGCGCCGCACAGTTATCAGCAAAGCCATTACCAGCAGCAGTTTTATCCGCAAACCGGCTGGCAGGATGAAATGAGCCTGGCGGTGCAACTCGACCATGAGCGCTGGATTTTACTCTACCTTGGCAAACTTGCTGTCGGACGCAGTTTTTCCGCGCAGGACCGGCAAGCGCTCAAAAGCCGATTCCACACGCTGGCGCCGCTCTGCCGCCAACATTGGAGCGCCAATGCGCTGCTGCTGGCTCACAGCGATGACACCGCGCTAGAGAACGAGACCAACCACACGCCCGACATGCGCCGCTGGGTGGAACGCGCGCTGGCCAGTTTTGGCACCCAACTGCTGAGCCCACGCGAGCAGCAAATTACCGCCTTGCTGGTACAAGGGTTGGATTCGCAAGAGATCGCGACGCAACTGGGCATCACACACGGCACGGTCAAAAATCATCGCAAGCGCATCTACGCGCAGCTCCATGTCGCCTCGCTCAGTGAACTGTTTCAGCTGTTTTTAAATCACTTGATTGGCGCACCCAACCATTCACCACGCGCCTGAAAAAATCACCGCGATTATCCCTTTAGGGACATCGCCGACACAAAGCCCTTTCCGTTACTCTGCCTGCAAGACATCTTGGAGGCTGTATGAATTCCCAAACCCTATTTCATGATTTAACCGCGCGCGGCCTGATCGCGCAAAGCACATCGCTCGATGAACTCGCCGCCCTATTCTCTGAACCGCAAACCCTGTACTGCGGCTTTGATCCAACCGCGGGCAGCCTGCACATTGGTCACTTGGTGCCGCTGTTGATGCTCAAACGTTTTCAGGATGCGGGGCACCAAGCCATTGCGCTGATTGGCGGCGCGACGGGCATGATTGGCGACCCAAGCTTTAAAGCCACCGAACGCACACTCAACTCAGCGCAGACCGTGCAGCAATGGGTGGACGATTTACGCCAGCAGATCACGCGCACCATGACGCCGCATCTCACCCAGCCACTGCGGTGTGTCAATAACGCCGACTGGACAGGCCAAGTGAATGTGATCGACTTCTTCCGCGACATCGGCAAACACTTTTCAGTCAATGCGATGATCAACCGCGAATCGGTGAAACAGCGTCTGGCTCGCCCGGACCAAGGCATTTCGTTCACCGAATTTAGCTACTCGCTGCTGCAATCGTTCGACTTTGCCCATTTAAACCGCGAACATCAGTGTCGCCTGCAAATTGGCGGCAACGATCAATGGGGCAACATCGTCAGTGGCATCGACCTCACGCGTCGCTTGAACAACCAAACCGTGCACGGTTTAACGCTGCCACTCGTCACCAAATCCGACGGCAGCAAATTTGGCAAAACCGAAAGTGGCGCCGTTTGGCTGGACGCAAGCAAAACCTCACCCTACGCGTTCTATCAGTTCTGGTTGAACAGCGATGATGCCGATGTGTACCGTTTTCTGCGTTACTACACCTTCCTCTCGGTGGACGAGATTGCACGCATTGAAGCCGAAGATGCCGCGCGAAGCGGCAAGCCGCAAGCGCAGCAAATTCTGGCCGAAAACATCACTGCGTTTGTGCATGGTGAAGCGGGCTTAGCGAGCGCGCAGCGCATCAGTGACGCTCTGTTCAGTGGCGCAGTTGCACAGCTCAGCCTAGATGAACTGGCACAACTAGAGTTGGATGGGCTGCCACGCACCACCGTTAGCACCGCAGATGATGTGGTTGAACTGCTGATCGCATCGCAACTCGCCAGCTCAAAACGTCAGGCGCGTGAATGGTTAGCTGGCGGCGCCATTCGCGTCAACGGGGAAAAAATGGCCAGCGCCGATTTGAGCCAGAGCTTTGCGCTGTTCGATCGCTACTACCTGCTGCAACGCGGTAAAAAGCATTTTGCGCTGATCAAACTGAGCTAAATTTACACTGTAAACAAAGCCTCAAAACCTTGTGAATGACGCCAAACTAAGAAAAGCCCAGCACGGGCTTTTCTCATTTTTCGCTCTCAGCCATCACCTGAGCAAGTGCCTGCGTGACCAAATTGTGATCGTGCAAAGAAGGCAGACCAGAAACCGTCACCGCCCCCACCAATCCAGAACCGGCAATACGAATCGGAAACGAGCCGCCATGAGCGCAATATTCTGCGGCATCAATGTGCGGCTGAGTTTCAAACTCGCGCTGCTTTTGCGCGTTGTACAGCGACAGGTAGTAAGAACTGCGGCCATATCGCAGTACCGAATTGCGTTTACGGCGCAGCCAATCGAGATGATCCGCGCACGTGCCCGGCATGGCGTATTGGAACAGTGTTTGGCCAAAACCATACACTTCGATCGCCACCGCAGCTTGCTGACTTTCCGCCATCTGTTTGAGCGCGCAGCCCAGTTGCCATGCCACATCGTGGTTAAAATGGTTCAGTTGCAGCGCCTCTTCTTGCTGCGCAATCTCGACCAGTGTCAGGCTCATAAGTTCACCTGCAACGTTTGACCTGTTTTGCTGCTCTCCAGCGCCATTTCAATCAGCGCGATGTTTTGCAGCGCCTGCTCTGGCGGCACCGGGTTGGCGGTGCCGAGACGAATCGCATCCGCCACGCCTTTGAAATAGAGCTGGTAGCCGCCCAATTCCGTCGGAATGGTTTGTGATCCCGTTTCGCTGTACAGCTGACCATACAGCGACGCCTCTTCTTGTGACCACTGCGGGCTGTCCGGCTGCTTGCCTTCTTTGAGGTAGCTTTCCTGCGGATCGAGGCCGTATTTCTCATACTTCGCCAGGCTACCCAGCACTTTGTAGCGCAGATTCGGCTCTGGGCTGTAGAGGTTCGAATGCAGGTGCACCAAGTGATTTGGGTAGTGCAGGATCAGGTTGTAGTAATCGATGGTGGTCGCGCCCGGGCGCATCATGCGGCACTGAGCATTGATCGCTTGTGGCAAGCCAAACAGAGCCAGCGCTTGGTCCAGCAGGTGCGGCGCCAAATCAAACAAAATACCGCCACCGTCTTGCGCCAGTTCACGCCAGCGCTGACGAATTTGTGGACGGTAGCGGTCAAAGTGGGATTCAAACAGTTTGATGTCGCCCAAACGCCCTTGTGCCATCAGCTTTTGCAGGGTGAGGAAATCGCCATCCCAACGACGGTTATGGAACACGCTCAGCGTTAGGCCTTTTTCCGCTGCCAACGCAATCAGCTCTTCGCCATCTTCAATGCGTGTCACGAACGGCTTTTCAACGATCACGTGCTTGCCATTTTGCAGCGCGCGTTTGGCCAGCGGGTAATGCACATCGTTCGGCGCGGTGATGATCACCAGCTCCGCATCGCTGTTGTCCAGCAGATCATTCGCATCGCCAAACCATTGCGCGCTCGGCCAATCGGCCGCGACTGCGGCTTGCTGGCTGGAACTGATCGCACTCAGCGTCAGCTCGGGCAGCGCGTTGATGAAAGGCAAGTGAAAGGTTTTCGCCGAATAGCCGTAGCCGATCACGGCGGTTTTTACCGGAGCGTAAGTCATATCAAAACTGTCCTTCTGGTGCGGTCGCCACAACACACTGAATGTCGTGACGGTCAAATAATTCTTGCAGTGCTGGCGCGGGGGGCGCGTCGGTGATCACCATGTCGATCGCCGCCACATCACACACGTGATGAAAATTCTCGCTGCCCATTTTGCGCTGTTCGCACACCAAAATGATCTGCTGCGCTTGCGCCATCATCGCGCGTTTCATCGACGCTTCTTGCTCATAATTGGTGGTCAGGCCGCGCTCAGACAGCGCGCACACGCCAATAAACGCCTTGTTGACATGATAGCCAGCCATTTGCTGTTCAGCCTGCGCGCCTAAAATAGCGCGGCTGTACGGATCGAAATGACCGCCCAGCAAATGGACCGAATGCGAACAGCCCTCTTCAACCTGAGCCAGTGTGTTAACCGAGTTGGTCACGATGGTCGCGGGTGCCGCCAGATAACCGGGGACCAGCGCCAAGGTGGTGCTGGTATCGAGCACAATATAATCCTGCGCATCCACCATGGATGCCGCGCACTGCGCCAACGCGTGCTTGCTCGCGCTGACGGTTTTGGCCGAGAACGGCTCGCTTTTCGGCGACACTGGCGCCAGCATCGCACCGCCACGAATGCGCTGAATGCCCGGCAACTGGGTGAGCTTCACCAGATCGCGCCGCGCGGAATCACGCGATACGCCAAATTGGTCACAGATATCAGTCAGGGTCATTTTCCCCTGCTGCTTAATCAGCATTTGTAAGTGAATCAGGCGCTCTTCTTGCGTCATAAACTTAAAATTACGTAAGTGGTTTTAATGCATTATGCCGAGTTAAACGCTGGCGGTCGAGATCTTTTTCGCTGTGATCTTGACCCGTTTTTGCTGTTTTTATTTGCCTCGGTTGCAATCAAGCGCATCTGCTTGCGACGGGTAATACAGGAAAAAGTTAAAAAAATCCCTCGAACTTTGTCGAGGGATTAAATGGGTGAGGTCTATGCTGACTATTTTTCCGTTCGGCCGACAAAAGCGACCACCACCTTGTCATCGCCTTTGGTGCGAGAGAAAACATACACACCCTCTTGCTCTATCACCTGATGCACTCCAGCACCAATCGCCGGGTGAGCTTGTCTGAATTTGGCGACGGTCTGCCAGTGTTTCAACAAGCCTTGCTGCTCGTCATTGAGCGTCCAGACCATATCTGAGCGCGTTCCCTGATGGAAATCGTCGGCATACGGGCCAATGTTGCGGCCGATCTCATCGCCGTAATAAACCTGTACTGCTCCGGGGCTCAGCAACAATGCATTGGCGGCGTTACGCTGCATCGCATCGTCTTTGAAGCGGCTGAAAAACAGCTCCGTGTCGTGAGAAGACATGTAACTGACCGGATTAAAATCTTTCTCTTTGGCGATGGTATTCGCGTAATCCTGATAAGTATCCGCCATTTGACTAAAACAAGCCGCGCCTTTATCCAGTTTTTTCTGCATGTCGAAGTTGATCAAAGCATCAAAGCCATCATCAAAATAGGGGCTGCGATACGCCGAATGGCCCCAGACTTCGCCCATCATCCAGAAGGGTTCACCGGTTTTTCCGTTGGCTTTACGCCACTCTTCAAGGCGTTCGCTGCCGGCTTTTTTCAACCGTTGCCACACCTCGCCTTCAACGTGCTTCACTGTATCAACGCGATAACCGTCGATACCAAAACGTTTCACCCAATCGCTTTGCCATTCAATCAGATAATCGGCCACGCTGTAGTTTTCTCTCGCCACCACACGCGTACCGGGATTGTTGAGCAGCCAAGCGGGCGGCGTCACAGCTTTGGTCGATTCAGTGATGAAATCGGGTAGACCGGCCAACGACATGGTGATATCGCTGCTACCCGGAGCCTGATAGCCGGGCAGCCCCGTTCTCACCCAATCTGGCCCCCACCATTGCCGCCAGTTTTGGCTTTGGTAATCAATCGCTTGATGGTAACTGTGCCAGTTCTGACCTGCTTGTGGCTGCCAATCGGCCCATTTGGGCGGCAGTTGCCCCTCGGGTTTGATGACGTTTAAGCCATCAAACTGTAAGTCAGCCAAGGTCGAATAGCCGGAATGGTTGATCACCGCATCAAGCAAGACTTTGATGCCACGTTTGTGCGCTTCATCAACCAAGGTTTTTAGGTCGGCGTCGTTGCCAAAGTTCTGGTCAATTTTGGTGAAATCGCGCGTCCAGTAGCCGTGATACGCATAAAAAGGAAACGAACCGCTGTCGCCGCCGCCAACAAAGCCATGCACTTGCTCGACAATCGGCGAAAGCCAAATTGCATCCGTGCCAAGGCTTTGAATGTAGTCAAGCTTTGCAATCACACCTTGCAAATCACCGCCATGAAACGTCCCCACTTCCTCTTTGCCATCTTTTTTGCGCCCGTAGCTGTTGTCGTTACTCGGATCGGCGTTGTGGAAACGATCAACCATGACAAAGTAGATGTTGGCGTTGCGGTAATCAAAACCAGCATCTGACTTGGCCGGGGTCACCGGTTCAAGCAGCAGCAGACCGCCAGAGCGCGCCGCTGGGGTTAGCGACACGGCACCATTTTTCACTGTCACGGTTTGGCCGCTGTACGCGTCGCGCAGTTCAGTGCCGTCGGCAAAGGTGTCACCAAGGTTCACACTCACTTCCCCGCCAGCGTACACTTCACATTCGACTTGCGGCACGGGGCGCTTAAACTCGCTTTTGGCGACCTTTTTCGGTTCACGCTTAAAGGTCAAGGTATTTGCACTTGCATCAAAATCAAAAGCGTAATCGCCGCTAAAGAGGATTTTCAACGGTAATTCGGTGGCTTTGCCACAGTTTAGCGAAATCGGTTGGTTAAACTTGATGCGCTGGTCGTCCTGCGCTTGGCAGTTCCCCTCAAGCCCGGTCACTTTCAAGGTGTAGGTATCTTTGACGAGCGGCACCACTAACGGCTGCTCAGCGCTGAGTGGAAAGTCGCGGCTGTTGGTGGTGGTTGAAATGGTCAAATTGGGCTCAGCGACCGCAGCGGCCGAGCTGAGCAATAAAGTCAGGGTAATGGCATTGAGTTTCATCGTTCAGTCCGTTGTTAGAATAGTTTTGTTCACCGTGCATGGTAAAAAACTCTGTGGCAACGGACATCATTCACCGCCACTACGCCCTAAAATTTAACCCCTATCACAAGTTCGCCAATCAAGGGCGTAGGCGATGAATATTCGCTCGTTCACCTGCTCGAAGGTAAACGAAACGCGGCTATCAATCGCTAGCACATACCTAAACGGCGAGCGTGGCAGTAGCAACCCTTAAGAAGCTCCACCAAACTCATTCGAAATAATTGAACGTCTCAATCACAAACTAGTGATTACTGCAAGCGACTTTTCGCTCTAAACTTGCTTCAACGCTTGAGAGATAAAGCCTCTCTCAAAACAAAAAGACATTAAAAATTATTGAGGATATGAAGATGAAATCACTAATCAAAAGCTTAGCTGAATCGAAAGCAGGTTACGGCGCGCTGGCCCTTCGTTTGCCAATCGGCATTATTTTTATGGCTCACGGTGCGCAGAAACTGTTTGGTTGGTTTGGCGGCTATGGCCTTGCAGGAACCGGACAATGGATGGATTCCATCGGCCTTGGCCCTGGCATGTTGATGGCTGGCCTAGCAGGCAGTGCCGAGTTTTTTGGCGGATTGGCCATTTTGCTCGGCTTGCTGACTCGCCCCGCTGCCTTTGCACTTGCCTTTACCATGCTGGTGGCGATTATTTCTGTACACCTTGAGAATGGCTTGTTTATGGCCAACAACGGTTACGAATTTGGTTTGGCTCTGCTGGCCGCAAGCGTATCACTGGCTTCTTCAGGAGCAGGAAAACTGGGCCTAGATAGCCTTCTTAGCCAAAAACTGGCTGGAAAATAATCCACTCTCACAGAGTTCGGAGGAGACATCATGATCAGCGTAAGACAAGCACAAGAGCGCGGGCGCGCCAACTTTGGCTGGCTCGACAGTAAACACACTTTCTCGTTTGGCAGTTACTACGATCCACAGCATATGGGCTTTTCCGCACTGCGTGTGATCAACGATGACAAGGTTATCCCCGGCGCAGGGTTTGAGACCCACGGTCATCGCGATATGGAAATCATCAGTTATGTGCTCAGCGGCACCATTGCGCACAAAGACAGCGAGGGCAACGTACAAACATTGCCTGCGGGTGAGTTCCAATTGATGTCGGCAGGCAAAGGCATCTACCACAGTGAGTTCAATGCATCCAAAGCAGATGATTTACGTTTTCTGCAAATCTGGATTGAGCCCAACAGCCTCGGCGGCCAGCCCGGCTATCAGCAGAAAGATTTTGGTCGAGAACCGGGACTGACGCCCATCGCCACACCTGATGGCCGAGAAGGCACACTGCACATTAAGCAAGATGCGACCTTATCACAGTTGATCTTAGCATCCGGTGAGTCATTCAGCTTAGCAGTGCAAGCCGGACGCAAGGTGTATGTGCATCTAGTTAGTGGCACGCTATCGCTTGATAGCACCATACTTCAGCCGGGGGATGGCGCCAAAGTGGTGGATCAAACCACGATTGAACTGCGCAGCTCAGGCAGTGAAACCGTCACCGCATTGGTGTTTGATTTACCCTAGACCAGACAAACTTAGGCGATAGTGCAGAAATGCGCGGTCGCCTCTTTATATGTGACCTTGTGCTGTCAACACAAACAGCACAACACCAACATATAATGATACGTTGCCGATACCGAATTTCTACCTATCCCATATCCGGCCAGCGCCAATTGGGGGTGGAAAGAATATCCATGCCCGGCACCACAGTCTGAGCAAAATCCTTATCTAACTCGATAGCGTTACATTCAGGGTGGGCTTGCAGCGCGGCGATTAATCGAGGCGCGTGCGACACGACCCACACTTGAGTATGGGCACTGGCGTGAAGGATCAGCCGCGCTAAAGCGGGCAGCAGATCAGGATGCAGGCTAGTTTCTGGCTCATTGAGCACCATCAGGCTCGGTGGACGAGGCGTTAATAGCGCGGCGACCCACAGCAAGTAACGCAAAGTGCCATCAGACAGTTCTGCTCCGCTTAGTGGTCGCAAAAGCCCATGCTGCTTAAACTCCAACGAAAAACGGCCATCACTGTGGTTGAGAATACGAATGGTCGCACCGGGAAAAGCGTAATCAATCGCCTTGAACAGCGTCTCTTTATCACCAATTTCAATGATGGTCTGCAATGCGGCAGCGAGATCTCGCCCATCATGATGCAGCACTGGCGTTCTTGTGCCTAATTGCGGCTGACGTGCTGGCGCCTCTTTATCGGTGCGAAAGTGGTCGTAAAAACGCCACCCGCGAATGATTTCACGCAAAGTAAACGCTTCAGGGGTAGCCATGGGATCGGCGATTTGATCAAACATGCTGTGGTATGTCGCAATATGCTGGGAAACCACCTGCCAGCTTCGACCCTCACGTGACTTTATCATTGCACCAGTGCGGTCAATCAAGGCGCTCGCCGGACGATAAACTGGCCCGTTCCAAATACACTCGCGCTTTACCTCGGGATCGCACCCAAACATGGAGATCGTCGGCGTTGGCAAGCCAAGCGAGATGGCGTAGCTAAAGTGATCGGTCGAAAAGCCAAGCCTCAGCCGCTTCACCTCCTGCCGCACGCTTTGCTCAACGGGTTGATCGCCGCGCCGCATGGCCGCCGTGATTTTTTCCGGGCCAGCCCAAAAGGTAGAGTCTAAGCCGCCCTCGGCCGCCAAGGCAGAAACCACACCGCCTTGCGCCGTTTCAGCCAGCAAGCGCAGCGCTTTATAGAGGTTGGACTTGCCCGTCCCGTTCGCCCCTTTGATCACATTCAACGGCCCAAGCGGGATGACCAGATCAAGAATGGAACGGTAATTATTAATCGCTAAAGCGGTCAGCATAGGATTCTCTGATGATGGATGCGGAGAAATCCTAGCATAAGAAGTCGTTAGACAAAAACCATCCTGCCTCGACGCTGATACCGCTATTTTATTCACGACTTTTCGAGGTGACTAGCGTACCAGCACCTCTGCTTGAGCAAGCGACGGCTTGGGTTTGGCTGGTTTAACAATCAAACCAATGCCAAGCAAAAACAGCGCGCAAGCGATGATCTGCGCCAGTGTCAGGGTTTCTGCAAACATAAAGAAACCACTAACTAACGCAAAGATCGGCACCAACAGCGTCAGGGGTGCAGCGGTACTTAACGGATACCTAATCAGCATTTTGTTCCACACCCAATAGCCGAACAACGTCGTTGGATAGGCCTGAAACACCACCGCTATGGTAGTGAACGCGCTCCATTTTTCCGCCGCTTGCCACAGGATATTTGGCCCGTGTAGCGCCAACGCAAACAGCACCAGTGGCAGCGGAGCAAACAACATTCCCCACACGTTAAAGGCAAAGGCTTGGGTGGTTTTCGACGCTTTGACGATCACGCCCATCACGGTCCAACTCATCGCAGCGGTTAAAATCAGCACCAAGCCGCTGAGCGTAATATTGCCTTGGGTGGCAAACACCAAAATCAGTAGCGCCACCAGTGCGCAGCCCGCGCCGAGTAATTTGCGACGTGACAAACGCTCTTTGAACACCACCAGCCCCATCAGCATGCCAAACAGCACGTTGGTCGAGAGCAAGATCGAGGACATTCCCGACGACAGGCCAGCGGTGATCGACCAAGAGGCCATGCCCCAGATGCCCACACCAAACACCAATCCATACGCCGCCAAATAGCGCCAAGCGACTTTGGGCCGCGCGATAAAAAATATCGCCGGAAACACGGCCAAGGTAAAACGGGCCGCCGTCGCCAAAAGCGGATGCACTTCGCTCACCCCTAACTTGATCATCGAGAAGTTAAAACCCCATATCGCCATCACCGCAACCGCCAACAGCAGATCTTCTCTTTTCATACTCTCTCCCTTCTACGCCAATCATCGACAGGCGGAGTATGGCTTGAGCAAGAAAAGGGATACAGATACAATTTTTACAATTAAAACCAGTACAATTTTAAGGGGGCGCAAGATGAGCCGTTATCAAGAACTGGCACAGCAGTTTGTTAGCGACATTGAACAAGGCCGACGCAAACCCGGCAGCCGCCTGCCGTCACTGCGCCAACTTGCCAAACAGCAAGCGGTGAGTCTGTCGACCGCTATCAGCTGTTATCAGGAGCTGGAATCCCAAGGGCGAATTCACGCCCGGCCGCAAGCGGGCTATTTTGTTTCGGCCAGTGCGGTTTCTCACGCCACCCCAGAATGGACGCAGTTTGTCAGCCAAATCTCTGCGGCGAAACCCAATCACCAGTTGCCTGCCGCCTTTAATGGACCGCTTGGGGTTTCCAGCACGCACAGTGAAGCGGCGGATGTGATTGAACTGGAACGCAGTTTTCGCCGTGCGGTCAAGCGCATGGGGGACAGACTCAATCGCTATCCAGACAGCCGTGGCGAACTTTCACTACGCACCGCGCTGAGCGATCACTTTACGCCGCTCGGGCTGCATTTTTCTCCTGACGAGGTTGTGGTGACATCAGGATGCATGTCGGCAATCAAAACCGCGTTGGAAGCTTGCACACAGCCGGGGGATGCCATCGCCATCAGTTCCCCTTGTTTTAACGGCATTTTGCAGCTCCTTGGCGAGATGTCACGCAACATCGTCGAAATTCCCTCACTGGATGACGGAGTTGATCTCGCTCAGTTGGAGACCCATTTCCAGCAAGGCGTGGTCACCGCAGCGATCTTCTGCACCTCGCACATGAATCCGCAGGGCATGACTATGTCGGTCAAACAGAAACAGGCCTTGGCAAAGTTGGCCAACCAATACCAGATCCCAGTGATTGAAGACGACGTGTATCTGGAGTTGAGCCACGAAGAAACAACGCCGCTACCGGCAAAATGTTACGACACCGATGGCTATGTGCTGTGGTGCGGATCGGTGTCGAAAAGCCTCTCCCCCGGTTATCGGTTGGGGTGGTGCCTACCCGGGCGCTATCTTGAGACGTACCAACGCCGCTTTTCGGTCAGCAGCTACGGCGTAGCAACCCCCATGCAGCTCGCCGTCGCCGACTATATCGCCTCGGGGCACTATGCTCGTCAGGTCAAAAAGCGGCGACAGAAATTGGCGCAGCTTAAGCGCGAATATCTCCAGTATCTCAGCGCCCATCTACCCGCAGAGGTGAAAATCAGCCAGCCGCAAGGCGGCATGGTTATCTGGCTACAGATCCCTGCTCTTGATGCAGATGCCTTTGCAAAACAGGCACAGGAGCAGCGGTTGGATGTACGTTTAGGGCAACTCTTCACCACGTTGGATTTGTATCAAGATTGTCTGCGCATCAACGCAGGGTATCCCTTACAAGATGAGGCCAAAGCGCAGCTCGACACGCTGCTCGCCCTGATTCACCAGTGCCGACAAAGCGATAAGCGCAGCTAATCATGGATTAATATCATACGGTGTACTTCGGCCAAATCGCCGCGTAAGCTTGCGGCCAAGCCACTTTACAAGGAGTTATTATGAGCGCGATTACCGATTTAGACCTGCTGCTAAAATCCATGTCACCCAAACTGCTCGACGGTGAGTATGTTTTCTGCTGCGTCGATGGTCCATTAGCCGACTATTTGCACCTAGAGCCGATGGCGACCTTTCGTGAGCAAGAAGGGCTGACCTTGGTTGTACCACGCGACAAAGCCGAGCTTGGCGGCCTGACATTTGATGGCATCTTTTGCCTGATTACGTTAACGGTGCATTCCAGTTTGCAAGCCGTTGGCTTAACGGCGGCGTTTGCGAGCCAGCTCGCCGAGCATGGCATCAGCGCCAATGTGGTTGCTGGTTATTACCATGACCACATTTTTGTCCCACAAGAGAAAGCGCACGCGGCAATCCAAGCGCTAGAATCGTTGGCAGAGTGAGACAAGCAGCCCCGTTAGGCTGCCATAGTGACGCAGTGAAAGGAGGCCATGCAGGACGGAAAGCTGCGCCAAAGCGGGATCATAGGTGCCTGTGATGAGCGTGTGCGGGTCAACTTGGAAAACGAAAAACTGCGCCAGCATGGAACGAACGATGTCTTGTTGGTAGAGAATTGGTTACAAAAGCGCTACAAATTAGTGAGGGATTGTTTAAAACACGCGTAACTTAAGCGAAACACCCCCGGCTTTCACGCCGAAAACCGGGGGAAACAGAATTAACGATCAAGAAAATCCAGTTTGAGTTTGAAGAACAAGGTTTCGCCGCTGCTGTCATCGACGCCGTCGTTATCGGTCACCGCGTAGCCACGGCCTTGCGGGTCGATGGTGAAACCTTCAATTTTATCGACCACATACCCATTGCCTGCCTTAAGTTCTGGCAAGAAATCATACGCCAGCTCTTTTTGCACCACAGGCAAGGTTTGCCCAAGCGCGACAGGCGAAATTTGCTTAAGCGAGACTTTGTACAAGCGTTTGATTTTGGCTGATTTGCCCAGTTGATTGTCGCGCTCCAACAGGTAGAGATTGTCTTGGAATGCGGTGATCTCCGACAAACCGACCCAACCTTTTTCTGTCTGTTCAAGCGGGTAGTGCACCGCGCGCCACGTATCCGACGGAATGTGGTACGCGAGCAATTTGACCAGATCACTTGGGTCATCTTTCCACGGTCTTTGCACCGCAACCCACAAAGTATCATCGACTAACGTCACCCCTTCTGCACCAAAACGAGTTTCGTATTGCAACAACTCTTTTGGAAATTCAACCGTTTGTTGGATTTCGCCTTTGGCGTTGACATGATAAAGCGCGTGCGGCACCTCTTTGGCGGCGTTGCCTTCCGAGGCAAGCCAAAAGCCGCCTTTGCCATCGGTCGTAATACCTTCCAGATCCAGCTTTTTCGCTGCTTTTCCGTCGCGGGTGACCGTAAGAGCGCTCTTAATTACCGCAGGCGTTTTGCTTGCGTCGATAGTGAAAATCGTCGGCTGTGAAGAATAAAAGCTGTCATTCACTGCATACAATTTGCCGAGCGTTTTACCGTCGCTAGCAAGGCCAGAAAGCGCCCCCCAACCAATCGGCGCGCCGTGTTCGTCATTCTCCGAGACGATTTGCGGATAGGTCGGCTCACCTGAACTCAGCTGATAAATCATCACATGAGAACGTGCACCGCCTTCAGCAATGAGATCGGCTTCGTTGGCTGTTGCCAGCAAATTACGCTGGGGGATGGCAACCGCCGATTCTGGCGCAATGCCCGAAGGCAGCAGTTGCATCCAGCGCGGATTCGCCCGATGGTCTTGATACACGCCGACCGCCGAGCCTCGCTCCGACAAAACAAAAATGTACTGCTGACCGTTGAAAGTCGCGACTTCCAGCCCTTCCGGTTCTGCTCCTTTTTTGCCCGAGCGTTTTTCTGGATAGTGCCCGGCGCGCACGATCTGATGCTCAAATGACGCGCCGCTTTCAAACAGCACCGATCCCTGCTTACTGAAAATGGTAAAACCCCGTGCGCCGCCGTGATAGTCACCTTCATTGGCGATCACCAGACGTTCATTATCGAGCCATTTCACCGCATCCGGTTCGCGCAAAACGCCTTTCTGCTCGCCAGTAAACAGCAGCGCGCCATCTTTTTTCACATCAATCTGCTGCAAGTCCACACGACCTGCCGAGAAGTGATTGACCACTTTCGCACTGGCGGCATCAACAATCACAATGTGGTTGTTTTCCTGTAAAGTCAGCGCAATTTGATTGGCGGTATTGAATGCGACGAACTCCGGCTCAGGATCGTCGGGGGCGATCTGCGCCAATCCAGTCAACGTCACACGTCTGGCCGTGGAACAGTCGGCTTTGCCTTTTTGCGCTGCAATGATCACCAGAAAACCCGCTGGCAACTGCGGCAGTTCGCCGTCATTAAGGCTCTCATCGCGCTCGTTTTCTATCGCCACCGCGATGTAGCGACCATCTTTAGAGACGGCGACCGAGTCTGGTTGGCCGCCCAGTTCGCATTTATCGACGACTTTGCGCCCAGTCGCCGACACAATCGCCAGATATCCCGAAGGCTGGGTATAGTTTTTCGATGTGTTCACCGCCGCCAACACCCATTTATCATACGCGGCTACCGAGGTGGGTTCGCCATTCAGCGAGAGAAACCCGGCGGCTTGCGGCATATGGGGCTGCTTGATGTCGATAAAACCGATCCCGCCGAGTGGACTGTCGGAATAAATCAGTATGTTGCCATCTTCTGTGGCGGTGATGATCTCTGCCGAAGTCGGCTTTTTGCTGTCCATACCATGGGGCACATTGTCGGCCACCGGAAAACTGGCGATACGTTTGAACGAGTCGGCGGAACTGGCAAAAGAAGAACTGGCCAAGATGAGCGCCAGCGCACCCAGACGAAAATGGGAGATAAGCATTTAAAACTTCCTTATTGTTCATAGATCCGAACAAGCTAGTGACCGATTGTGACAAGGCGATGAGAAACGGGTGTTACTTGTATGACATGCTGCGCCCGTCACAAGTTGCGCCTTTGTGGATGGCCAAGGCGCGACTCTTCTCATGGATAATTGTTCGATAAATTGACAGTCGGTATCGTCTGCGCCCATCATCAAGTCATGACGCAATGACAACAAAGGAGTTCCGCTGTTGAAATCTGCCTTTTTTAAACACATTCAGTGGGGCCTATGCTTACTTGCTCTGTGCAGTTGGGGAGTCAAGGTTTACGCTACAGAAAAGCGTATCGAGAAAAGCATCGCTAGCGCAGATAACATCATCCATATCGCTTCGGGCGAATGGCCTCCTTTTATCGGCAGTGATTTAAACAATTATGGTTTCGTTGCCGAAATCATCTCAACCGCCTTCGCGGCTGAAGGGTATCAAGTTCAGTTCCACTTTCTCCCTTGGGCAAGAGCGTACGCCGAAACACAGAGGGGGCTTTACCATGCGACGGCGATTTGGATGCACAGCGCGGAGCGGGAGAACGATTTTTACTATAGCCAACCAGTGAGCCAAGAAGAGTTTGTCTTTTTCTACCCCAGTGCAAAACCTTTTGAGTGGCAATCCCTTAGCGATCTGGCCCCGTACAAACTGGGTGGTGTGATTGCATACAGCTATGGACAGCAGATGGATGCGCTGATTGAGAGTGGCGTTCTCTACATGGAACGTGATGGCTTGGCGGCTAAAAACCTAGAAAAATTAGCCAAAGGACGAGTTGAAATTGTCCCCGAAGAGAAACACATAGGCTACTATCTGATTAATAAAGAGATCCCTCATTTGAGACAACGGATAACCCACCATCCTGTGCCTTTTCTCACCAACAGCAACTACTTACTCTTCCCGAAACAGCGCCAAGATAGCCCTGCCTTGCTCAGCATTTTTAATCGCAACCTACCCACGGTAAACTCGCCAGCGGCGACCACCTCGCCTCAGTTGGATTAATGCCTTGGGACGTGCCGCGCTGCGCACGCTTTTCACCGTTGCAAACCGAAGAAGCGCCCTGCCTACGCTTTCAAACAACGTTATTCGGCAAGCGTAAGCTGATTTTCTTTTAAAGCCTGTGGCAGCCACAGGTTGAGTTTCATCAGCAGTTCGCTTTCAGCGAGTCGGTTGTGCTCAAGCAAGGTTTGCCAATCCGCTTGCATGGCTTTGCCCTTTTGTGCTCTGTGCGTCGTGGCACTTAGTACGCGCAGCACATCGGCCTGCCAAGCTTCAAGTTTGACCACTTTGACGCGAAATTGATGGCGATAGACCAGCAGAGACTCGGGCTGTGCTGCAGGCATGGCGGGCTTTTCAGCACTCTGACCTTGTTCAAGCGCCAGTGCGTGGCGATCAGCGGCGAGTACATAGTCATGCAGCGCAAAATCGTGCTCGACTAATGTACTGCTTTGAGGCAAGGCCAGCGCTGGAAAGTGAAACAGACAACCTAACTCCGGCGTGCTCTGCGGCTGCGCCCCCGCAGCGCGGAGCGCATTTGCCCGCGCCCTCTCGAATCTCGCGAGTTGCTCTGGAATCTTAAGCCCTGCTGCCCATTGTGGCTGCACGTTCTGTTCACTCGGGCGCGTTGCGGCGAGAAACTCGGCAAATCCCTCACCCAATTGATACAAACTGTAGTGACGGGAAGGCTGCTGTTGCAGATAACCTAAGCTGAATAAACGAAACAGCGGTTCGCCGAGGTAGTGCTGCAATGCCGGAAACTCCGCCGCCATGCATTCAAGCAGACGCAGCCGATAGCCGTCCTGATATATGGCCAGACGTGCTGCCGCTGACATTTGCGCCGAGCCGACAATAAACTCGCTGGCCATTTGGCTGGCTTTGGGGCCTTGTAGAATCGACTCAAGCAACCACTGCTGACGCGCGGCTAACTCATTAGATGAGCTCATTCGACCTCCTGCGCAGAGACGAACTGCTTGCGGCCAAGCGCATCGGCAATCGGCGTCGAGAGTGGTGCATTCTCGCTCTGTCTTAACGGCTCGCGTTGTGGAATTTGCCCTTGCAATACCGCTTTGGCAAGGTTCAGTTCGCCGACCAGTTCGGGAAAATCCGGAATATTGGCATCCCACTCGAGCAATGTGGAAATCGGCCTACCAGCCTGTTCGATCATTTGTTGATAGAGCTGCCACACAGCGGTTGGCACTGGCTTGTCGTGCGTGTCGATCAAATGGGTTCCGCAATCGGTCGGACCGGCTAAATGACACTGCACCACCGCATCGAGCGGAATACCCGCCAAGTAGTCATGAGCGGAGAAGCCGAGGTTTTTCGCGCTCACGTAGACGTTGTTGACGTCCAACAGCAAGCGGCAGCCACTGCGCTGAACTAACTGGGCAAGGAAATCCCACTCATGGAATTGATTCTCCTGAAAAGCAAAATA
The DNA here is from genome assembly GCF_015767675.1 of Vibrio navarrensis. Lineage (NCBI taxonomy): Bacteria > Pseudomonadati > Pseudomonadota > Gammaproteobacteria > Vibrionales > Vibrionaceae > Vibrio > Vibrio navarrensis. Next base: position 881,318 of record NZ_CP065218.1, on the reverse strand, counting down.
GGTGCTGGGGTTTTCTATCACCAGCGGCCGTTGCAGAAACTCTTGTACCTGCTGCACCCGCGCGCAAACATGCGTCAGGCTCTCTTCGGTAAGTGGCATCGGCAACAGATCGTGACTGTTAATCCCTTGAATCCCTGTCCAACAAAGGTGGTCGGAGACCAGCTTCGGCTCCAGTTCTTGGCACAAAAGCCGCAGTTTGCCAAGGTACTCTTTATCCAACGGATCGCTTGAGCCGATCGACATCGAAACGCCATGCAAGGCAATCGGATAGTGTTCACGCAGCTTAACGAGTAAGTGGCGCGCATAGCCATGGTGGTCGAGGTAGTTTTCGCTGATCGCTTCAAACCAATCAACGCCGCTTTGCTCTGGTAGTAGGTGTTGCTCAAGCCAAGCAAAATGGCAAGAGCGAAGCCCGACACCAAACCCCATGGAAGCGCTAAGCTCGGCATGAGAGTCCTGTGCATGAGAGTCCTCTGCATGAGAATGGGGCGGTGTCGATGCTGGGAAATTAGGCAGATCTGACTTGGAACGCATTGGCATCCTTTCAACTGAATGTGTAGTCATAACAACTCTGTCTGCCAAAGGGCAGACAGAGCGAAGTGCATTGCAAATAGGCAAGCTGTTATTTTTCTTACGTTGATGGTGGGAAGGCCAAACGCAGGTCAGAAGGTTGTGGCTTGTCCCCCGCCGTTTTTCCTTCAGCAGCCAGCGCTTTGCTGTACGCCTGCCAAGCAATGTCATACACCGCATCACCGGTGGCAAACTGCACCCCCTCACCGGAAACCTGTTCTGGATGCTGTCCAGCGCGCAATTGGTAAATGGGCATCAGGCCGCCATCGGGATAGAGCTGTGAGGCGGAGATGGGCACCGCACAGCCGCCCAAGCCACCACAAGCGTTATCGGCGGGCGGAGAGTAGAGCTCCGGCGCGCCGCAACCCGCTTGCACCGCATTCTTATTGCTCGGTGTGGCACTCAAACTGCGACAACCCGAGCCGCCACCAGAGGTTTTTTGCACAAAACCACAGCCCCCTTCCGCTTTACAGCTGTTCGAGCCGCGACAGGTGTGGAAAATCTCTTTCGACGCGCAGCTATTGCCCGTTTCATTTGGGTTTGGCTCCAGCGCCATCCCTTGGCAAGCGTGATAGAGATAATCACGCTGCGATTCAGGAATGCGCTGGTACTCTCCTAGCGACAGATCCGGTGCTTGGCCAAACACCGCCCAGCAGATGGAGACACGATCGCCAGAACCTGACATTGACGGGAACGGGAAGTCGACACCTTTGTCTGTCCAGTATTTATTGAGCACAGTGGTAATGCCTGCAATCGCACCAGCAGCCACATGACTCATCTCTTGCCAGCTGGCGTCGCCACCCGCTTTGAGGTTATTGAGCGCCGTGGAGACCGCCTGAGCAGAAGGCAACACACCCGCATATTGGTTGTGTTGGTACTCTGCGGTTTGCAGATCGTCTGGCTGCCATTTATTGGCTGGGTTGGCATGCCAATCGGCCCAGGTGGTGATTTCGCCGGATTCCAACAACCCCTTCACTTGCTGGAAACGGTCGTAGTGATCCACCACGCCACCAAAGAAGCGGGCGTGCGCTGCGCCAGACATCGGCAGTTCGTTGCCCTGTTCGTCATACTGCTTGTAATCGGCTTGAAGTGCTTGGAAGTTTGGCTGGTAGCTTGGGTCAACTGGCGCCCCCACCAAACCGGCTGGCAAGACGGTTTGCGCTTCCACTTTCATGGTTGCGCCTTCGCCTTGATCGGTAATCGCGTTCATCAACTGGAAAATCTGGCTTTTCGCTTGATTGGCCTCTTTAGCGTCCACCACCGTTTTCATGCGTGGGAACTCTGCCAGCGGGTGGCCGCTCTCTTCGGTATTGAACAAGTCGCGCTGAATCGAATCCGGATTAAACATATTGTTAAACAGGCTGCTACCGTCACTGTAAGTGACATTCAAATACGCGGCCAAACATTCATACATGGTCGCAATGGTGCCAAATTGCGGCAGCTCGGCTTCGGTAGATTGCGCGCTCCAATCTTTAAACGGCACACAGCTCTCGACGCCTTTGCCATTAGTTGCAATGTACTTATCGTGCGCAGTCGCTTTGATGCGGCTGGCGAGCACATCCGACGGCTCCTCAATCAACAAAAATAGGTTGATGCTGTTTTCATCCAAGCCACCCAGCGCAACTTTCACCGCGTTATAGGGTGCTTCTGACAAGTCGGTGAGATCCAAAATATGCGGAATGGTGGTTTTGTCCGGGCCGTAGCAGATCCAGCCATTGTTCTCATTCACCAGCAGTGGCGAGTTGAAATCGGCCGCGGCCGCTTGGCTACCTGCCACGGTCGCACTGAGCGCGTTGTGAATATTGGCCGCCATTTGCAGATGCAGCATCTCTTGGATAAAGACACTGAAAATCAAGTTACACGCTTGTTGATTGGCAGTTTGCGGGTTCGGAGTCGGCGTGATGCCCGGCCAACGACGACCAAGATAGAGCGCATTGTCTTTCCCTGTGATCGAGTGCATGCCATATATCGAGTACATGGTGGTCATGTACAACGGAATAGTAAACAGCTCGACGTTGATCGCGGCCTGAGTCAGACAACGCACGGCGTTCACATCGGCTGCTAAATGGCTGATGTCTCGGTTCGATAAGCGCGGATTTCGTTCTAACTGCAACCCGGCCAAACGCTGAAAATCCATATTTGCTTCCTTTACTTTATGTACTTTTGTTATGTGCTGCCCGATACCGCATGGGCTTATTGCTCAGATATGCATTAATGCACATAAAGTATATTCATGGATTTTTGATTGCGCCAAAAAATTGCCTAATTCATTGCAACGAGTGACAACAGCGAACCTTTGCGCCGTGCAATCCTGCGTAAAATAGGTACAATCCTCGCTCGATTTTTTTGACTTGCGCGGACTCCCTCATGCACACGCCGGACCCTTGCTTTACGCCATTCACCACCGCTATCGACGGCTACGCCCTGCCCGAGCGCTTTACCTTCCCGTTTTACTACACACCGCACCCGCTGTGTGCGTTGGCCGCTGAGCAGTTGCAACACCATTTGCTCACTCAGCAAGAGTGGCAGCACAACTTTGGCTTGTTGAACGGCGAAGTGGTCAGTGACGATGAGCACGCGATTGGCAAAATGTTTGGCGTGTTGCTGGTGCAAAACCCACAAGGTGAAATCGGTTTTTTAAGTGCCTTTTCTGGCAAAGTGGCGGAGCAAAATTTGTTGCCGGGTTTTGTCCCGCCGGTGTTTGACATGTTGACCAAAGAGAGCTTTTTCCACCGTGAGTTTGCCGAAATCACCGACATCAACCATCAAGTAAAACAGCTGTCGCAAAGCTCTGAACTGATGCAACTTCACCAGCAAATTGAGGCTGACCGCCAAGCTTACCAAGCGCAAGAACAAGCCCAGCGCCAAGCCATGATTGAAGGGCGCGCCGCACGCAAGCAACAGCGCGAACAAGCGGAAGCAACGCTCACTGGCGATGCGCTCAAAGCGGTGTTGGATGATCTCGCCAAACAAAGCGTGGCTGAGAAAAACGTCCTCAAATACCTCAAACTGGAGTGGGATGAAAAACTCGCCAATGAAGAGGCACGTTTACAAGAGCTGCTTACTCAACTCGACACGCTCAAAGAGCAGCGCAAAACCTTATCGAACGCCTTGCAACACAAATTGTTTGCTCAGTATCGCTTCCTCAATGGGCGCGGGGAGCCGAGCGATCTCAACGCGATTTTCGCGCCGACCACCAGCCCTGTACCACCAGCCGGCTCTGGCGAATGTGCCGCACCAAAACTGCTGCAATACGCTTTTACCCACGGCTTGAAGCCACTGGCAATGGCGGAATTTTGGTGGGGGGTGTCGCCGAAATCGGAAGTGCGCCAACACAAAAAGTTTTACCCCTCCTGCCACAGTAAATGCCACCCTATTTTGGGCCATATGCTGCAAGGGCTGAACATGGACCCGAACCCGCTGGAAGAAAACTGGGCAGAAGACAAAGCGCTGGAAATCGTCTATCAAGACGAAGCAATGGTCGTGGTCAACAAACCTTCTGGGCTGTTATCGGTGCCGGGCAAAACCATTACCGATTCCGCTTATACCCGTTTGCAAGCGCTATTCCCTGACGTGGAAGGGCCGTTTGTGATTCACCGCTTAGACATGGCGACATCGGGACTGTTGGTGTTTGCCCTCACCCGCCGCGCCAACAAGAGCCTGCAAAAGCAGTTTATTTCTCGTGGCGTACAAAAGCGTTATGTGGCGCTATTGGAAGGTGACGTGTCGCAAAGCCAAGGGGAAATTACCCTGCCCATGCGAGGCGACCCAGACGACAGACCGCGCCAACTGGTCTGTTTTGAACACGGAAAACCCGCGCACACTGATTGGCAGTTGATTGAAATTCGCGATGGTCGCAGCAAGCTTTACCTCTACCCAAGAACGGGACGCACTCACCAACTTCGCGTTCATTGCGCTCATCACCTTGGTTTGAACATGCCGATGGTGGGCGATGGTTTATATGGTGAGAAGGCAAACCGACTGCACTTGCACGCCGAGTCGCTTGAGCTCGACCACCCTTACCGCAAAGAGCGCATGCATTTTCAAGTGGATGCCGAGTTTTAGTTCGCACATTTCAGTGTGAGGCGCTGACATCAAAAGCGCCTCATCGAACAGCTTCCAATAAATATTCTAAGTAAAAGCCTCTTTATGCCGCTTCGCTTAATCTCAAGCTTTGATAGCAATCTTCAGCCAAAGCAATCATTTGGAAATCAACCTCTATCCCAGCCCCTTCAACAGCATTTCACTGCGGCGCTGTCTCTGCATTCGTCATCATGAGGATGAAAAACGCACACAAAAAACATTACGCTCACCTTCTCTAGCTAAAAGCTCTACGCTAGCCTCGTGACGCTGGGCAATATCACGACAAATCGACATTCCTAAGCCAGCGCCATCGCCTTTTTCCGTGTTGGCGCGATAAAAGTTGTCGAACATTTTCTCGCGCACCTCTTCTTTGATCGCTTGCCCACTGTCTGCCACCGTCACTTGCGCGCCATGGGCATCCACCGTGAGTTGCACTTCAATCTCACTCCCCGTGCCAGAATAGCGAATCGCATTGTCGATCAAGTTCTTAAACAGCACCCCCAGCAGAATCTCGTCCCCTTGCAGCCAATATTTTTCCCCCTCAAAGCTCAACTGTTGCTGCTGCTTGATGGCCAATGGCGCGAGATTGGCGATAACTTGCCGAATCAAAGCCGACAGCTCAACTTGCTGAGTTGTGAGCTCGGCTAGGCTTTCGACTTTAGCTAAAGTAAGCAGTTGGTGAATCAAACGGTCGGTACGGTCAATCCCTTTGAGGATCATGCCCAAGTCATGTTTTAACTCTTCTGGGTTTTGGCTGTGCAGGGCGTTCTCCGCATTTAAACGCAGCACCGTCAGCGGCGTTTTAAGTTCATGCGCCGCCATACGCGTAAAACGTTTTTCCCGCTGCCACGCTTGCTCAAGTTGTTCGAGCAGTTCATTTAAGGTATCCACCAAAGGGGTCAATTCGGCGGTTTGTTCACGCACATAGATGCGATCGAGTTTATGCACGCTGCGCACCGCGATGGCCGATTTTAGCTCGTGAATCGGACGGAAATTGCGATCGATGAGAACAATCATCAGCAGTACTAAACAAGGGATGAGCACCAACTGTGGCAGCGCCGTAGAGAGCGCAATTTCATTGATCGCTTCATCACGTATGTGCTGCTTTTCCGCCACTAAGACGTATTCATAGCCACGCTGACTGTGCGGTTGAGCGAGCTGAAAAATGCGCCAGAAATGTCCTTCAGTCTGTACATCACCAAAGCCTTGATGATCACGACCAAGGCTCAGCGCAGCTTGTTGCGAGTCAGAACTGAATATTAGCTCATCGTCACGATAGAATTGGAAGAGAATATTCTGTTCATAGGGGTGACCAAAAGCGGTGGCGATATCATCCCGAGCGTGAGAAAGGCGCTGAATATTCTCCATCCACTCATCAAAATGTTCACGCTGCTCTTTTCGTGCTAGATGTTCCGCCGACAGCGCAGTTGCCATCAAAAGCTGTTTCGCTGCTTGACCCAAACGCGCGTCATACACTTCTTCAACCTCATCTTGTGCGGCAGAAAAACTGAAGTAGAGAGACAAAAGGATAAGTGCGCAACTTAGCAGGACCACCGATAGGGTTAAACGGCGTTTAATCGAGAAAACTTTATGCCTTTTCAATTAGATACCCCACACCGCGGACATTCTTGATTACGTTATCCGGTAGCTTTTTGCGTAAATTGTGAATGTGCACTTCGATGGCATTGTCGCTGCTGCCTTCGTCCCAGCCGTGTAGCGCCTGCTGCAACTGCTCTTTGCTCAATACTCGCCCGGTCTGGGTCATCATGGTGGCCAAAATCTTATACTCATTGCGTGTCAGTTTCAGTGGCGTTTGCTGACAACAAATCTCTTGTTTTGAGAGAGATAACGTCAGTTCGCCGACCTGAATCTGCTCTTCCGCACTGCCACTGCTGCGGCGAATGATGAGGCGAAGGCGCGCCAACAACTCTTCTAATGCGAATGGTTTACCGATGTACTCATCCGCGCCGCCATCAAGCCCTTTGACTCGATCGCTGATGTCATCGCGTGCGGTCAGGATCATCACGGGCAAAGTGTAACCGGCGCGGCGAATTTGTCGCAGCACTTCTAGGCCATCAATGTCTGGCAAAGTGAGATCGAGGATCACGGCGGTGAACTGCTCGGTTTTCAGCGCGGTAGTGACACCACTACCGCGCTCAAGCCAGTCCACCGTGTATCCATGCCGACTGAGCGCCGCGAGCATGGATTCGCCTAATTGTGTATCGTCTTCAACCAGTAATAAGCGCATATATTATTTTAATTTCTCCAGTAAACGGGCGATTTCCCCTTGCCGCCCTTTATCGGCCAGTGGGCGATTCGCTCTGGCGGGTGCTTGCTGCGCGCGGGCGAGATACTGCTTGGCTTCGGCTTTCTTGCCTTGTTCGGCGAGAAAATCAGCATAAAAGTAGTTGGAGTCAATGCCGTTTGGGTTAATTTCAAGCCCTTTCTTCAACATCTCTTCGGCTTTGTCATCATCACCAAAACCAAGCGGCCAACCGGGCACTTTGTAATAGAGTGTGCCAAGGCTGGTGTAGGCCGAGCCGTTCAGTGTTTGCGGTGCTTGCTTAATCACCTCTTCAAACAAGGCCTTAGATTCCTTGACTAAGGATAGAGCACCTAAACCGCCGCGCACACCCGCCAATGACGATTTGTTGATCGCAAGCCAGACTTTTAGCTCCGCGTTGTCGGGGGCGATGTTCACTTCGACGGTATTTTGTGCAATCACATTTTCAAAACAGCGTTCTTGCTCATCGCTGTCGATCACTTGGTACTGGCAATGAGCCCAATCTGCTTGGATTTTTTCCAGCGGGGTGATCGCATATGCAGGTATCGAAGCGGTCAGCGAGGCCGCCGCCAAAGCCAAAAGAGAAATTTGAGTGTTCATGACATCCTCTCCCTGAGAAATAAAGATTAACGATTAAGAAATGAAAGAATCACCGATTGCTGCTTGCGAATCGCGCCCGAGACCAAAAACGGCAAGATCTGGTTGATGCGCACAAACAGACGCTCCGGCCAACCTATCCAACGCATATTGTGTTCGCGCTCTAAGGTTGTCAGCACGTGCTGCGCCACCACTTCCGGCTCATCACTATGGTTGCCAAGCGCCTGATTCAGCTGCTTAACCGCCTCGCTATTGAGCTCGGTGTTGGTGGCACGCGGGGCCAAGTAAAGCACCTTGATGCCCGTGCCTTCCAACTCTCGGTTCATCGCTTCACTAAAGCGTAATAAACCTGATTTTGCAGCGCAGTAGGTGGCGTAACCGGGGTAACCTATCGAGCCAAAAGTCGAACCGATATTGAGAATGATCCCCGGTTTGTTCAGCCAAGTTAGCGCCGATTGGGTTAAGTGGATCGGCGTGAGCAGGTTTAGCGCAATCTCACTCTCTATCGATTCGGCACTGCGTTTCGCCAATAGACGAAACTGATTGCAGCCCGCATTGTTGATGAGCACGTCAATCCGCTCGTCTTGCTGGATACATTGCAGCGCGGCGCGGCGGATCTGTGCAATCCCTTGCGCGCTAGTCAAATCGGCACAGATCAGCTTGTGCTTTTCAGCATTGACCAACGACTGACGCAGCGCGTTTAGCTTGTCGCCATCACGCCCAACTAAGGTCAGGCGCGCCCCTTTTTCAGCTAATAGCTTGGCGATGCTACGCCCAATGCCGCCAGAAGCGCCGGTGAGCAGAATATGGCTGTCTTCAATTTTCATACAGCGCTCCTAAGCCACTTTGCCAAGTGGGCTTGGGTAGAGTTCACACAGCATTTGCCCATAGAGGTGAAACACCATTTTGGCCGATTCAATGATCGCCTGCTGATCGCTTGACTCGGTGATCTTATCCATCAAGGCAGCAAAAAAACGGATGTGCTGCTGATCCAGTTCACTGTGTGAGGTGAGATAGGTCATCGCCTCGGCAGGCAAATTAAGCTGTGTTTTTACCAAACGGGCAATGTTGCCACCGACACCCACACTAGTGCCTTCCAACACCCACACCATGCCGAACAGAGCGAGTGGATTGTGACGGTCAATTTGGTGGTAGAGATAAGCCACCATCAGCTCAATCGGCGTACCCACTCGGCCTTGCGCACGGTTAGCACGCACCGCATCGGCGTCGCCACCACTGGCGTGGATATCATTTAAAATCCACTCTTGATGGCCTTTTTCTTCGTCGATGTATTCGGCGATGGCATCGCGGACCCACTCATAATCGTCGCTCAGACGCGCACCACAGGCCATAAGAAGCGGCACTGTGTGTTTAACGTGATGATAAGCCTGAGTCAGAAAACGTTGGTACATCTCAAGCGAGATATCGCCATTGGCACAGGCCGCAAACACCGGCGCTTGCAGCATACTCTGCTGAGCACTGCATGTTTCATTTTGTAGTGTTTGGAAAAAATAAGTCATGGTCTATCTCCTTGAAATAATTCGCCTGATTTAAAGCGTTACGCTGGCAGCGCATCTTGTGGCCAGCGAATCAGCGCCGCGTCTGACTGCGCTCTGGTGGCGGCGGTTTGTTGTTCAATCAACGCACGTTTTGGTCTGCCGTTGGCGGTCAGCCAGTCACACCACTGGGCACTGCTCTTAACCACCAGCAACTGCGCAATACGCGCGTAGTCGGGCATAGTGCGATTTAACGCCTCGACGCGTTGGGCAATGTCGTCAAAATGGGGGCTCACCACCGCCGTCAGATAGGCTTGCCCATCGCCGACGACCACAAACTGACCTCCAGGGACAAATACTTGGGCTTGCGACTCGATCCACTCGGGGGAGATATTGCGACCAAAACTGCTGATGATGAGATTCTTTTTACGGCCAGAGATGGTGAGAAATCCTTCGTCATCGATGGTAGCGATGTCGCCCGTTGCCAGCCACACATCCTCAAACGGCTCACCAAGATAGCCCAGCGCGCTATTGCCTTTGACCCACAGCTCGCCATCGTCGGCGATTTTAACCTGCAAGTGGCTGAGCACTTTGCCGCAACTGCCCGGTTTGTTGTGCGTCGCGGTGTTCATGCTCACCACAGAGCCGCACTCCGACAACCCGTAACCTTCAAAAGCAGGAATGCCGAGCTCGCGAGCTTTGTCAATCAGCTCTGGAGCAACCCGTGCGCCGCCGACCGCCACCCATTGCAGTGAGCTCGCCAGTGATGGCGCTTGCTGCACCACGGCGATCAGCGCCATCAGTAGCGCAGGGGTCAGCACCAAGCTCGAGGGCTGTAAGCGACCAAGTGCAGCAGCGAAAGCGTGGGGAGAAAATTGACTTGAGCCGTTTAGCCCTACTTCACGTCCGGCATAAATCAATGAGGTGACACCGAGTAAAATCGGCACGTAAACACCGGTTATGTTTTCCAGCAAGGTGGACAGCGGCAGCACGACCAAATGCTGACGAAACTCGCTGCCAAGCTCGGCGGCAATCGCTTCACTGACCCGCACCAAGTTGTCATCACTTAAACAAACCCCTTTCGGCGTTCCGGTTGACCCAGAGGTAAAGGTGATTTTGCGTGTGTTCCTAAGCAAGTTGGCCGAATGCGCGCTACTGAGCGAGAAAATCGGCAGATTACTTAGCTCACCCGCCGATTGCAGTTGGCCAAGCGCGTCTATTCGTTGATCAGCGCCAAAAAACCATTCGCCTATCAGCAAATCTGGGCAAGATTGGGATAGGAGATGCGCCACCTGCTCAGCGGAAAAAAACATCGGTACGGGCACAATTACCACATCGGCCAACATCGCCGCGAGATCCACCACCACCCAATCGAGGCTGTTTTCTGCCCTGAGCGCAATGCGCTGCACATCCAGGGCGATAAACTGTTCAGCGATTTCCACCACCGATTGCCACAGGGCAAAATAGCTCAGCGAGATGGCTTGCCCTTTGGCGTTGTGACCAATAAAAGCAAGCTGCTCGGGGCGAGTGAGGGCGCGCTGTTCAAGCGCGATCAAAATCGTGTTCATCTTCCCCTCCTATGCCTGTTTTTGCTGCAGCGCCAATTGCTTTAAATGGGCCAGACCCAAGCGCAAATTACCAGCGAGAATACGTGGCGAGTGCTGATAGTAACTGCCATAGATCTGGGTCGCGTTGGGGATGCGCTTGGCATCGGCACTGGCGATCATGGTCGGCTCTAAACCAAAGCGTTTCATCAAGGCATGCAGCGGATCGGTGGCGGTAAAGATGCACCATTCAAAGCCAAGACCAACCAGCTTTTCGGCGATCAGGGTAAAGTGCAATCCCGATAAGCCTCGGCTAAAAGAGGCCAGTTGACCGAACTCAATCAGTGAGTCTCGGGTGACGTCGCAAGCGAAACGGCGTGAGAGGATCTGGTTCGCAGGCTCGTCGAGATACTGTTCCAAAAACAGCGGCTCATCCTTCGCCACTCGATAGCCGCACACCGATTTCATCTCACCGTTGTCGAGCAAGGCCAAAAAACTGGGCATAAAGTGATGTAAGTGAGCATCGAAGGCTTGTTGGTAACGCTCTTGAACCAAGTGTGTCGCCTCAGACCAGCGCGCATGCTTCTGGTCAATCACTTCAAGCTGAATCGATGATGGCTGGTATCTGCTGTACATAAGCGTTCCCCTTTTGCTCAATCTGTCAGCAAAATTAGCTTGGGTAACTTAAGAAACGCTTAATCCAATAGGAGGAGCACCATTTAAATGGCAATGAGGGAAATGTCGGGAGAGCTTGTCTCCCTAAGGTTACTCTCTGGGTTCACAATGCAGGCGGTGAAACAGGCGATGAATAGCCGGAGCAAATAAGGTGGCTAAAGCGGCAAAAAATACCCCTTCAATGAACAGGCTGTAAAGCGCCAAGAAGAGGTGCGTGGCCGTGGATTCCAGCAAATCAGCCACCGGATAAGGCAGTTCCAAACCACTGACCATGGACAAAGCGTTGAGCAGCGCTTGCTCGACAGATAGGCCAGTGATCCAGACGAAGCCACCGATGCCCGGCATAAGGCCGATGAGCAGTACCAACAGCGCAATCAAAGCATAACGAACGCAGCGCCAAACAAAACGTTCAAAAGAAATCACGTCCTGATGGACCGATTCAAAACGCATGGAAGTTACCCTCTAAGCAATATGAAGTGCCTGAGGATAACCTGTTGCGCTTGAATTGTCAGTGATTAACCACTTGTTGCCAAAAGGATTTCCAACGCTGACTTTGCCCGTAAAAATCGCTTGGGCGCACGCTGCGCATTTGGCCTTGCTGTTCAACCAATAAGGAAGGAAAACCGCCCTGACCATACTGTTCCATTAGGCGGCGGGTGTTAGCGACTTGGCTATCCACCTTACTGCTCGCCGCTTGCATCGCCTGTTGCCACGCGTCTTGATCTGCGCCTAACTGCAGCGCAAGCTCGCTCAACGTCTCTTCACTGGCGACCAGTTTGCCATCAATGTAGTGCGCTTTTTGAATCGCTTTAAGCATCTCAAAAGCGGCAATCCCCACTTGCTCAGCAGCGATGATCGCTTGCGCAGTTTGGTAAGAGTCGAGAATCAGCGGCGCGCCACTCGATACACGCTCTAAGTACGCCTCGCCAAACGGTTGCCCCGTTTGCGCTGTGATACGCTGATCGGCCTGCAAAATGTGCTGACGAAAATTGACGCTGATCGGCGCACGCTGCATCATACCGCCGGGGTGCAGAAGCAGTTCAATCTCAGGGTGGTATGCCAGCTCAGCCATCAATGAGGTGGCGCCGAAGCACCACCCACACATTGGGTCAAAAATATAGTGAACTTTTACCATTTCATCTCTCCTGTGTGCACTTTCGCACCAATCTCCAGCGCCATTGGCAAACCTGCATCTGGGTAGCTCGCCAGCATGGTTTGGATAAGCGCAGCACTGTCTTTGCTGTTACTTTTCGCGTGGTCAAACGCAGTTAAATAGCTTTGTGAAAAACGAATCGCGCTGCTGTCGGTCGCCGTGTTGGCCGTCATGTGACCCGGGATCACCACTTGTGGTTTCAACTCTGCCATCTGCTGCAACTGCTCAGCCCAAGCGTGACGCTCTTGATTCGACTGCGCGTCTGCCATCCACAGGTGTACATTGCCATACACCGCAACGTTACCAAGAATCGCGCGATTCGCCGGGATCCACAGATAAGGACGGTGCGCCAACTCTCCTTCGCTGTCGCGAATTTCAATCGTTTCGCCGTCTAAGCTCAATGTTTTGCCTTGATAAGCGGTTGGCAATAGCGGATTCACTGGCGCATTCGCGCCCATTTTTGGCCCCCAGAAGGCCAGTTTTCCTTGCAGTTTTTCGGCAATTTTTGCTCGCACAGCGGGAGTGGCGACCACTTCCGCTTGTGGGAAGAGCTGCTTAAGCACCTCGGCACCAAAGTAGTAGTCCGGGTCCGCTTGGCTGATAAAAATGGTTTTCAGCGTTTTGCCAGAGTCCAGCACCTTAGCCGCAATGCGCAGCGCATCGGCTTTGGTGAAACCCGTGTCAACCACCATGGCTTCGGTGTCGCCATAAACCAGTGTTGAGTTAACGTGGAAGCTGTTACCGTCGGCGTTGTACACCTCTAAGGTGAGCGGTTTTGCCATAACGCCTGCAGACATCAGTAAAGTTGCGGTTAAAGTCATAACTGTTTTCATATTCTCTATTCCCGTATTGGTTGGCTCAATCTTGTTTCACTCACTTGGCGGTGAGCTAAGTGGATGAGCGCAGTTTACGGGCTGTACTTGTTCAGATATATAGCCAATAATTAACATCATTATTTCGTAATAAGAGCAAATCATGGATAGACTGACTGCTGCACGCGTCCTGCTGGACGTCGCCGTGACGCAAAGTTTTACCGCCAGCGCTGAACGGTTGGATATGTCGCGACCTATGGTGACACGCCACGTCGATCTGGTTGAAGAGTGGTTAAGTGTGCGTCTTTTGCACCGCACGACCCGTAAAGTGGCCCTGACCTCAGCGGGAGAGCAGTGCCTGCCTTTATTGCAAGCGTGGGTCGAGCAAGCGGCGGCGCTGCAGGATGAACTCAGTAACGATGGCGCGCTCGGCGGACGCATTCGCATCGCCACCAGTATGTCGTTTGGCTTTGCGCAGTTGATCCCCGCAGTGAAAGAGTTTATGGCGCAACATCCGATGGTTGAAATTGATATCGATGTGCAAGACCGTGCCAGCGACTTGATTGCCGAGCGGATCGATTTGGCGATCCGCATCGCGGCCAATCCCGATCCGTCGCTGATTGGCCGCCCTATCGCCCGCTGCGATTCCATTTTAGTCGCCTCACCCGACTATTTGGCCAGTAGTCGCCCGATTCAACATCCGACCGATTTGGCTCATCATCGCTGTCTTGGCTACAAGAACTTCGAGCGCCATATCTGGCATCTTAGTCAAGGTGACCATCATCAGTCGGTGGAGGTCTCCTGCGCGCTCACGGCGAACGAGGCAACCACACTGCTGAGCGCAGCGCGCCACGGTATGGGGATTGCGATGCAGCCAACCTATCTGGCGCAAAGTGCCGTGGAAAAAGGCGAGCTTGAGGTGATACTCCCCTCGTGGCAGCCTAAGGTGATGGAGATCTACGCGCTGTATCCTTCGCGCAAGCACCTTTCGCCTGCGGTGCGGGGCTTAATCGATCATCTGCTGCGCTATTTTGCTCAAACAAAATGGCAGGATATCCGTCTGTAGTTTTACCAAGGCTATGATAGAATGCCGCGCTTTGCGTCCCGCCAGTAGAAGTGACGCGATTTTGATACCCATTAAGTGAGGATTCGCATGTCATTTACTCAACTCGGCCTATGCCAGCCACTGGCACAAGCGGTCAGCGCGCTCGGTTACGAGAAGCCGACCCATATCCAGAGCCAAGCTATTCCAGTGATTTTGCAAGGACGAGATGTCATTGCCGCAGCGCAAACGGGCACGGGGAAAACCGCCAGTTTTGTATTGCCGATTTTGCACAAACTGCACGGCGCGCAAACGCAAAAGAAAAAACGCATCCGCGCGCTGATTTTAGTGCCTACCCGTGAGCTCGCCATTCAGGTCGATGACAAAATTCAGCAGTACGGTCAACAATTGGCGTTACGCTCACTGGCTATCTATGGCGGTGTGGATGAAAAAGCGCAGAAACAAGCGCTGATTGATGGCGTAGATATTCTGGTGGCCACACCCGGACGATTGCTCGATCTCTACGGCCAACGCGCGGTTTACTTTGAAGAAGTGGAGATTTTAGTTCTCGATGAAGCGGACCGCATGCTGGATATGGGCTTTATCGACGACATCAACAAGATCCTCGATCGTTTGCCGGAGGCGATGCAGCATCTGCTGTTTTCCGCCACTTTGTCGAACAAAGTGCGCGATCTGGCGAAAAGCGTGATCCACAACCCGTTTGAGATCAGCATCGCGGCGAAGCAGGCCTCCAAAGCCAACATTGAGCAGTGGATTATTAGCGTCGACAAAGATCAAAAATCGGCACTTTTGAGCCATCTAATCCAGCAAAATCAGTGGGATCAAACACTGATTTTCATTGAAACCAAGCATGGGGCGGCCAAGTTGGTTTCTCAGCTAGAAAAACGCGGCATTCACGCAGAAGCGTTCCACAGTGGCCGCAGCCAAGCAAGTCGCGCTCAACTGCTTGAAGATTTCAAAGCAGGTAAAATCAAATACTTGGTGGCAACCGGTGTCGCGGCACGCGGGATTGACATTGAAGCGCTACCGCGAGTGGTCAACTACGATCTGCCGTTCCCGGCCGACGAATACGTGCATCGCATTGGACGAACCGGGCGCGCCAACGCACAAGGTGAAGCGATCTCCTTCGTTTCTAAAGATAACTTCAAGAATCTATGCATGATTGAAAGCCGCTTAGGCCATCTCCTTGAGCGCCGCGAAATAGACGGTTTTACGCCGAAAAAGCCGGTGCCGATTTCAATCTTAAATTATGTGCCTAAACACAAACGCCCACCCAATGACAACAAATAACAAAAATGCCAGCAATTGCTGGCATTTTTATTATTCAAATCCCACTAAGGATATTTATTATTAATAAATCAATCATAAACACCATCAAAGGAGAGCAATTTTATTTCCAGTTTGGCACCGAAATATTGCAAACTGATCAACGGCTCTTCTTCTTCACTAATTTTTTTTCCCAATGTTTCTAGCACTTCAGCCATAAAATCTTTAACTGACTGATCTGCCTGAGAAAGGTATTGCTCCAGATCTTCATTTTTCATTAATGCACCTAACCCTAACTTTAACGTTAATTCTTATATATTTTTCAATCATTTATATTGTGTTCTTCTTTAACCCAAAGGAGAACAACATGGAAATCCAAAAAATCGTATTAAACGGCCGCCAATACCGCTACCGCGCTTATCCGAGCAAACATTCCGACCAATTTGCGATCTTTTTACTTGGCGCTCTGCAAGATATCGAAAGCGTGCATGCCTTTTCGACCCGCTTCGCCACGCAACTGAATTGCATTACCATTGAAGTGCCCGGCACAGGTCGCACCACGCCGTTGGACTCAACCATCAGTATTCGCGATCAAGCACAAATGCTCAAAGATCTCATTCACTATTTAGGCATAAACAAGGCCCACGTGATGGGATTCTCTTACGCCACGGCGGTTGCCGTGGAGCTGTGCGACCTTTGGCCAAACGTGCTCAGCCTCTCTATTTGTGGTGGCGTTCCCGGTATTCCCTCTTCTGGCCGTTTCGCCACCAAGAAAATGATTGCGGCCGCCATGGAAAGCCCACTGGCATTCGCCAAAAGTTTTACCCATTCCTTGACGATCACGCATCCAGAGATTCCTAGAAACAGCGCCATCATTCGTGCAACAGAGCGAGAAGTCAGCAAAATGGAGCAAGAACGTATTGATGTATTCTTTGAGAATTCGGTTCGTCTATTAGTTCATACGCCAGCAAATATTGAAAATATCAATATCCCCTGCACCATTTGTGTCGGTGAATTTGACCCTTATGTCACCAAAGAAGTGGCGCAAGAATTTTCAGCCAAACTCAATCGAAGTCACTTTATTGTGATCAAAAATGCGGACCATTTAGTCCATTTACAACATCCAGACAAAGTGGCGGATATATTAATCGCCCAAGCCGCTTCATCGGTTGCGCTGCAGAAAACATTCGCCAGCCTAACGTAAAAACTTAGGGTATTTTCATTTTTCATGCATTTATAATCAACTCAAGTCGCTGTGCAATTTGGGTTGATTATTTTCACTCACCTTATCAATATCACATTTTATGTGTATATCTTTGATAAACTCATCAGTATATCGATAGCGCTATTTTTTCGTGACTTTTCAACCTTGGTCAAAGCTTCCACAATCAACGCATCGCGCACATGCTGCACCTGACGCAACTGATGGAACTCAGGGAATTGGCGCATCTCGCTGGTAAAGTTAACGTGCGAACTGAGATGGAAACCCAACTTGACACGAAAACCAATCGCCACTGGGAAATCGCGTACCTTGTTCACATCTTCCAAAATTTGGTACTGATATTCTGAAATGCCCAGTACACGCGCAATGGTTTCGAGTGGAATGTTGTGCTGCAGACGAAACCGTTTTACGGTAATCGCCACAGAGCGATAGTAGTCAATTGCAAAGTCGTGGATATCCAGCACGGGAGGGGGAAGCAGCTCGTTGTAGTTACTCAGCAAACCCGTTTGCGATTCAAGCTCACTTTTGAAACGAAGAAACGCCACGCGATCGTCTTCATTCATTAAGTTCGCCACTAACTCCAAATACAGCTTGAACTGATCGCTGGGCAGTCGGCCAATACAGAGCAGCGCCTCAATGGCTTTGTCATCCATGCCACGAAACTGCTCTTTCATTTTCAGGCCATAGTAAAAGCTGGTCATCGGCACCATCATGACCCAAGTTAGCGCGGCCACCACATGGATGGGGCGCATCGACGGATAACTTTGCTGCATGTAACGCTTGAGCGTCGAACCATTGATGCCCGAGAAACGTTGCTCGAGCTGCTTGAAGGAGATACCTTGAGCGCGGCGTACGTAAGACATAGAGACCGCCATATCCGTGTCGATATTTTGTAGCAGCGTATCCATTTTGCGGATTTCTTGCTCAGACACGGCGACATTGAAGCTTTCCTTGCTGTTTTGCATAAGGCCTGTTTACAACTCATTCAACAGTCACTCTCCAATGCACATTCATTAGAGCCCGAATGCTTGCCAGTCCACAGCCTACGCCGCTTTAAGCAAACTTCCGCCCTGCGAAGGTCAACACAAAAATGACACCCAATTGTAACATTTTGTGAAGCACAGAGCAGCTGAGCGAAAATACCAGATGTCAACGCCTAGGTCTACTCAAGCAACTGATATCAAAAACGTTCTAGCCTGGCATTTGTACACAATATAAGAACTTAGTACCGCTCTTCTGCCGCACGCTCAGCAGTTGCGCTATGGTCGGCGCTTGGCTCCACTGCCATTCTTTGTTGGGCAAGCGAAGCGCATTATGACACTGTGTATAGTGGCACGCTTTGACACCATCGGATAACGCGCTGACCTGGGCAAGCTCATCTAAAAGCAGCCACTCCTCTTGATCACTCACAGGCTGCATCGGCTGCGCAACGATCCCCCCAACCACAGTCCCAGGCGAGTAATTCAATACAAGATAAAGCAAACAGATCGCGGATCACATTGGCTTTGATATAAGGCGCCCCTCTAAATTGCATAATGCCACAGCGTTTTGCGTCAATATCACCTCGGTGAAAAATGTGCTCACGTTCTAATCACAGAAGCGTTTAATGGCGTAACCCAAACACGAGAAAGCTTCGCCGAGATTCTCATCCAAGTCAGTCGTGTCAATGAGATGAGTACTCAGATTGCCATTGCCTCCGAGCAGCAATCTTCCCTTGTCCGCGAAATGAATCAGTCCGTGGAAGTGATTAACGAAAAAATGAAAGTGTGACCTAAGCTTACCTCGTTGAGAGCCTAATGGTCGTCCACCATCAGTCCAATTCGCACTCAATACTGGCGATTGGTGTAGCATCTTGACCAAAACAGACATACGCCCAAACCGCCTGTTGCGGGCGAAAGGTAATGTAGCCCGCCTTAACGTCATCTTTTTTAAAGTTGAGCTGGGTAGCCGTCACTTCGCGTCCATCAATCAAGGTCGCTTCAATGTGCTCGCGCAACCAAATGGCGATTTTTTCTTTGCGAAAAGTCGACGTAATCGTAATTTCTGCGCAGCGAAGCGGTGGATTGGGTGCAACGCTTGAGCGCTCACCATCCACGTTATCTTCAACTTGATAGCCTTGAGCAACATCATGAAACCGCTCAATGGTCACCTGACAATTATCGGCTGCCTGAACGCTTGACGCGGAGAGTAAACAGAGTAACGCAACGTATTTTCTTAACATAATCTCAGATATTCATTGTTTGCCAGAGACTGAGCTTACCTGCTCAGCTCGTCAATGACTGTCAAAAGTTGGTAAATTGAGGTTAAGCAAAATCAAACAAACCACGGTTGCCCAGCGCTTTCAGCTTGTACCAACGCGAACGACTTCACTTGAACAGCGCGCTGGCTCTGTCTACAATGGCGCACTTTTTTAGCGACTTTAGGTCAAAAAACATGAACGACACTACGGCAAAACCAGCCCTACCGGATCGCCTAGCGGGTAATCCACGCAGCCCTTTCTTCATTAAAGAGTGTTTCGAACACCAGATCGGTATCCGTTTTAACGGCAAAGAGCGTACTGATGTTGAAGAGTACTGCATCAGCGAAGGTTGGGTTAAAATTCCATCGCCAAAAGCAAAAGATCGCTACGGTAACCCAATGCTGATTCAACTGAAAGGCACGGTTGAAGCTTACTACGTGTAACTTCATCAGTTTCGCTGACAACCTGAAAAGTCGATGCTTGCGTCGGCTTTTCTTTTTCTACGATTTCCCCCGAGCTATGGCTGGTAGCAGTAATAAATGGTAGCAGCAATAAAACGCGCCTTTGCCAGTTCACCCCTGTTTAACCAAGTGCTAAACTGCCTGTCTATTTCGTGTATCGATTAAAAGGAAATGTGATGAACCCAATTCTGGCGATGTTGAAAGAAAATAATATTGGCGATGAGCAGATTAACGAGCTTTTCCAAGCACTAACACAAAACCCGCTCGCCGCGATGATGACCATCTCCCAGCTCGGTTTGCCTCAAGAGCAGTTGCAAGCGCTGATGGCGCAAGTGATGCAAAACCCGGCTCTGATCAAAGAAGCGGTGGAAGAGCTCGGCCTCGATTTTTCTAAAGTGGAAGAAGCGAAAGCGAAAATGCAGCAGCCACAGTAATTTGCTGTCCCCTAAATTGTTTACCTTCAGGAAACATAAAGCGGCTCAAGAAGGCCGCTTTAATTTTTGATACGCCTGAGCATCTCGCTTCGCAAGTGCAAAACAACCCGAGCCTATCTTCACCGTTATTCTGATATCTGCTCACTCTCTTCTGCGGCAAAGCCTTCCGTGACGGTGGCTGATAACATCACCTCATTGCTATTCGATATTGGCATGGTTGCTGCCTCGACACACTGACAACTTGTCTCTTTCTCTGGCATGTTTTGATGTGGCGCGTACCACGCTTGCAGCCCCATTTCCAAACGTTCGGCCGCCGCTTTCGGTGCCATTTTGCCGAGTAACACCGCTTGGCTTACCTCGGCCAGTTCATCGCCCAATTTGGGCTTGCCGCGCGAGAGAATTTGCGTCGCCACCCGAATCGTGGAGTCACACTGATCGCGCCACTCCATCATCTCCCTTGCAGCGGGGTTGGTCACGTCAAAGAAATGGTTTGAAAGCGAGAAGAAACCGGGAAGCGAGTTGGTATAAAGCTCAGCAAACTGAGGCGTGGTCAGCCATTGCAAGAACGCTTTCGCCGCTTGCGGATTTTTGCTCGCCGGATTCATCCCCATGCCGATGTCGGTATGGTCAGTAAAAAAGCAGCCTTCGCCCGCTTTTGCCACCGGTGGACGCATTACGCCAAAATCCACCTTGCCAGTGAAAGGGGCAATTTCCCACGATCCCACGACATAAAACGCCGCTTTTCCTGAGGTGAACAGCTCGTTACTGGTGCCATAATCGCGACTTTCGCCCCCCGAACCAAGATATTTGCGCCAACGGGCAAGCTCTTCAAATACTTCAACGTATTGCGGATCGTCCAAACGTTCCTGACCATTAATCAGCGCCAAGCGGCCATCTTCTCCCTTCCAGTAGTTGGGGCCGATATTTTGAAAGCCGAGCTCAGAGGAAACCCAGCTTTCCGAACCGCTCATGGATAACGGCACATAACGGCCATCGGCTTTCACTTTATCCAGCACAGCAAAGAACTGATCGCGTGTTTGTGGCACACTCAAACCCAGCTGGTTAAAGATGGTTTTGTTGTAAAAGAAACCATGAATCACCGATGCCATCGGCACGCAGAAGGTCTGCGCCCCCGAGTCGGTTTGCCATGGTGCTTGCGCAAAACTGGGGAAGTTTTCCATCCCCGCCATTTCGGTCAACTCGGCAAGATGCCCCGCTTTAAACAGCGCTAATGAGTCATCAAACGGACGACAGGTGATTAAGTCCCCCGCTTTACCTGCCTTGAGGTTTTGCCACAAGGTCGGCATGTAGTTGACGTTCTGCACCGGATGAAACTTCACCTTGATTCCAGGATGAACAGCTTCAAAGGCTGGGATGATTTTTTGCTCCCACAACGCTTTATCATCACCACGCCAGCTTTCGATCACCAGTTCACTGGCCATCAGTTGGCTACAAAACAGGAGACTCAACGCTCCAATCCACTTGTTGGTCATAAGCCCTCCTAAACCTTGAAATGTGCAATGAGTTGTTGCTGTTTCGCCGCTAGATCGGCCAACACTTCACTGCTGGTAGCCGATTCTCTCGCTTCCCGTTCGGTTTCATGCGCCACTTCCGAGATGCCCGTCACGTGGTGGGCGACGCTCTGGCTAACCAAAATCTGCTCTTGCGCCGCGTGCGCTACTTGGTCGGCCATCTCTTTAATCGCACTCATGCGATCCGCAATTGACTGCAATGCGCTGTCCATTTCTCGCGTTTGCTCCACGCAGGTCCGCGTTTGCTCTTGGCTGCGGCCCATCACTTCCACCACTTCTTTGCTGGATTGCTGCAAATTCTCGATCATATTTTGGATCTCTTCGGTTGAGGTTTGCGTGCGAGTTGCCAGCGCACGCACTTCATCAGCCACCACCGCAAAACCGCGTCCGGCATCGCCCGCGCGAGCGGCCTCAATCGCGGCGTTCAATGCCAATAAATTGGTTTGCTCGGCGATACCGCGAATCACATCCAAGATACTGCCAATGTTGTTACTAAACTCGCCCAGTTTGTGGGTAATGCCGACCGCAGACTCCATATCGGTTGCAAGTTGCTCGGTAATGCGCCGTGTGGTCGCGACTTTCTGGCGGCCATTCTTCGCTTCGGCATCGGCACGATCCACCTCATCTTTCGCGCCATCGGTCGAACGTGCAACCTCGGTAGCACTCACTTCAAGCTCAGTAATGGCGGCCGCGACCTGATCGGTCTGGCTCTTTTGTTCTTGCACGCGCGCCATCGCCCGTTCACTTATTTCAGCCGAACGGCTCGCTTCTTCCACCAAGTGGCGCGATCCGGCGTTAATTTGCGACAGCAATTCACCGGTTTTGTCGGCCAAAATGTCGATAGAACGGGACAGCTCGCCAAACTCACAGCGGGTCTGATAATTGATTCGGCGCGTCATATCGCCTTTGGCCATGTAGGCCAACTCGCTGTTGATTTTCTGCAATGGTCTTTGAATGCTGAGCGCGGTGGTGTAGCCAATAACCAGTGCCACCGCCGCAGAAATGGCAGACACCGCCATGATCCAGAAATTGGCACTGCTTACCGCCGCATCCGCGAGCACGCGGCTTTGCTCTGCGATTCTGCCCGCCGATTGCGCCATTTCATCTAGCTTTGAAAGGCTATTGGCTAAGCTCGCATCAACCTGTTGGTTTTGGCTCACGAGATCGTTTTCAAGCTGCTGCGCTCTGCGCATGGTTGCCAGCAAACCTTGCTGTCCAAGCGCCAACTCTTGCAAGCGATTCAGATTCGCCACGTAGCGCGCCTTGACATCGTCCGCCACCAGCACCCGTTCGAGCCGTTTTCGCGCCATTTCGATATCTTTACTTAGCACTTTTTCCAGCTCATTGAGGTCGGTTTTGGCATCGGCGCGACGGATGTTTTTCAAATCGCGAGCAATCCCCGAGGTAATCAGCTCCGCTTTATTGCGCATTGAGCGTTGGCTAGCACTCTGTTGTAACAGCAAATCCGCCGCCCATTGATAGGTGTCTTCTAAACGAATAAAGGCGATTTCCAGCTCTCGGCGCTGCAACAAGGTATTGACCCATTCACCATGTTTCGTCAACACTTGGTCCGCTTGCGCGTAGAATTGATCGGTCGCTTTGAGCACCTGTTGAAACTGGGTTTGGCTTTCCTCTGAGGCAAGTTTGTTCATTTCTTGGCTCAGTTGCCGGAAACGAGCTTGCTGGTCTTGAAAGCGACTCGAAAGTTGCGGTAATTCGTTCGCATCTTCGCTGGTGCGAAACTCAAGCACCCAACGGTTACTCTCTTGTAACGCTTCTTTAAGCCCAGCCACCGATACCACTAAAGGCGTCGCCTTATCGGTAACTTGAGACAAACCATCATTAATGCCTTGAATTTTAAACGTACTGATGACGCCCAATAAGATCAACAACAGGAGCATCAACACGAATCCAGCGATAATCCGCTGTACGATAGATAAGCCCATGAACATATCCTCGTTGATGATTGAGTAGATAGATTAAACATAGCCCCAATTAGCGCAGGTGGTGCAACGAGCATCACGATTTGTGATGTTTAGTGTTGCAGTTGAAAGACGTTAAGAGAAATAGAAAGGGCGCGATTCACCTTCACTAAGAGATTCTGATAGGGATAACGGTGCGGCTTTGCTGTTACCGCGATGAGAGTGAAAGCTGAGCAAATTTTCTCAGCGCGCTTTGTCTAATCTTCGTGATGGTAGTGGCTTTTACTTTCAGAGAGATAAATAGAGATAAATCAGATCGGTCGTTTCCGCCATCGAGGCAAAGAAGCGTGTGAAGTTGGATTTTTCAAAACGAGGCTCGCCGACATTCTGTCCAAGAGAACTATCGGGCCGCTTTCGCCGACCAGTTGCAAAGGCACAGAGAGAAAAGCCACACCTACACACCGATAGTGGGCGTGGCTTTAGCGTCTTTTGGGACAGAAGCTTGCTAGGTATAAATAACCACCTTAAATGAATCTATCTCCTCAGTTTTTGTTTGATTATCATGTGACTAAGTCGAATCACATCGCGTACACAGGTTTTGCGATTTTCATCCTTAGGATAAATAAAATAAAAATAAAGCTATCTTTAATTTTTTAAACCTGTATAGTCGATTTTGCTCTGACAAAGAGTTGTTTCAAGATAAAAAAATAAAGTAAGTTTTCCAGCGTTATCCTTAGCAAGTTTTTCTCTGTATCTCCCTTAATTCTCTATCAAAAAAATAATGCTTATGTTCAGTGCACCTTAATTTTAATTTTTTATAAGGGGCATAATATGTCTAATCAAGTAATTGGTACAGTAAAGTGGTTTAATGAAACTAAAGGTTTCGGTTTCATTTCTCAGAATAATGGTGATGATCTGTTTGTTCACTTCCGAAACATCGTTGGTGATGGGTTTAAAAAACTTGTTGAAGGTGACAAGGTTTCTTTTACCGTGGGTAAAGGACCTAAAGGTCTTCAGGCAGAAAATGTAACGACAATTTAGTAGTCTTACAAACTTTGGCTTCCTTATCATGCCTAATAAAGTGATAAGGAAGTAGTAGCTCTGACCTAGAGTTGTTTCAGATAAAAAGTATAAAGCCAGTTTTTCCAGCGTCATCCTTAACAAGTTTCTCTGCAATCGCCCTTCATTCTCTATCATAAAATAACACATGTTCAGTGCACCTTAACTATTTAATAAATAAGGGGCATAGTATGTCTAATAAAAATATCGATTCCATGAATAATTCTTATAATAAAAAATTTAAAATCAAGAAAGATTTACTTAATAAAAGTTCAGTAAACAACCTGCTTAAAAGAATATCAAGCGGTCAAAGAGGTGTGGTTTTGGAGATGTTTTTTGAAGAATAATGGCAGAAAGAAAATTTGGTTCAAACTTAAAAAAGAAAAATCAAATTATGAAAACCAAACCAATGATTGGTGTTTGCTTTGAATATAAACATCGTTGTACAAACTAGAAAGAACAAGCTCACACTATGGGTTTTAAGAGGCTGAGTTATCAATCAGCCTTTTTTTATTGTTCTAACAAATTGTTCTGACAAACTTTTGGGCAATTACACCTTACTCTCCCCCACCAACAGCTTCTGAA
Source organism: Vibrio navarrensis (assembly GCF_015767675.1). NCBI lineage: Bacteria > Pseudomonadati > Pseudomonadota > Gammaproteobacteria > Vibrionales > Vibrionaceae > Vibrio > Vibrio navarrensis. Next base: position 856,321 of record NZ_CP065218.1, on the reverse strand, counting down.
CGAGATCGTTTTCAGAAAATCGAACGTTAGCAATTCACGAATGACAGAACGCATAGCAAGCAGAATCGGCCTTGTTTGAAGGCGTAAATTGAAACAGCTCTGCATGTTCTTCAGCAGAGAGTTGCTCAAGATGAGAGACGTGACTGCGGCTCAGAATCAGCACATGACCTTCGGCTATCGGGAAGATATCGAGCACGGCTTTCAACCCATTTTGCTCGGCAACCCGATAGTGTTGTAAGTTATCGCTATTACTATTAATAGCACAAATAATGCATGCATCGTGGCTTGGCAAAGCACTACTCCTTGGTTGTTCACTGTTCGCTTATCGCTCGGCGGTCCAACTTACCGCTGCTGTTCATCGGCAAGGGTTAAATGTCACAGCACCCATACCAACCAATAACGCTCTTGTGAGTACAACTGGCAGGATAAACTCTATTTCTAGAGTTGCGACTGCGCGATGGATTTAAGCGTTCGCCAAGGTGATTATCTTACGCGCGGGTTCGGCTGGGTCGGTTTACTTTGGAACTGTTTGATGCTGTTTTTATTTTGCGTGCGGCGATTGGCTTTTTTGTCGCGCGGAGCGCGCTTACTCTCGCCCGTTGAGGGCTGATCCGTAACCGTGAAACCTTCTAAGTTTTGCACCGGCAATTCACGTTGCGTGAGGTGGCGAATGGCATTGAGCGTTTCCATTTCACCGTGGCACACCAGCGAAAGAGCAAGACCTTGTTGTCCGGCTCGCGCAGTGCGACCGACTCGGTGTACATAGGTTTCGGCGTGCATAGGCAGGTCAAAGTTGATCACCACTGGTAACTGTTCAATGTGCACACCGCGCGCTAAAACGTCCGTCGCAATCAGCACTTGGCTTTGGCCACTTTTGAACTGCGCAAGCGCCGCCTCTCGCTCGCTTTGGCTTTTATCCCCATGCAGGACACTGGCAGCGACGCCCGCTTTATTGAGCTTTTTACATAAGCCATCGGCATTCTCTTTCGCACCAATAAACACCAACACCTGTGGCCATTGCTTTTGCTGTACAAGCTCAATAAAGGCTTTGGTTTTACTGCCTTTATTGACGAGATAGAGCGTTTCCGCCACATCTTGATTAGTACTGTTTTGCGCGTGAGCCGCCAGTTGAACAGGGTCTGGCATCAGCTGCGCGACTTTGTGCTTTAGCTCATCCGAAAACGTTGCCGAGAACATCGCGGTTTGCCGTGCATGGGCGGTTTGCTCGGCAATCTTCTGCACCTCGGGCCAAAAGCCCATATCGAGCAGCCGATCCGCTTCGTCCAGCACTAAGTAGCCAACTTCGCTCAGCTCTAACCCGCTTTTGATCAGATCCTGCAAACGCCCTGTGGTCGCCAGCAATAGATTCGGCCTTTGTGCCAGCGCTTGCAGTTGCAACTCTTTATCGACTCCGCCGGACAGACACACGGTGTGCAAACCGAGCGCTCGACCAATTGGGCTAAGTGCTTCTGTGACTTGCTGCGCCAACTCGCGCGTAGGCACTAACACTAGAGCCTGCTGCTGAGTATCAGCTTTGAGCTTTTCCAGCAAAGGCAAACCATAAGCGAACGTTTTACCACTGCCCGTATTCGCCAGCGCCAGCACGTCTTTGCCAGCCAACATCTCTGGGATCACCAGCGTTTGAATGTCGCTCGGTTTCACGATGTTTTTCGGCAAAGCCTGAATCAGTTCAGGGCTTAAAGAAAGAGAGGAAAATGGCATAGCAACGTACCTAGACGAAAACAGAAAGGGTATAAAGGCGAACTTTACCACGGGCGAATACCGCTGGCTAAGGATTTACTCGCCCCTTTTAACCCCCTGTTAGTTTAAGCAATACCGCACACCGATTGCGGCTTTACTCGATTGATCTCAAAATTCTCGCCACTTTTAAATGAAAAAGACCAACTCTGGGTTGGTCTTTTTCATTTTAAGGCGAACGTGTTTGAACGAAGAATAAAGCGGTCCGTTACAGCACGCTTTTGCGCGTTGGCAAAAATACTTCACCAAGCATACAGCGCACCGAACCGCCGCCAATCTCTTCGATGGTCTTCACATCGAAGGGAAGCAGTTTTCCGTGCGTGGCCAGTTGGTTGCGCTGCGCTTCTGAAAACGCATCATAAGCGGATTGCGACATGGCGATCACCTTGCTGCCGTTGACCGTTTCCAACTGTAAAATGTTGCCGCAAAAACGGTTCATCTGCTCAAGCGAAATCGAGATCACTTGCTTATCTTTCGCCAACGCTTTGAGCACGAAGCGGCGTTCAAATTCAGGGATCACCTCATCACAAATCACACAAAATTTCTCGCCAATCGCCATCATCACATTGGTGTGATAAATCGGCTTGCCCGACGGTAAGCGGGTTTGAAATGAGATCACGCGCGAGTAGCCGATACGTTTGGCATACTCTTCAAGCACCAAGCGATCACAACGCTGTGACAAGGCAGCGTAGATGGTTTTGTTGCAATGATCGATCACCATCACGCCCGTGCTTTCCAAAAATGCCTGATCGTGGGTGTATTGGGTCAGTGAATCTTGGTGGGTCACTTCTCGCCCTGCGGCGATAAGCGCGTCAATCAACGCTTGCGGGCGAACCTCTTCCCGTCTGTTTTCACACGCCATCGGAAAAGTGAAAAAAGCGCCCTCTTCGGTAGTACTAAACCAGTTATTCGGGAAAACGGCGTCCGGCGTTGCGACGGATGACTCGGGGTAATCAAACTCCACCACTTGCACCCCTTCCTGACGCAATTTACTCACCATCGCTTTAAACTCCGCCATGGTTTTTTGTCGCACCGCCTCTTGGCCGAGGGAGATTTGGTTCTGAAATTCGTTGTCGCGAGCGGTCTCTTCATTAAAACGAAACTCTTTCGGCGGCACCATCACCACGCAGTTGGCGTTTTGTCGCACGCTCTGTTTCGATAAATTTGTCTCATTCGGTAACAACATCGGTCCATTCCTTATCACTAGATTAGGCAGATTGTAAAATTAATGTTAACCATGCTTTTACTGATTTTAAGCATAGCACACGCCTTCTTTAGCAAGAGTTACTCTAGAAGTGGGATATAACAGAAATATTTATCGACACATCGCCGATAAACACACTATTCCGTCTCCAGAGTGTCGCCTGTGCCGAACCATTGTCTTAAAGCCATAACCAACTAGTTACATTTGCCTCATCAATCCGTTAGACTACTTTTTGCCCTTCCAAACCACTCTGTCTCGTTTTACCCGCACTTTCCGTCCGTGTGGGTGCATTACTTTAGGACGCCTTATGTTTAAACGATTTGAAAGCTTTACCAATCCGTTTCCGGCCGGACAGCCGGAGCAGCCTCCAGAGGGATTACTGGCATTTTGCCGCTACTACACCCGTGGCTTTGAGAAACCGCTGATTTTGATGTCACTGTTGTCAACCATTGTCGCCATGGTCGAAGTCTCCCTGTTTGGCGCGATGGGCCAACTGGTGGATTGGCTGAGCAATAGCGACCCTCGTACCTTTATCGAGCAAAACCAAAGCGAGCTGATTTACTACGGCTTGGTGCTGTTGGTGGTGATGCCCACGCTCGTCGTAGTTTATTCGCTGGTGGTGCATCAAACCCTACTCGGCAACTACCCGATGTCCATTCGCTGGTTAGCGCACCGTTATCTGCTCAATCAGAGCCTGAACTTTTATCAGGATGATTTTGCCGGCCGCGTCGCTACCAAAGTGATGCAAACATCGCTGGCAGTGCGTGAATCGGTGATGAAAACCATGGATGTGTTCGTCTATGTTTCGGTTTACTTCACCAGCATCATCGTGATGCTGGCGGCGGCGGACTGGCGACTCATGGTACCGATGCTGTTTTGGCTGCTGATTTACATTGCTATTCAGCTCTACTTTGTGCCAAAACTGAAAAGTGTCGCCTCTGAACAAGCGGATGCGCGCTCCACCATGACCGGGCGTATTGTCGATAGCTACACCAACATTCAAACCGTGAAGCTGTTCTCGCACAGCAAGCGGGAAACGCAGTACGCCGAAAACGGTATGCGCGAGTTTCTAGGCACTGTCTATCGACAAATGCGCCTGGTCACGGGCTTTAACATCGCCGTGCAAGTCACCAACTATGTGCTGGTGTTTTCCATTGCGTCGCTCTCTATCTATTTGTGGCTGGGCGGCGCAATCAGTGTCGGCGCGATTGCGATTGCCGTCAGTTTGGCACTGCGTATCAACGGCATGTCGATGTGGATCATGTGGGAAGTCGGCGCGCTGTTTGAAAACATGGGCACCGTGGTTGACGGAATGAAAACGCTGGCAAAGCCGATTGCCATCCAAGATAAACCGCAAGCCACTGAGCTCACGGTAACGCAAGGCGGCATTGAATTTGAAGATGTCAGCTTTCACTACGGCGAGAACAAAGGGGTGATCAACCATCTCAATCTGAGCATCAAGCCAGGAGAGAAAATCGGCTTGGTGGGCCGCTCTGGCGCTGGCAAATCGACATTGGTTAACCTGTTGCTGCGCTTTCATGACGTGGAAAGCGGCAAGATCAAGATCGATGGGCAAACCATCTCCGAGGTCACGCAAGATTCGCTGCGCGCGCAGATAGGCATGGTGACGCAAGACACGTCGCTGCTGCACCGCTCGATCCGCGACAACATTCTTTACGGCAACCCCGACGCCAGCGAAGAAGAGCTGCTGCGCGCCACCAAGCAAGCGCATGCCCATGAATTTATCGAAACGCTGACCGATCCGTTTGGCAATGTCGGCTACGATGCACAAGTGGGCGAACGCGGTGTGAAACTCTCTGGCGGTCAGCGCCAACGCGTTGCCATATCTCGCGTATTGCTCAAAGACGCACCGCTGCTGGTACTCGATGAAGCGACTTCTGCGCTCGATTCCGAGGTGGAAGCGGCTATCCAAGAAAGCTTGAACGAGCTGATGCAAGGCAAAACGGTGATCGCGATTGCCCACCGCCTCTCGACTATCGCGCAGATGGATCGGCTGATCGTGCTCGATAAAGGCAACATCGTCGAGCAAGGAACGCATCAAGAACTGTTGGATAACAAAGGCATCTACGCGCAGCTTTGGGCCCATCAAACTGGCGGGTTCCTCGCCGACGATTGCCCTGAAGAAAGCAGCAATATCGCCTAAATCCAGTCGTGAAAAATGTCCGTTTGTTGACCTAAGCCCCGTTCATTCGGGGCTTTTTTTAGCGAAAAACGTGCGATTAAACCTCCATGCGAGGGTGGCTTAGATCACAAAATGTGATTAAAATCGCCGCACCGATGACTCAACTCAAATCAGATTTTGTACTAATGAACAAAAGCTTAATCACTAATTTGCTGTCGCTTGGCGCTTTAGCTGCGGGTTACGCGCTAAGTAACGATTACCTTCTTTATGCTGGCCTGTTTGCTTTTTCAGGGGCGATCACTAACTGGCTAGCGATTCATATGCTGTTTGAAAAAGTGCCGGGGCTTTATGGTTCAGGGGTCATTCCAGCGCGTTTTGAAGAGTTCAAAGCGGCGATCAAAACCCTGATGATGGAACAATTTTTCACCCGCGAAAACATCGACAAGTTCCTCAACAAAGAGATGGCGGGTGGCAAGAGCCTCAATCTTGAGCCGATTATTGCCAAAGTGGATTTCAATCCAACGTTTGATTCTTTGGTCGATGTGATCGCCCAATCGCAGTTTGGCGGCATGCTGGCGATGTTTGGTGGAACAGAAGCCTTGGTGCCACTCAAACAACCCTTCGTAGAAAAAATGCAAGCGGCCATGGTTGAGCTTAGCCAGAGCGATAGCATTAAGCAGGCGTTAAAAGAAGAGTTGGAAGCGCCTGCCATGATGGAAGAGATCCAAGCCAATATTGAAAACATCATCGATCAGCGTCTCAACGAGCTGACGCCGAAAATGGTCAAAGAGATGGTGCAAAAGATGATCAAACAACATTTAGGCTGGCTGGTGGTTTGGGGCGGCGTGTTTGGTGGCTTAATTGGCCTTGTCACTGCGGTAATTGCCTAACTAGCCAACGTCTGTTGCCGCAAACGAAACCAACCGGCGATTAAAAACGCCCGCCAATTTGGCGGGCGTTTTGCTGAGCAGTCTGTTCACTCTGCTTGCTACTTCTTCGGCGTAACAAAGGATTGCGAGAAATCAAGCGAAGGCTTTTCTGAGTTGGCGCTTGGCGAAACGGGCTCTTGTTCAATTTCTACCGTATCCGCCAGCAAGGTTTCTTCAAACGCAGCGTCATCGCTAAGTAACTGAGTGTCTGCGTCTAGCGGTTTTTCCAACGGTGGGAAGTACGCAGGGCGTTTGTAGACCTTGTTCAGCGCCTTGATAATCGAATGTTTGCCGACTTTGCCCGCTTCCAGTTTCTTCATCAGCGGCTTGGCCACCGATTGCAATCCGACCACAATATCTACGCCGATTTTGGTCGCCACTTGATCGCGCATCGCCCTTGCTTTTTCATAACCAAAATGCGACGCCAGAAACAGCCACACGTAGGCCAGCGCATTGCCCGTTTTACCGTAATCGCGCCACGCCTCACCAGCATGAAACATCGCTTCCGCACTGCCTTTTTCTGCCGCGCGCTCCAACCAGTAAGTCCCTTTGGTGTGATCTTTACTGGTACCCAAACCACTTAAGTAGCTTAAGCCAAGCTGAATTTGCCCATCGACGCTGCCCAAATCCGCCGCTTTGCGATACCACTCAAACGCACTATCACTTGATTTGTCTGGGTTTTGATAAGACTGGCTCCAATCGCCCATAAACAGCATGGCATCTAAGCTGCCTTCCGTCGCCGCCTCTTCAACTAAGCCATAGCCTTTGGGAATGTTTTTTTCCACCCCGCGGCCATTAACTAACGCTTTCCCCGCCTCAAACTTGGCTCCAAGGTTGCCCTCCGCGCCAGCAATCACCAATCGCCAGAAGTTAGCTTGCTCCTTGATCACCATATCTTCGCGCATGCGTTCACTGATGCGTACAATGCCATACATGCAATTGATGTTATCCAAACGTGCGCCTTTGTTGTACCAATAGAACGCCTCTTTTAAGTTGGTGCGTTCTGCTTCCTTGGCTAAAAACAAAATGGTTGGAATGTGTCCACTCTCCGCCTTAAAAAGGCGTTCTTGTCGTTCCTGTTCTCGCGCTTTTTCAATCGCCCTGCGATACGCCGCCTCTTTTGCTTTCCTTTCCTGTTCTAGACGCTGCTTCCTTAATGACAGCGAAAACATCCAGACAAAAACCAACAGCAATGAAAGGCTGGTAGCACCAATTGCAACCGCCATCATACTCATAGTGTCATTTCTTTTATCATTGGCTCATCCTAAGCCCAATTAAACCACGCCTAGTGTTAAGTTTAACGGCTTTTATCGCAAATTCTTGAGCTATTCTACGAGGATAGCCAAACGGACGTCGCTTTCTCCAGTCACTTGCTCCCTCGCTCTACGCCCCCACATAGGATGAGTTCAATGCATTTCATATTCGCTAAATTAGCCGCTGACCAACCCTACATCTGCAAGTGAATAAACAATGAAAAAACAAAAATATTCAGTTTATCAAGTTTTTACTCGCCTTTTTGGCAACCAATGTGCGCGAAATCAGCCCTGGGGAACGTTAGAAGAGAACGGCGTCGGCAAGTTCAGTGACTTCAATGACGACGCGCTTGCGGCGATCAAACAACTGGGTATTAGCCATATTTGGTACACAGGTGTTCCGCATCACGCTTTGGTGCGCGACTACCAAGCCTACGGCATCGACAACGATCACCCGGCGGTGGTCAAAGGGCGGGCGGGCTCTCCCTATGCGGTCAAAGATTACTATTCGGTCAACCCAGATCTGGCCGACAATCCGGCCGAACGCATGGCGGAATTCGCCGCGCTGATTGAGCGCACTCATCGCCACGGCATGCGCGTTATCATCGATATCGTGCCGAATCATGTCGCACGAAAGTATCATGGATTAAACAACCCTGAAGGAGTGCGCGACTTTGGTGCTGATGACGATACCTTGGTCGAATATCACCGCGACAACAACTTTTACTATATTCCAGGCCATGCGTTTCAACTGCCGGATATTCCAACGCCGTTTTCCCCCCTTGGCGGCGAAGCGCACCCGCAGTTGGCAAAGCCGTATCAGGAATTTCCCGCTAAATGGACCGGCAATGGCTCACGACTTGCCAAACCCAACTTTGATGACTGGTACGAAACGGTAAAAGTGAACTACGGCGTACGCCCCGATGGCAGCAAAGATTTCGCCGAACTGCCAGCCGATTACGCGCAGCGTTCGTTTGAGGAACACTTTGCCTTTTGGCAGCAGCAAGAGGTGCCGAACTCTTGGCGCAAGTTTCGCGATATCGCGCTGTTTTGGCTCGATTTTGGCGTCGATGGTTTCCGTTACGACATGGCGGAAATGGTCCCTGTCGAGTTTTGGAGCTATCTCAACTCACACATCAAGATGCGCAACCGCGATGCGTTTCTGATGGCGGAAGTTTACCAACCTCATCTCTATCGCGATTATATTCACTTGGGCAAAATGGATTACTTGTACGATAAAGTGGATTTGTACGACGGGCTAAAAGCGGTGATTCAGGGCAAAGCACCCACGGCGATTATCGGTGAAATTCAAGCCGAGATGATGGATATTGAGCACAATATGCTGCATTTTCTCGACAATCATGACGAGCAGAGGCTGGCCCACGCCGAATTTGCTGACGATGCCGATTATGGTCGCCCGGCCATGTTGGTTTCGGCGCTGCTGAGCAGTTCTCCCAGCATGATCTATTTCGGCCAAGAGGTCGGCGAAGCGGGCAATGAAAACGCGGGCTTTGGCCTGCCAAGTCGTACCTCGATTTTTGACTACATCGGCGTGCCGGAACATCAGAAATGGATGAACAACGGCCTGTTTGACGGTGGCCTGTTAAGCGACAAACAAAAAGCGCTGCGCGCCTTTTACGCCCGCTTACTCAACTTCAGCCTCGATTGCCCTGCGCTGTGTGGCGAGTATATGGATCTCTATCCGCTCAACCAAAGAGCACTCGGCCAGCATTGCCATCTGTTTGCTCGTTTTGATCAGCAAACGCTGGTCTTAGCGGCGAGTAATTTCTCTGCTGAACTGAGTAATACATGCCACGTGACGCTGCCTGAAAAGTTGCTCAGCCAGTTCGGCCTGAGCGACGGAAGCTATACACTCAGCGACGCGGTTGGCGAGCAAGCCGACATTCAGTTGCAAGTACAGCAAGGGCAAGGGGACGTCTGGATTGAACTGCCGCCCTTTGCGGCCAGCGCTTGGGTGTTGCAGCAATAAACGGCACGCGACATAGCCAAATTCCACCAAGATTGGCGAGGCAATATTTAGTTTTTGGGCTTGTTCACAAATTCGTATTAAGGTGACAAGCCCGTTGACTTGATAACACGGTTTAGAAGCGTCGCAATAGAGTGTGATATCGATTTTTCCTATATCACTGCATCGCTTAGCTATTTCTCCCGATAAAAAAGAGAGGTTAATATTCCACTCAGAACATATTAAACGGAATAATAACAATGAAACGAGTCATCAAAACCCTTTCTGTCTGTACGCTTGCAACCTTGATTGCCACGCCAGTCATGGCGATGCAAGAGGGCGAAATCACCATCTGGATCAACGGCGACAAAAGCTATGAAGGTCTGGCGCAAATTGGCAAACAATTTGAGCAAGATACCGGCGTAAAAGTGATCGTCCAGCACCCTGAATCGCTGGAAGCCAAATTCCAACAGCACGCGGCCACTGGCGGCGGCCCAGACATTATCTTCTGGGCGCACGATCGTTTTGGTGGCTACGCTGAAGCGGGCCTGCTTTACGAAGTGAAACCCAGCAAAGAGTTCAAAGAAAAACTGGTCGATTTCAGTTGGGACGCCGTGACCGTCAACGGCAAAATTGTCGGTTACCCATTGGCGATTGAAGCGCCTTCGCTGATTTACAACAAAGACTTACTGCCAAACCCGCCTAAAACGTGGGAAGAGCTGCCTGCGATTCAAAAGCAGATGCAAAAGCAAGGCAAGCAAGCGATCATGTGGGACATCAAAAACGCCTACTTTACTTGGCCGGTGGTCTCATCTGGCGGCGCGTTTGCCTTTGAGAAAATCGACGGCGGCTACAACGCCAAGAGCACTGGTGTGAATAACCCAGCCGGCGTCGCAGGCCTGCAGTTCCTCGTCGACATGGTTAACCAAGGCGTACTCAACCCAGACATGGATTACTCCGTTTCAGAAGCCGCTTTTACTAAAGGCGAAGCGGCAATGACCATCAACGGCCCTTGGTCGTGGGGCAACTTGGACAAAATGAACGTCAACTACGGCGTGGCTGTTTTGCCTACCTTAAACGGCGGTAAAGGCAATCCGTTTGTTGGCGTTCTCAGCGCGGGCATCAACTCGGCCAGTCCAAATACCGATCTCGCGGTGGAGTTTTTAGAAAACTATCTGTTTAAAGATGATGCGCTGAAAACCATGAACGATGACAAACCGCTTGGCGCGGTGACGTTAAAGTCATTCCAGAAAGTGCTAGAGAGCGACGATCGCATCCGATCCACCATGATCAACGCGGAAAATGGCGAAATTATGCCGAACATTCCGCAAATGACCGCTTACTGGTTTGCAGAAGGCGCTGCGATTGATAACGCCATGCAAGGCAAACAGAGCGTTAAACAAGCGCTGGATACCGCAGCCAAACAGATCACTAAATAACGATTTCATCGTATCCTTGGCACAGTTCGCTGTGCCTTTTTTCGTTTTTGGGAAGAAAATGATGCCTATGCCCACTTTATATTTAAAAGGCACCTTTAACGGTTGGGGACTTGATACCCCCTTTGTGCCTATTTCTGACTCACAGCTGCAAGTCAGCGTGGTGTTTTCCGCCGACCGCCATCAATGCAAAATTGCCGATATGGATGGCAGCGCGCAATGGACGCTGGCCGCGCACCCAACCCAAGCGGTAGCGCTTAATCTCGATCAGCCACAAACGCTGATCCGCACCCAAGGCATCGGCAACGATCTCGCCTTTACTCCCAGCCAAACTGGCCGTTTTACCTTGACGCTGGACTTATCCGGCCCCGCTCCCACGCTGACCATCACCTCTGGCGCAAGCAACCAACAAGCGCTCGCCCAGCGCGCGCTGCTTGATAGCGAGCTCAAAGCCGAATGCGATCCGCTGCCAGCGATCGAGACACGTCAAGGTGCTCTCTCGGCCAACGAGCTGTTCGATACCCTCGCCATTGAAGAGACGGGCTCCTTTGCGTTTGTGTTTGGCGATAACATCGATGGCTACTACGAAGGGCGCAGCCACTGCTTTGTTGGCGCAGGCCGTTATCGACATCATCAAGGTTGGTACTTAGGCGGCTTTGCCGCTTTTGTCGATGGCAAATTACTGGATAAAACCCAAGCGAGCAGCGCACGTTTACTCCCTTACGGCATTGAACACCAGTTTGCCAGCCATAGCCGAGATCGCCTATCGCTGGCGGCAGGGCAACGCTTGGTGACACTCAGCGTCGAAAGCCAAAACGAGGCGGTGCTGTCACTGCTGCCGGAGCTCAATCTCGGCCTCAACGACTGCACGATTGAAACAATTGACGACATGGTGTTGATTGCGGTGAAACCTGAGCTGTGCCCAGAAGGCGCGCCACGCTTTATCGCCATCAGCGCCAATCAAGCGATTAGCGCCAAAGAGGTCAGCTTTGATGCGTATCCTGCGCTCGATACAGCAGTGCGTCTCAACGGGCAAAATTGCAAACTGATGCTTAGTACGGTTCGAGCATGCGCTCAACTGAGTGTTTATCTCTGCTTTGAACATGACTCAGCAGAGGCGCTGCACAAGGCCAAACTGGCCGCCAAGCAGCACGCCGAAAAGCAGCATCAACAGCAGATTTATCAGTTCCTGACCGACAATTACCTGTGGTGTGACGATGTGCAATACAACTGCGCGGTGATGTGGGCGAGGCTCGCCAGCCGCACGTTTGTCAGCCATGAGTTTGGCGCTGGTATCTGGGCGGGTTTACCGTGGTTCAAAGATTGCTGGGGTCGCGATACCTTTATTGCCCTTTCCGGCACGTCACTAATAAACGGTGCGTTTGACGAAGCGCGTGAGATCATCAATAACTTTGCCGCCATGCAGAAGGTGGATCTGGATGACGTCAATCATGGCCGCATCCCCAACCGCGTCACCAGTAAAACCAACATCATTTACAACACCACCGATGGTACGCCGTGGATGATTCGCGAAGTGATGGAATACATCCACTACAGCGGTGACATGACATTTGCCGAGCAGATCTATCCTGTGGTGCAGCGGTTTATCCAAGGGGTAGAAAAGCACTATTTAAGCGACGATGGTTTGATGTCGCACCGCGATCCGGATACGTGGATGGACGCCAAAATCAATGGCCAGATCCCGTGGTCGCCACGTGGACCGAAAGCCAACGATATTCAGGCATTGTGGTTTGAGAGCTTGCAGATTGCCGAGCAGTTAGCCCATTGGCTGCAAGATTCGGCCTTTGCCGCGCATTGCGAGAAACTCAGCCAGCAAGTGGCGCAGAGCTTTGTCGCGAAATTTTGGAACCCAGAGAGCCAGCGCTTGGCCGATTGCCTGCGAGCGCAGGATATTGCCGATGAAAGCACTCGGCCAAATCAGTTGCTCACTTTGACCATTCCGCTCAAACGCAATCTGCTTTCTGCCAACATTGCGCTGCACGTGGTCAAAAACAGCGTTGAACAGTTGCTCTTTCCGTGGGGCATTTGCTCTTTGACGCAAGATCACCTCGATTTCCACCCTTACCACGACAATCGCGGCGAATATCATAAAGACGCGGCTTACCACAACGGCACCATTTGGGGCTGGAATGCCGGATTTACCGTCAGTGCTCTGTGCCAATTTAAACAGCAAGACTTTGCCTATCAGCTGAGTAAAAATCTCGCTCAACAGATCTTAACCCAAGGGCACCGTGGCACCATGAGTGAAAACCTCGACGCGTATCAAGCAGATGAAAACGCCTTGGTGATGACAGGCACTTACGCGCAAGCGTGGTCGGTCTCTGAGTATGCGCGCAACGCGCAGCAAGATTATCTCGGCTTTACGCCGCGCCTCGCCGAGCAGCGTATTATTTTGCGTCCTGCCCTGCCAAGCGCTTGGCAGCAGGTCAAAGCGCGCCTGCCCTTTGGCCAAGATAATGCGCTGTGGTTTGAGATGACAAGCAACGAGGATGGCACTATTTACAGTGTAAAAGCCGAACGCGACGAGCCATCAATAACCTTGCTATTGGAGCTGGAGGCGAGCGACAAACATCTGCAAATAACGGGGACGCTGCAAAGCGAGCTGCTGGTGACTATCCGCCATGGCGAGGTCATTTGCTCCCCGAGCGATGTGCACTGCATGGAGAGTGCGGCGGTGCACTATCCATTGCTCGATGGGCTCCGCTTTGCTCAACCGGACTGGCAAAGCGAGCATCCAGCGCTGACACAAAGTGACTACTTGCTGCAAAAACGCATGACGGAGAAGCTCAACATCGCACAGGATTAAACGCAGCAGAATAGTTCACAACCGAGAAAAAAGCACTGGCGACCCCAGTGCTTTTTATTGGTGGCTTGTTATGGGTGGCTTTTTATTGATTGGTGTTCAAGCTCAAGCCTTTTCGGCTGGCAAAGCCCAACGTGCAAAGTGTGGAAAGCGCAGTGACCAAGCGAGCTCATTGTGCTGATGACCATTCCCTTCGATGTACTCCACCTCAAGGTTGGCTTTGTTTTGCAGCAGCGCGTGCATATCGCGCGAGCCTTGCAGATAGACTTGGGCAAAGTCACTGCGGGCGTGATCGCTGGTTTCGTCGCTGCCCATATCCATATAAATACGCATCGGGTAAGCAAGCGTGGTGCGCTCGACCAAATCAAACATCGCTTGGCGATTAAACCAGAACGCCGGCGAAAAAACGCCTAAAATGCCAAACAGCTCTGGGCGCGTCATTCCCGCATACAAGCTGATGTAGCCGCCCATCGAACTGCCCGCAATCACAGTGTGCTGGCGGTCGCTCAACGTCCGATAATGCTGGTCGATGTATGGTTTGAGCGTCTCTGTGAGAAAACGCACGTACGCTTCGCCTTCGCCACCAGAAGCGTGCAGCCCCTGTTTATCGCGCCCGGGCAACGCAAACTGCGCATCCATTTGCCACGGCGAGTATTCGTTAAAGCGACGTAACCCCTCTCCATAATCGATGGCGACCACAATCGCGCCCTGTCCGGATTGCTCATGCAGCGCATCTAACGTCTCCCCAACCCGCCAACTGCGTCCATAACTGGCAGTGGCATCGTCAAACACATTCTGTCCATCCTGCATGTAAATCACTGGGTAGCGGCGCAAAGTGGTGTGATAGTCACGTGGCAGATAGAGACGAATGGCTCGCTCGCGCGCCAACTGCGGCATGTGAAAAGCATCCAGAATCTGTAAACGTTCAGGATCAAATGCCATGACAAGCTCCTTAAAAATAAGACGCTCACAAGGAGCGTCTAAAAACGAAGGGATTTATTTCATCTGATTGACCGCGCGGACAAACGTCTCTTGCGCGCCGGAAATATTGAGCGCTTTGGCTTCATCTAATAGGCTCAGCGCTTTAGGAATGTCGCCTGCGGCTACGGCATTCTCAATCGCTGATAAATAGAATGTTTGCGATTCAGGCTGCGCTTTAATGGTTTTTTCTACGACTGGCGTTTGTACCGATTGCACGGCTTCTGCCACGCGGAATGGACGCAATTTACGCGTCTCAACCTGCAACTCAATACGTCCGCCTAAACGATAGGTATAAACCGGATCGGTGACCATCGGCATCACTTCACCAAATTCTTTGGCGCGTATTTTCGCAGGATGGTCAACCGTTACTTGTTTGCCCAATTGATCGGCAGGAGTGTAAATCACAAAGTACGGGGTTTGCTCTGCGTTGGTGGTGAATTTTTCAATATAACGTGTGCGGGTGAAAGCATCGGACGGCAAAATCTGGAAATCTTGCAGTTTTAAGGTCTCAACCACTTGAAACTGTTTATCCAGCAGCAGCACTTCTGGCGCAAACACCGAGTCATCAATCATCAGACTGGAGACCGTCACCACAACATCGCCGCTGCGCTCGCTAAAGCGAAATGCCGCAAAGTGGCTATTGCCCGCCGCAAAAGTGCCCA
This sequence comes from Vibrio navarrensis, assembly GCF_015767675.1. Taxonomy (NCBI): domain Bacteria; kingdom Pseudomonadati; phylum Pseudomonadota; class Gammaproteobacteria; order Vibrionales; family Vibrionaceae; genus Vibrio; species Vibrio navarrensis. The sequence continues at coordinate 841,165 of NZ_CP065218.1, read as the reverse complement.
CCGGTGAGGCAAGATCGACATCAAACTTGAGATCTTCGTTATCGTTAAGCTGAGCATAAGGAAACTGAGCAAAATCGGTGCAACAGACTTCGGCATTAGTCGGAGGAGTAAGCTCTGTTTGCACCTTGGCATCCGATGCACAACCGGCAAGCAAGGCACCCAGTACGACCGCTAACAAAGAGTGTTTGTTTTTCATTTTATTTCTCACTATAGGTTGTAGGATACAAAGTCAAAAAGGCAGCCCGTGGGCTGCCTTTAATACTAAATGGTTTAGAACCAAATTTCAGCGTGAACGCCAACAACGGTTTCGTCTTGTTCGCCGTTGATACCTTTGTTACCAACACCATCTTCAAGCGCTTTCATGTAAGCAATGTAAGGCTTGATTTGTGGGCGACCGAAGTAGTCCGCATTAACAGTAAAGATTGGCGCTGCTTCAACAAACATCCAAGAACCGTCTTGTTTATGCCACTGTTCAGCTTTCTCTACTGCGTAAGAAGCTGTTACTTCGAAACGGAAGTTGTCGTTGATCTTGAAAGAAGGACGCGCTGCAAACATAGTGCGAGAACCACCATCGCCAAGACCCCATGCGCCGATTTCCATCATTTCCCAATGAGTGAATTCAGTACCTAATTGAACAGTGTCTGAAATATTCAACACACCGTAAGAGGTAATGAACAGTGAGTTATCGTCTTCTTTAAAGGTATCGTTCCATTCACCGAAGTTGACACCACGGTTTGTTGCCATACCTTTACCGTAAGCGATACCCGTTTGTGTCCAACCATCTAAACCATAGTAGCTTGAGTTCAGAGTGACAGAAAAACCAACGCCATTCTCAGCTTCATCCGCTGCACTCGCATTGTTTTTGTCTTGTTTCATGAATTTCGCGTCAAGATCTAGGCTACCAATGCCAACATCCAAACCGTAGAAGTAAACATCAAGAGAAGTACGGGTTTTGCGCTCTAAGCTTGAATCATTAACAGTATTTTTCGGGTCTGCAGACACAGCAGCAACACCAAATTTATGGCCAGCCAGTTTTGTTTCAAAACCTGCGCCAACACCTGAAGACTGTTTCCAGAATTCGCCCGACAGAATACCTGCACTACGGTTTAGGAAACGTTGACCAGCCCAAACGACAGAATCTTCACCGAGATAAGGAAGTGCGCCCAGTTCAACGAATGCTTCTTTCACTTCGAACTGAGAATTTGTGTTGTTCTTTTGGTTACCTGAAGAAGAGTAAGCGTAAGAGTTACCATTACCATACTCAGCACGAACGTTGTAATTTGCCCACACACCGCTTTCGTACTCTGTATGTTTCTTAACAACAAATTCAACTTGGTTTGTACTTTCACTGGTCGCAGAAGAACCAGCAACATGGTAGTCACCTTTGTTAAAGGTAGTAGCATTAGTGTTACCATCAATTAGACGGTAGTTCGAAGACATATAACCGTGAACTTCCCATCCATCGGTTGTAACGTCAGTACCAGCAGCAAAGGCAGTACCTGCTGCTAAAGTAGAAGCCACTGCGGCAGCGATCAAACTTACTTTTTTCATTCTTAACTCCATTAAGGGTATTTATCGTTCTGTCTCCCCGCTCGCTCTCAAGATGAAGTAGGCAGTAGAAATCACCTAAAGAAAGAGAGGTAAGATGGGACAAGGTCCCCAGTTGTTTCAACACAGACTATGCTAAGAGAGGAGGAACAGAATGGCGTCCTCCGCCCCAAAAAAAAATGGGGGGGATGAGAAAGGAGGATAGATTTTACCGAACGATGTTTAATAGAGCAGGATCACTGAATTAGGGTGGAGTTAGTAACTTTGCTAGAGATCGTCGCGCTACAAAGTGAGGCGCAATTCATATTTTTGCCAACAATGGTAGGTAGAAAGTAATTTTATTACATTTATATTAATCCCTGAGGGGCGCTTGACCTCTTTGTGACAAAGTTTTTTACTAATAGTTCCGAATATGGATAAAGACCCAAGAAAAATAACCATGACAGCATCGCTCTCACGCCCATACCCTCTGGGCGCTACGTTACACGAAACGGGGTGCAACTTTGCCATACATGCACCGGACTGTCCGTCGATTCGTTTAGCTCTGTTTGATGAAAAAAAACAATTCAAAACCTATGAGCTAGAGAATGAGTACGCGGGCATTCGCTACACTTTTGTTCCGGGCATTAAAGCTGGGCAAAAATATGGCTACCTAGTGGACAGCGAAGAAGGGCCATTGCTCCTTTCCGATCCCTATGCCAAAGCCTTAGATGGGCCACTGCATTACAAGACCCCTTACAGCGCAGAAAAAAGCTTCGCCATGCCCAAGTGCGTGGTCTATCAGGATGATTTCGATTGGCAAGATACCGATCACCCTCGTATTGCACGTGAAGAGATGATTCTGTTTGAAACGCATGTAAAGGGAGTGAGTAAACTTCACCCTGATGTTGCGGTGAGCGAACAGGGTCGGTATTTGGGCTTAGTGAGTAAGCCCATGCTGGCGTTTTACAAAGAGCAAAACATCAACACCTTACAGCTCTTGCCCATTGCCGCCTGCATGCACGAGCCGCATTTGCTCGATATGGGCAAAGTGAACTATTGGGGCTACAACCCTTATTTGTTTATGGTGCCTGACCCGCGCTACGCCGACAAAGATGCGGTGCTTGAGCTTAAAACCGCAATTCGGGAACTGCATCGCCACGGTATTCAAGTGATTTTAGATGTGGTCTATAACCACACCGCAGAAGGCGGCGCTGGCCCAACCGTGTTTAACCTAAAAGCGCTCGATTCACGCTTTTACTTTAAACATGGCAGCCATTTTGCCAATTTTACCGGGTGCGGTAACACGGTGGATCTCACCTATCAACCTGCGCTCAACTTGATTATGGATACCTTGCGCTACTGGGTAAGTGAGTTCAAAGTCGACGGATTTCGTTTTGATCTCGCAGCCACGCTGGGCCGTCAAGGGGATGACTACAACCCGGAAGCGGCATTTTTCAAAGCGGTCGCGCAGGATCCCATTTTAAAAGAGACCAAATTGATCGCCGAACCTTGGGATATCGGGCCAAATGGCTACCAAGTCGGCAATTTCCCATTTGGCTGGAACGAGTGCAACGACAAGCTGCGCGACATCACTCGCAGCTTTTGGCGTGGCGATCAAGGCTATCTCAAAGAGTTTGCCACTCGCCTGATGGGTTCTCGTGATATCTACAGCGCGGCAAACTGGCCATACAAACTCACTGTGAATTACATCACGTATCACGACGGTTTCACCATGCAAGATCTGGTGTCTTACAAACATAAGCACAATGAAGACAACGGCGAACAAAACCGCGATGGGCACGGTGACAACCGCTCTGAAAACTATGGCGTAGAAGGCCCCACTGAGAACTTGATGGTGATCGCCACGCGTGAAAAGCAAAAGCGTAACTTTATGGCGAGCCTGCTATTCGCCTTTGGCATTCCGCATGTTTTAACCGCCGATGTGTTGTCTCACACGCAAAAAGGCAACAATAACGCCTATTGTCAGGACAACGAAACCAGTTGGCTCAATTGGCAATCATCAGAGCGTAAGCGAGATTTTAAACACTGGCTTTCGCAGATGGTGGCGAATCGACAGACCTATATGGTGCCGTTTATTCGCGCGTTCAGTGGGGCCAACCGTAACCTCAACCGCATTTTTTGGCGTAGAGTGGATGGCTCACCGATGGAGCACGAAGATTGGAATCGTTTGAGTGCGGTGGCACTGCATATTGGAATTGGCAAAGATGGCGCGGAAATGGTCTATCTCATCAACCAAACCAGCGCCCCAGCACGTTTTACCCTGCCTAATGACAGTAAACAAACCTGGACGCTGATCTGCGATACCAACGTACGTAACATCTCCCCTGGTCACGCAGAGGGTGAGTTACTGCTCTCTCCAGTATCGATGGCGATATTACACTATCAGCCCCAAGAAGCGCCCAAAAGCAGCCTCGTTGATTAACACAAGGCAGAGGCTGGCAAAACCAGCCTCTCTGATTTTGAGACCATTGGCTTTTTAGATTATTTCGCTATTAAACAACATTCTTAATGTTTCTTTTTGCTATACATTTTGTCACCTATTGATAGTCAATTTTTTGCCGACAACCCCCGTAACACATTACATTCTCTTGCTTTAAACCCAAGAAAGCCGATGGCCGCAATGACAAATATCTAACACAGCAACAATCCATTGAGTCTCACATACCACCACACTTAACTAATACTTTTGAGCTATTGGTTAAAAAATCCATTTCTCAACTACAATTACGCTGTGAAGGAGTACAGGTTGCAGAATTTATTGAGGGAAAATGGCCACTTTAGCAGGACAACATATCGAAGAAATGGCAGATATAAGGCTGACGAGAAAGCGCAAAATTGTCAGCATTGGGTCACTCGCGTCCTGCGGGCTGTTTCTCTACCACACTATTGAACAAGCGTTGGCGGCTCATCTGAGTATTGCGCTACTCAATGGTGCGTTTGCTTTGTTGAGCTTATTGGTTTTTGCTTACCTTCAGCACAGCCGTAAGGGCCTTAATGCCGACCTGATCTTGAGTGCCATTCTATTGCTTGGCGCAATGCCGATGATTTTCCACACCACACCAAACCCAGATCGCTTGCTGTGGTTGTTCCCCATTCTAAGCGCAGTTATCCTACTTAACCGTTTTAAAATCGGCGTATTACTGAACTCGCTTTTCTATCTTACGGTTTGCGTGATTCTGCTTGTCAGCCATCCCGTGCAAGGGTATCCGATCCAAACGGCCTACAGCCTTGTGATCGCCTTAATTTTCACTAGCCTTATTTGTCATGCCTTTGCGTTTTACCACTACCGGTTGATCAACTACGTCCATTCTCTCTATCTCGAAGGCATCGAAGATCTCGCCTATACCGATAAGCTCACTGGGTTAGCCAATCGCTGGAGTTTCGAGATCTGGGCAAAAGAGAAGCTCAAAGATATAGACGCCACGCCCACGACTTGCATCACCGCGCTTATCTTCATTGATATCGACAATTTTAAAACCATCAATGACAACTACGGCCATGATGTTGGCGATAAGGTGCTGCAACACTTTGCTCGAAGGCTGAAAAATAACATCCGCAATAAAGATCGTCGCACCGACAAGAATGATTATTCCATCGCCCGTTTCGCTGGCGATGAATTTGTTTTGATGCTCTATGAGGTAAAAAATCGCCAAGATCTGGACAACATCCTCAAACGCATCATTACGCTCTATCGCACTGGCTATCAAGCGAATCAGCGGATTCAAGGTTTGACCTTAAGTGTAGGTGCGGCGATATACGGGCAAGATGCCTTTGAGCTCTCAGAATTGACACGCTGCGCGGACAAAGCCATGTACAAAGCCAAGCACGCAGGCAAGAATCGTTTCACTTACTACAACGAGGACGAGCAAAACCACTTTAGTCACCCGTTGGAAACGTATCAGACTGCCTCTATGTCGAATGTGTCACCCTTGATACCTCGCCAACGCCCGAGCAAATATTAACGATTCGCACAAAGCCTAAAAGGAACAACATTCATCCAATGAGCCTAACTAACCCGCCATATACATCAGCCACAAACAGACCGCTAAAAAAGTGCATAGCCAAATAGCATAACGCACTTTATTTATTTTGTTTGGCCGCGGTTGTACCACAGGCTTTAACGCTGCCCGTTTGGCCGCTTCAATAATAGTAGGGCGCTCTTCCAACTGTTCTTTTCTTACCTGCGCTTTGTTCGCCACCGAGGTAAATCTATGCCGCTGCTCGTTGGTCAGATCCGGCACTTCATAGCGAGGGGAATGGTCACTGTGCTTCGGTTGTACAGACACACTACACCTCCGTTTTGACTAGGCTATTGTTAGTATAGTCAATTCCCCCTATGACGATTTAAATACCTCTCTCAAATGAGAGTGAAAACCGTAAGCATGTGTTTCCGACATGCTGAATTGTCCAGATCAGGATGCCAATTTTCTCGCCAAAACACTTGCTGGTTTTCAAATCTTTCGAACATGTTGAACAACTTTCCAACCTGCTCTCATTCGACGAATGTCATTAAACTCATTGGAAAAACAAGGAGTCAGCCATGTCCTCATACCGCACTGTAAAACAACTCCATCGCGCCGTTCGAACCTCAGATGGTGATGGGGTTAATATTCGTCGTGTCGCGGGTTTTAACCAACCGAACTTTTCTCCTTTTCTGATGATTGACGAGCTGAAATCAGATAAGGCGGCCGACTATATCGGCGGCTTTCCACCGCACCCGCATCGCGGTATTGAAACCTTGACCTATATGCTCAATGGCCATTTTCAGCACAAAGATCACATGGGGAATGTCGGAGAACTGAGAAGTGGTGGAGCTCAATGGATGGCGGCAGGTCGCGGCGTGATACACAGCGAAATGCCGATTATGATGGATGGGCAGCTGCATGGGTTTCAAATCTGGATTAACCAGCCAGCCAAAAACAAAATGTCGCCAGCGCAATACCACGATTTCCAGCCTGAGAGCATTACCGAAAAAAGCCATCCTGACTGGGGCATAGTTCGCGTGATTGCCGGAGCGCTATCTATCGATGCGCATGAGATCGCTGGCCCACTGCAAAGCAGTTCGATAGCCATGACCATTGCCGATTGGCGCAGCAACGCCTCCCATGAGCTCACGGTCGAGATCCCGGCAGACTTTCAATGTTTAGTATTTGTCTACCAAGGGAAAATTGCCATTGACCAACACCTTGTCAGTGCAGGGCAACTCGGCGTCTTGAGCAACGCAGAACAACTGAAACTGTCGGCGCAAGAGGAAAGTGGCGCCCTAATTCTCGCTGGAATGCCAATCCATGAACCCATCGTGCACTGCGGCCCATTTGTGATGAACACCGTGGAAGAAATTGAGCAAGCTATTAAAGATTACCAAACAGGTCACTTTGTCTAATTAACCTGAACTCGGGTTAAGAATTGAAGGGAACTAAAAGCGGGTTCTGCGATCAGATCTTTCGACAAAGCCGCGTTTGGTTCTTTAGACCGTTGAAGTACTGGTATTTAAGAGCTGACCTATTTCAGCGTCTGTATGTTGCCTGTGATTTGCCAGTAAAAGGATCTGAGCACGCTTTAGCTTTCTGGCGTTGTGCTTCCCTTTACTGGTGAGTTCGTTAAGTTCAGCAATTTCTTCACAGATCAGCTTAAAACGGTAGGAGATATTCATGGCATTATAGGCTTCATTCTTAAAACCAATAATTGATCATACTCCGGTAAAAATGTCGATCTCTAAGACGGGAAAATGTCTGGAAAATACACAAGAAACAAGGGCATTACCCTTCGCGGTGCCTTTTTACATTCTGATGCTTGTTCTGCTCAAATCAATAACGTTCAATTTACCTGAACAAGGCTTTAAAATTACTAGATATAATTAACCACCAATATTGGATATCTTATTCCCGTGCTTTGACGGACATCAAAAACAAATCGTTTTTCTTGCCTCTTCAACTCTTCTTTGGATGCTCACCCAAAGAAAACAAATAAGAAAAGGTATTCGATATGAAACAGCCTTTAAAAGCGTTAGTGCTGGCTCTGGGGTTATCGCTCGGAGCCGCCAACAGTTACGCGATCTCTCTCGAACCGCTCGACAAAGATTTTACTTTGCAGCTTCTTGGCTCTGGCGGACCAATTTCTGATGACCTTCGCGCATCGTCTGGTGAACTGGTTTGGTGGAAAGGAAAATCACGCGTGATGATCGATGCCGGTGGCGGTGTCTATCTGCGTTTCGGTCAAGCGGGCGGCAAACTGGAAGACTTAGACTTCCTTGGTTTAAGCCACTTTCACACCGACCACGTCGCCGACGTTCCAGCCCTGCTAAAAGGTGGTTACTTCTTTGATCGTGAAGATCCACTCGATATTGCCGGTCCGAAAGCGGGCTCTGCATTCCCTAGCCTAACCGGTTACATGCAAGCGCTTTTCGACGGTAATAAAGGCGCTTACGCATACTTGAATGGTTTGTTTGATGGCAGTGATGGCTTGTTCCCTATCACTATTACGGATGTGCCATACAAAACTTCCCAAGGCACCAAGGTGTACGAGCAAGATGGGTTGACCATTTATGCACTAGGCATCCCACACGGCGACGTACCTTGCCTCGCTTTTCGAATCGAAAGTGCCGAAGGAGTGATGGTGATTTCCGCCGACCAAAACGGCAGTAACCCTGACTTCATCGACTTCGCTAAAGGTGCGGACATCTTATTGATGCCATTGGCAATTCATGAAGAAGCCGACGAAGTCTCGTCATTTCTGCACGCTAAGCCATCGGTTGTCGGCAAGATCGCCGCAGAAGTAAATCCAAAACTCTTGGTGCTTAACCACTGGATGGGCTTAGGTCTAAAACTCAAACCCGCTTCCATCAAGATCGTTAAAGAGTACTACCACGGTCAAGTTATCGCTGGTCACGACTTATCTAGCTACCCAATGAGCGCAGCGAAGGAGATGTCTCATGAACAATAAACTCGCTCTATCTATCGCGATGACGTCTGTCATTACTTTAAACTCAGGCATGGCGTTTGCTGATGTACCCACAGAAGCTCCCGTAGAAGCTCAATCCAGCTCTCAACATGGCGGTAAGTGTGCGGCTGGTAAATGTGGTACAGAGAAACGCTTTGAGAAACAAGAGTTGAAAGATGATCCGCAAGGCCGGTTGGTACGCGCCCGTGACGGTAAATGTGGTGTGACAGGTGAAGGCATTAACCCTTCAGCTGAAACCATCAAATTAACCAAAAGCAAAATCACAGGTGGGGTATGCGGACAATAACCGATACATCAAAAGGGATTGGGCTGCGCAGCGAACACGTTGATTTACTGTGTCAGTTGCCCGAACACCCAGATATCAATTTCCTCGAATTAGCACCGGAAAACTGGATGAATATTGGCGGCTTGAAACGTGAACAGCTGCAAGACATTGCTCAATATTATCCTCTTGTCGCTCATGGCTTGAGCTTATCGATTGGTGATTGCCAGCCGATAAACGAGTCTTTTGTACGAGGCGTCGCACGCTTTCTCGATGAATTTAATATCGACATCTATAGCGAACATCTGAGTTTCTCTAGAGACAATCAGGGCTATTTGTATGAACTGCTTCCGATCCCTCGACATAAAGAGAACATTCCGTATTTGGTCGAACGCATTCAACGCGTGCAAGACATTATTCAGCGTCCATTGGCGTTAGAGAACATCTCTTACTACCACGATTACGGACATGAAATGCCAGAGGGCGAGTTTATCGCTGAAGTGAGTGAGCGCAGTGGATGTGAGCTGCTGATCGACATCAACAATGTGTTCGTCAACAGCCGAAATCATCATTTCTGCCCTTACGACATGCTAAGCACTTTACCAAGCGACGCGATTCGTTATTACCACATTGCGGGTCACTTGAAAGAGCGTGACGACTTCTTGCTCGATACTCATGGTAAACCCGTACCTGATGAAGTGATTGATCTGGCTCGTTACACCTACTCGGTGCATGGCAGCAAGCCTTTGCTGCTTGAGCGCGACCACAATGTGCCGTCGCTGCTTGTTCTGGCCGAAGAGCTTCGCAGCATTCATGGTGAGATCTTGGATTTCAGCCAAACACTCGAAGTGTTGTGTAAGGAGGTGCTCAATGCTTAAACCTCCTAGCAAAATGCGCGCGCAAACTGAGTCCATAACGGCTCTGATTCGCACGCCTATGAATCAGCATGCGCTGTGTCGATATAGCGAATTTATCCGCGACAACATCTTGGGTGTCGTTGCGAATACGTTCCCTCTATTTTCTTCGCAGTTCGCTGATGAACAACTTGAACGCATGGTGGATGACTTTGTGGTGATACATGGCGCATCCGAACCTGAGTTTCATCATATTGCCACCGAGTTTGTTCAGTTTTTGCAACAGAAAGCGCATCAAGATTCCAGCTCCATTTCTGCCGACCAGATGGCGTTGTTGGAATATGAATGGGTGGCGTTCAATGTAGAGATTGACACCTTAGTCGCGGCATTCACTTCTTCACCGAATCCGATATTCGAAGAGAACCAAGTGCTGCAACTCAACCCAACATTAAAGCTGCTCGAAGTGCCTTTCTTGCTGCATCAAGACTCCGTGACTTTTCTCACTGACAGGCGTCACCCTGTATTTTATGGCGTGTATCGGAACTCACAGCATCATGTGATATCGCAAAAGCTCAGAGAAGTGGATGTCGCATTGATTCAGTTATTACAACAGCAACCAAACCTGACTCTGACTCTGACTCAACTACAACAAATGATTGCTCAGCAACTCGCCAGATTCAGTTTCATGGAGTGGGCTCAACACTTCAGTGAACTAGGACTCGTCAGCGTCCGCCCTTCAGGAGAAAAATTATGATTAAGTCAGCCCTCAATTGGTTCGACGGTCTCGTCGAGAAATGCAGAAGATACGATTACTTAGCGTTGCTTGCGATTCGTCTCTACCTCATTCCGGTCATTTTTGTCGGTGCTCGCTCTAAGGTGTTGGGCTTCTCTGGCACCGTCGCGTGGTTTGGCGCATCCACCGCAGATGGTGGTTTGAACTTACCATTTCCCGAGTTGTTAGCGTTTCTTGCCGCAGGTACGGAAGTTCTCGGCTGTATTTGTATCGCATTGGGTTTGTTTACCCGAGTGATGTCGATTCCGATGATTTTCTTGATGAGCGTTGCTAGCGCAATGGTGCACTGGAAACACGGTTGGGATGCCATCGCCACCAGCAGCATGGAAGCAACCGTACGTTTGAACGGCTTTATGGAATGGTTAGCAACCAACTTCCCAGGTCGATACAACTACATCACCGAATTGGGTGACCCTGTGATGCTCAACAACGGTATGGGGTTCACGACCACCTACTTTGTGATGTTGCTGGTGCTGTTCTTCTATGGCGGTGGTCGCTACGTAAGCTTAGATTACTGGTTGAGAAAACCCTTCTCTCGCACATTAGCAAAGGCGCAATTGACGCGCAACACCAAGCTTTAACGCTTAACTAAACAGACCAATAATAACCTTATCTAACCCGCTACTCTGTTAGCGGGAAGGAGCCCTTATGTTTGCTTCTGTCTCGGTTTCAGTTCGCTAGTACCGCACTCTATCACTTTATATTCGTCCCACTGACCATAGGTTTGTCTTTCTTGCTCACCGTTATGGAATCTTTGTTCGTCGTGACGGGAAAAACCCTCTACAAGGACATGACCAAGTTCTGGGGTAAGTTACTCGGGATTAACTCCGCAGTGGGCGTCGCGACTAACTTCAGCTTGGGAGTGGGGAACGTAAGCGTCATCGCAAAGGTCGCATGTCCGAAAGCGAAGTCATGACCATCATTATTGCTTTTCATATGTCGCACCAACGGGATTTTAAGAACTTCTATCTCGGCATTATCCACCGATACCACAAGAATGAATTTCCAACCCTGCTCAGCGACACGCGTTTTCTTGAAGTCATGCCTTCCGTATTAGTCCCTCTCAGTTCTTTCTTCACCTATCTGAAAGGAGAGCCTACAGGCATGGAGTTTATTGACTCTACGAGTATCAAGGTCTGTCACAGCTTACGTATCCCAAAGCACAAAGTATTTCAAGGGACAGCGGCGAGAGGAAAAAGCTCAATAGGGTGGTTTTATGGGTTTAAGCTGCACATCACCACGAATCACCTTGGTGATATCGTTGCCGCCAAACTCACGCCTGCGAATACGGACGATAGAAAACCCGTTCGTGAATTATCAAAAGGGCTGCTCGATAGGCTTGCGGACAAAGGCTATATCAGTAAAGCCCTTAGCGACGATTTGAAGGACGATTGAATTACCTTGATAACGACTCACCGTAAGAATAGGAAACCTGAATTTCTTGCTGCTTGGGACAGAGTGATGTGGCCAAAAAGGTTCGTCATTGAGACCATCAATGACCAACTGAAAAACATCTCTCAAATTGAGCACTCTCACCATAGGAGCTTACATGGTTTCATGCTGAATTTACTTGGTGGCTTAATCGCTTACTGTCTAAAGCCAGAAAAGCCATCGCTAAATATCACTGACACCGAAAAGTCAGGACTGATGGCGGTGGGTTAAACCGATCTCAGGTTAATTAGAGAAAAGGGCCCGAGATTCGGACCCCTTTGTTTTTATAAGTATTCGCACAGATAAGCAGTGGCGATTTCAACCTGTAAATCGAAAGAAGATTTTCCCGCCACTTCAAACGCTTCACCTGCATTGTAGGTACTCCACGTATCCTCTCCGGCGCGCTTAATGACCAAGGAACCTTTAATCACAGTCATGCGCTCAGGGGCATCGGTACCGAAAGTGTAATTGCCTGGCAACATCACACCCACGCTACTGTCTTCGCCATTTTGTTCGAAGCCAAGAGATTTAACGGTACCTGCAAAATAGCTGTTTTCTTTGATCATTGTTTATCCTTAAACACTTCAATTACCGCTGGATGCGGAACCTCTTTTTACCGTGTTTTCCCATTGACCTCAAGCCATTCCTCGCGTGGCGATAAAAAAGCTCATCACCACATCGATCACACAGAAAAGTACAAACTTTCGGAGGGAAATGTTGCTAATTGGGGACAAAAAAACCACTATTAGCCATGAACAAGGATGATGTATGAACACAAGTAAAGCCACCAACGAAAATCGTAAACTGGACGACAATAGAGAAGCAGCAGAAAGAAGGCGTCGCATCCGGCGCACTTTGATTGCCTCAACAGTAACGCTGTTTTTCCTTGCCTTAGTGACTTATTTTTCCTACCGAATTTATATCGAATACCAGAAATACATTAACCCAGCGAATGTGTATGGTGATTGGATTGAAATTGGTGCGCCCCCCTATCAAACCGAAATACTGACCTTGAGTGAGACAGGCGTTTATCGCAACAATCGTTTGATCGCCACCAGCTATCAGTTTAATGGCAAACGCATCACCATTGAGACGGGGATTGGTTTGACCGTCTACCAACTGACCGGTAACGACAATTCCCCTCAACTACGCCGTATCGTCCCTGACTCTCCATCTCAGCGGCTGGTGAAAAAAGGCTATGAAGACACCATTTTGCAAAGTGTTGACGGTTCGGCGCAAGATCGTCGCCAAGCATTACGAGAACATTTCGACATCTCCAATTGAGGAATTCTCCGATGGTGAAATCACTGACATATGGCCAAATTATGTCAAACTGCAAAATTTTCACGATGCTGTACGATAATTTATAAAACTTTATGCCACGGTTCCATTTCCAATGTAACACGTACTTTTCTTCCATCGATTTCTCTCTGGTCACTCGAAAAGCGCTTTAATTTTTTTTGCTGAAAAAAAAGACTCTTCAATACTGTTGATGATGCCGCGTGAACTCATTCACTGGCAGATTATGTCTCTTATTTTAATGACATAACATTCAAGGACTGAGAGAAACATGATGACTAAATTAAACCTGTGTGCAGCGAGTATTACGTTGGCTCTTTCCGGAGCCGCGCTTGCCGTACCGACCGCACCAAGCTTGGATCTGTATGGCTCCAACAATCTGCAGTTTTCAAAAATTGAACTCGCGATGGAAACCACGGCTGGTTACAACCAGATGGTAAAATATCATGACCAGGCCACCATATCGGTGAAATTCAATCAATGGAGTGGCAATACTGGCGATACGTACAATATCTACTTTGATGGGGTCAAAGTGGCCTCTGGTGCGATTTCTGGCAGCCAGACCACAGCCGCTTTCCAGTATGGCAAAGGCGGCTTGTTCCAGATGGAAATCGAAGCTTGTGATGTCACAGGCTGCGCAAAAAGTGCCCCCGCAGAAATTACCATTGCCGATACCGATGGTGCGCACTTAAAACCGCTAGTCATGAATGTTGACCACAATAACAAGTCTTACAACACGGATAAAAATACCGTAGTAGGCACTTACTTTGTTGAATGGGGCATCTATGGCCGCAACTACACAGTGGATAACCTTCCGGCACAAAATCTCACTCATATTCTCTACGGTTTTATCCCTATCTGTGGTCCAAATGAATCGGTCAAATCAGTTGGCGGCAACAGTTTCAACGCACTGCAAACCGCCTGTCAGGGAGTGCCAGATTATGAAGTGGTGATCCACGACCCGTGGGCCGCTTACCAAAAAAGTTTCCCACAAGCCGGGCATCAGTACAGCACGCCAATCAAAGGCAACTACGCGATGATGATGGCGCTCAAACAGCGTTATCCTGATCTGAAAATCATCCCATCTATCGGCGGCTGGACTTTGTCTGACCCATTCTATGACTTCGTTGACAAGAAAAACCGTGACACCTTTGTTGCCTCGGTAAAACGCTTCCTGACCACATGGAAGTTTTACGACGGCGTTGATATCGACTGGGAATTTCCTGGCGGTGACGGCGCAGCAGCAGATAAAGGCGATCCGATAAATGACGGCCCTGCATATGTGGCGCTGATGCGTGAACTGCGCGCCATGCTAGACGAGTTAGAAGCAGAAACAGGCAAAACTTACGAGCTGACTTCCGCTATCGGTGTCGGCCATGACAAGATCGAAGATGTCAACTATGCCGATGCAATCCAATACATGGATTACATCTTTGCCATGACGTATGACTTCTACGGCGGTTGGAACAATGTGCCTGGACATCAAACGGCATTGTACTGTGGTAACTTTATGCGCCCCGGCCAATGTGACGGTACTGGCGTCGATGAGAATGGCGTACCATACAAAGGCCCTGCGTACACCGCCGATCACGGCATTCAGTTGTTGCTTGCACAAGGCGTACCTGCGAACAAGTTGGTACTAGGAACGGCGATGTATGGCCGTGGTTGGGAAGGCGTGATGCCGAGCACCCTCACCGACCCAACCGATCCGATGACAGGCACAGGCACAGGCAAACTGAAAGGCAGCACAGCCCAAGGTGTTTGGGAGGATGGTGTCATCGATTACAAAGGCATTAAGTCTTACATGCTAGGGCCAGATAATACCGGCATCAATGGCTTTGAATATGGCTATGATGCACAAGCTGAAGCGCCGTACGTTTGGAACCGTAGCAAAGGAACGCTGATCACCTTTGATGACCATCGCTCAGTGCTCGCCAAAGGTGCTTATGCGAAAGCGCAAGGCTTAGCGGGCTTGTTCTCGTGGGAAATTGATGCCGATAACGGCGATATCCTCAATGCTATGCATGAAGGTTTGGCTGGCAGCGTGGTGACACCACCCAACAAAAAACCCACGGCTAATGCGGGCGCTGACATCACTGTTGTCGGTCCTGCTACTGTGACGCTCGATGGCTCTGCATCCAAAGACGCGGAAGGCCCAATCACTAGCTATGCGTGGAAGCAAGTCAGCGGTACAACGGTGACATTAACTGGCGCAAACAGCGCGTCCGCCAGCTTTAGCGCAGCGGAAGTGGCCGCCGATCAATCTTTGGCGTTCCAACTGACCGTCACTGATGCTGATGGTGCCAGTGCAATCGATACGGTGGTGGTCACAGTGAAAGCGAAAGATACTGGCCCAGTCAACACCGCGCCAGTTGCGAAGGTGAGCGCGCCTGCAACAGCCAACGCGGGTGATATAGTGGTAGTAGATGCTTCGGCTTCTTCCGATGCGGACAACGACGTATTAACTTACACTTGGCAGTTGCCACAAGGGCTGAACGCACAAGTCAGCGGCTCGAAAGTGACCTTCACCGCCGCAGAATACAGCGCAGATACTAACCTAGTTTTCTCGGTCACCGTGAGTGATGGCTTAGCAAGCTCGGTCGCTTCTACAACGGTTGTGGTGGCGAAGAAGGACAGCGGCAGCACCTGTAGTAATGCATGGGATGCGTCCGCCGTTTACACTGGTGGTCAGCAAGTCACTTACGCAGACAAAACTTGGCAAGCGAAATGGTGGACTCAAGGTGATGATCCAACCAAATCTGGTCAATGGGGCGTATGGAAAGAAGTGGGCCCTGCTAACTGCAACTAACCTCCGTTAGTTACTTAATCCACTAAGAAGCAAGATCAGGTGCAAGCACCTGATCTTTTCTTTCTCAGCACGCTTTGGCTAAACGATCAAAGCTCTCAAACACTTGCTGGCATTTCATCACGCGACCATGCCCTTGACCGCTGGTACTGATCAGTTCAACACGTGGCATTTCTCTCGCGGCAGAGGCCGATATTGCGTGGCTGGTGAATTTATCTTGCTGATCGTGCACTATGATTGTTGGTGCTTCGCGCATTGCCAAACGGCGATAAGGGTCGATAGACTGAATGGGATAATTGAACTGCTCTTCAACCTCTGACACCACCGCCTTAAACAGCTTCATCGAATAGCCTGAACGTTCAATACTCGAGAACAGGTTCTCAACATAGTTGAGCACGGGCGCAATCAACAAAATCGGCTTGTTTTCCAGTTTACGATGACGGCATTCAAGCGCGGATGCGGTTCCCATACTGTGACCGATCAAACCTTCGATTTGCTCAACCGAGTCGAGTATCGCCTCTAAGCCTTCAACAAAAGCGGGAATGTGTCCAATCTCACCTGAGCTCTCACCATGCGCCGGATGATCATAGGCAAGCGCAGTAAATCCTTGTGCGGCAATATACTCCATTAGCGGGAAAAACTGGCTGGCCGTTCCTGACCAACCATGGGTCAGCACCCAAACCGGCCCCGCACCTAGCTGATAGGTGGTCAAAGTGCCGTGAGATGTGCTGACTTGGCCTTTCACCAGTCCATTCGGTTGTGCATTTTTGCTCTTCGTTCGCGCCGGAGTAAGTAATAACTTACGTGCGGTTTTCTTCGCATGAGTCGGGGCAAGCGTGTGATGCAAGCGAGTAGACCAATTCACTAAACTGCGCTTTAGGCTGAACTTTCCTGACGTATTGAAGTAGATTTTTTCACTCATTTTGTTGTCCTTGGATCGCAATAGAACGACCGTGCTATTTTCATGTTTTAAAAAGGGCAACCGCGTTGCCCTTACTTATCGACGCCTAAAGCGCGCGCCAACTGACCAATAATTTCTCAACACCTAACCAAAAATGCGTTTGGCTATCCTGCTTACCACGAATCGAATAGAACACGTGAGCGCTTAAGTAGAGGCCATACAATTCGAATACCGCTTGCTTCGCCTGCAAATCAGCACGAAACGCTCCGAGTTCGATGCCTTTTTCTACCTGAATTTGCAAGTAATCCAGCCACTGCCCTATCGATTGACGCAACGCATTTTGCAGCTCGCACTCTTTACTACTGACGTCATTCCACGCGTCAAGAAACATACAACTGCCTTGAAAAGAGTGATTCCACGTCATCCAATTATCGAGAAGCTGGCGAATCTTCTGTTCAATATCGCCATCCCCCAACCGTCTGGCTGGCGCAATAACACGCTCAGCAAACACTTGATTGGCGTACTCAAGCACTGACAACTGCAAATTCAATCTGGCATTGAAGTGGGCAAACAAGCCACTTTTCGACATACCGCACAACTTTGCCAGTTCACCAATGGTTAAGCTGTCTAGCCCATTTTCACTGGCTAACTGAAACGCTTGCTGCAGTATGTACTCTTTTGTAATTCGACCTTTACTCATAGTGGCCCTTTTTAGCACGACCGTTCTTTTTAACCAAGCAATAATTGCCTAGTCACATCTGAGGGAGTTAACTGACGAGGGATTTTCCATGATCTTCCTCAGCAAAATCGTGATTAGACCTTTGCAAACTGCGACCTAAATCCCACTTCGAGAAAACAAGAGAAAGACACATCTAACTCTTTGTAAGTAATCACAAAAATTTGCCAATAAACTCGGTAAAGTGACCAATTCATTCCACATGTGGTAGCCAAAGATAGCAAGGAGGGGTTATGTGGACCAGTCAATTAACACCGATTTTAGAACTCAGCGCCTGGTTATCTCATGGCCTGTATCTTGTTGCCGCTCTGCTCAGTGTCGCTGGTTTATACAGTCTCAAGCGCTAACATTCGCGACGTCCAACGAATTGGACTGTAATCACACCTAAGCCGTTCATTTGTGTCTAGAATTTCTCCAAACAAATAAGGAGAAATTTCTATGAGCATTTTTCAATGGATGGTTGCACTCATCCTGCTATTTTTTCCTACTTGGAGTCACGCGGCCAACACCAGTACGCTTGATCTCACCACCTCTGCCATTGGAATCGTCTCGCTGGTTATTTTCCTTTTCGCCTATCTCTTGGTGATGCTGGAAGAGTATCTCAAGATGCGTAAGTCGAAGCCTGTGCTGCTGGCAGCGGGTCTCATCTGGATCCTCATTGGTTTTGCTTATCAAGCACATGGACAAAGTGACGTTGCCAAACTGGCCTTAGAACACAACTTACTGGAATATGCCGAGCTACTGCTGTTCTTGCTGGTGGCAATGACCTACATTAACGCGATGGAAGAGCGCGGTTTGTTTGACGCTTTGCAGGCTTGGATGGTGGGAAAAGGCTTCGATTTTCGCAAACTCTTCTGGCTCACGGGCTCTCTCGCTTTCTTTATTTCTCCGATTGCCGATAATCTCACAACCGCCCTTTTGATGTGCACCGTGGTACTTAAAGTCTCCGGCGATAATCGGCGCTTTGTCAATATTGCCTGTATTAATATCGTGGTGGCGGCCAATGCCGGAGGCGCCTTCAGCCCGTTTGGCGACATCACCACTTTGATGGTGTGGCAAGCTGGCCATGTCAGTTTTTCTCAGTTCATGCCGCTGTTTCTGCCTTCCGTCATCAACTACTTGGTGCCCGCTTTGATCATGTCGTTTTTTATTCCTCAAGAGCGACCACAAACCCTTCACCAACACGTCGAGCTAAAACGCGGTGCAAGGCGTATCGTCGCTCTGTTCGTCCTGACCATCGCCACGGCAGTGGCTTTCCATGCCGTGCTGCATTTTCCTCCTGTGATGGGAATGATGATGGGCTTGGCCTATCTGCAGTTTTTTGGCTATTTTCTCAGAAAAACCTTGGTGCGTTCTTTGGCGAGAAAAACCGCCATCGCCATTGCCAATGGGGATGAAGAGGCGTTGAAACGTTTAGGTTCGGTGATGCCCTTTGATGTCTTTCACCGTATCTCGCGCGCCGAATGGGACACCTTGCTGTTTTTCTACGGCGTAGTGATGTGTGTCGGTGGGCTCAGTTTGCTTGGCTATTTGCAGGTGGTTTCACTCACCATGTATAGCGAGTGGGATCCGTTCTGGGCCAACGTCATGGTTGGTTTTCTCTCGGCGATTGTTGATAACATCCCGGTAATGTTCGCCGTGCTGAGTATGGAGCCCGCCATGTCGATAGGTAACTGGCTGCTGGTCACGCTAACCGCAGGTGTTGGCGGCAGTTTACTCTCGATTGGCTCAGCAGCGGGGGTCGCATTGATGGGCGCCGCCAGAGGGAAATATACCTTCTTTGGTCACTTAAAATGGACGCCAGTGATTTTGTTTGGTTACTTTGCCAGCATTGCCGTCCACTTAATGTTTAACTCCGCGCTGTTTACGCTCTGAAGCGAAAAAAGGGGTAAACCGATTCGTTTGCCCCAATGAAGCTTTCGCTTAGCGCACTTTGGCGCAGAAATCACCCCTGCCAATTACTGCCAGTCCGCTGGGTGGTTGACGCCATCCATTAGCGGCACATCCCCCAACTCATACGGGTTCACACCATCCAGACAACCGAGGTTGTAACCATATTCGTCCGGCGCGGAACGACGTTGATGATGAGTATAGATGCCGCAGTGAGAGCAAAAGTAGTGCTTGGCGGTGTGGGTATTAAATTGGTACAGCTTGAGTGACTCTTCACCTTGCAAAATGCGGATACCGTCCAATTTCACCGAAGCGACGATGGCCCCTTTTCGTCGGCAAATCGAACAGTCACAGCGTCTTGGTTTCTCAATACCATTGGGCAGGCTCAGTTCGAGCACAACCTTGCCACAATGGCAGGAAGCGGTGTGTTTTTCTAAGATCTGGGTTTTTCCAATTTGTTTGATCATTGAAGCTCTCCTTGTATGCGCCTTGTAGCAAACTCATTTTTTCCCTCAACCTCAAATCCGCTGTGTAAATTTTGTTAAACACATAACATTTTGCCGATTTCAGTATGCCACTCGACAAAAAACACAATAGTCGACATCTTTAGTCAGTTTTTTGCCCGTTTTACGTCTTTGACGACCAAATAAGAAAGGAATCATGATAATGGATAAAGATCATAGCCTCAGAGAAAATCTATTGGCTCTGACGCTCGGTAGTGCCTTGGTTTCACTCGGCGTCATTTTTTTCAGCAAAGTGGGACTACTCACTGGTGGCACCGCTGGATTAGCAATTTTCCTGACAAAAATCAGCGACTTTAGTTTTGGTCAGGTATTTTTTGCCCTCAACTTGCCTTTTTACCTACTTTCCGTGCTGCGCATGGGTTGGCGTTTTACCATCAACACCTTTATCTCGGTCACGATTGTCTCTTTCGCCGTTGACCATCTGCATCACGTGATTGAAATCGCGCATATTGACCCGTTCTACGCAGCGCTACTGGGCGGCGGATTGATTGGGATTGGCATGCTGATCATTTTCCGCCACAAAATGAGCTTGGGCGGCTTCAACATTCTTGCCCTGTTTCTACAAGAGCGCTTTGGCATCCGAGCAGGTAAAGTGCAAATGGCGCTCGATTGCGGCATCGTCATCATGTCGCTGTTTATTGTTGAGCCAACTCTAATTGCGCTTTCCGTGTTAGGCGCGGTGGCCACCAACTTGATTTTGGCCATGAATCACAAACCAGGGCGCTATCAAGCAAAAATTCAAACGGCTTAACAATGACTTAATCAGGGGCTTATCGTCCCTGATTGCTTTCTCTCTCCAATAACCACCGCTTCCGCTCAATTCCGCCTGCATAACCCGTGAGTTTGCCGTTCTTACCAATCACACGATGGCAAGGTACTACAATTGAAACCGGGTTTTTACCGTTGGCAAGCCCCACCGCCCGAACTGCTTTTGGGTTGCCAATCGCATTGGCTAACTCCTGATAACTCCATGTTTCTCCGTAAGGAATGGTGGTTAACGCCTGCCAAACCTGCATCTGAAAAGCGGTTCCTTTAGCAGCAATCGGCAAGTCGAATTGGGTCCTCTTTCCAGTGAAGTATTCATCCAGTTGAGTTAACGCCAGACTAAGCACGGCGTGGTTGGCATTTTCCTGACCGAGATCATCTGGCAGAGTCGTTTGAGTGGTAAACCAGATGCCAAGTATGCCTTCATCATTGGCTTGCAACGTCATCTCACCCAATGGGCTTGGTGCGATAGTGTAATAGTTCATATCATTGATTCCATAGATGAAAAGTAGCGTAACTCCCCCATGGGGAGGCCGTTTTTGCGTTCAGTTGCGGATAAGCTAGCAAAGCTTTTTTCACCACCAAATCCTTATCTAAAAAACAATCTGGGCGCGATTCTCCCCTGAGCTGCGCATAACTGACCGTCCAAGGTCCAATCCCTTTGAGCGCTAACCACGTTTTTGGATCCGCATCAGGGTTGTCTTGCATATAACAGGCGAAGCGATGCAAGGTCTCTTTACGACTTTGCGGCATACGCAGAAAATCGAGATTCGCTTGAGCAAGTTGCAAAGGGGTTGGGAAACAACGCTCACTAGGCTCTGGCATTAACGTGCTCACCAGCAAGTTAAGCTGTCCGATGGCCGCCTTAACCGACACTTGCTGACCTAAAATGGCGCGAACGCCCGCTTCCCATGCATTCCATACTCCGGGAATGCGAATACCGGTTTGTTTGACAAGACCAGGAGCGAGTGACTGAAAATG
Source organism: Vibrio navarrensis (assembly GCF_015767675.1). NCBI lineage: Bacteria > Pseudomonadati > Pseudomonadota > Gammaproteobacteria > Vibrionales > Vibrionaceae > Vibrio > Vibrio navarrensis. The sequence continues at coordinate 819,412 of NZ_CP065218.1, read as the reverse complement.
GCGCTCAATGTTATCGGTATTGCAATTCAGATCGAGCATTTGGCGAATTTTTTTCACTAGCAAGTGCAGTTGGCCAACATCGTCTAATCGAAACCACACCGTCATCTGCTGTTCTGCCGTTTGCTGCACCCTAAACCAAGCGCGCGCTCCCGCCAAATCTGCAAAGCGGGAGTAGCTGTTCTCATCCACTTGCTCGACACCCTCAATTGCGCGCAAACGGTAGAAATTCAGCATATGTGACCAATTGAGAGCGCCCTGAAAAGGGATAATCAGCGCTTGCTCATCTGCTGGCAGCGCAACTTCTCGCCGCACCTGTGAGGGAGTCAATTGGATCACTTCTTTAAAAGCGTCATTAAAGCGACGCGTGCTGTTAAAACCCGCGGCAAAGCCGATGTCTGTAACACTGAGATTACTCATGTGCAGCAGTTGTTTGGCAAACATCAACTGTTGATATTGGGCGTACTGCTTGGGCGAGATGCCCAAATAGCGTGAAAACAGTTGCCGCACATAACGATCGCTCACGCCTAATCGCTGTGCAAGTTCAGTGAGAGAGTGCTGCTGTAACGAGCCACTGTCAATAAGATTGAGCGCGCGCTGGAAGGTGGTTTCTACGCCTTTCCACGCCCAAGAGCCCGGGTGGCTTTCTGGCCTGCAACGCAAACAAGGGCGATATCCGGCATCAAGCGCTTGGGTGCGATCGCTGTAGTATTCCACATTTTCTTCTTTCGGCAGATTAGCCGGACAGACCGGACGACAAAAGATGCCTGTGGTTTTTACCGCCACATAAAATAAGCCGTCAAAACGACTGTCACGCGCCATTCTTGCCTGCTGGCATTGCTCTGTCGTCAACGATGAATAGACTGATATCGCCACTAAAACACTCCTTCGCTTGATGCCCTAATTGTAAACATCACAGCGCACACAACCAGCCATTTTCGGAACTGAATGATGACGAATGAAATGTCGCGACAATGATGAGCCTTCGCTGCATCCATTCTTGTGGCAAATTTGCCAAACTGAACTAAGGTAAAAGTTGTGACACCAGTTCACCGCTTATTAATGGCTGGGTCAGCAACGTCAGATAGAAGGAAAACGGCTATGGATCTGCATACCTGCATTATTGTGCTGCGTAACAGCAATGTTATTACCAGCAACTCTGTGGAAGACTCACTGGGTATCATTGAAACTCAGGGGCCTAAAAGCATCTCAACCATTCAAATCAATGCCCGTGATGGGAACTTTATCCGAACCTATCACTGCAACAATATTGAGGATTCTCTTGAAAGCCTAATGAACCTGTAGTGCCTCTCCTAAAACACAAAAAGCCTCGTTATGAGGCTTTTTGTTGTATCTCAGGGGCCAGAACGGTTTTATTCGTCTTCAACAGGCCGCTCGGCCACTTGTTGCAAACTGTAGGCGGTGAGTGGATCGATCATCTTCACCAACTCCTCCACTTGGCGAATCGCATCTATGGTCGAACTGGCTTTGCGATAGCTGAGATATATAGGACGATACCAATCCTCAACACCGGGGACACGATACAGTTGGTCATTGGCAATGAACGGCTGGACCAAAGAAGCCGGCAAATAAGCGCTGCCCCCTTTCTCTAAAATGAAATCCAAGGCAATGCGCGCAGTCGAAGTACGTAAGTATGGAGCCATACTTTTGGGGTGGCGTTCGGCGTGCTCAGACGCGAATTTGGTGCCCCAATCGACGTAAACATATTTGTTGTCAAATACCGTCTCTCTGTTGTGCGGCTGAGTCGACACCAGTATCAGCACTAAATCGGCCACTTTTTTGCAGTACAGTTCATCGGCCTTAATTTGATCAAAAGCAAACGCCATGTCTAACGTGCGCTCTTGCAAGCCACGATTGAGTTGCTCACGCCCCATCACTTCGGCGATAAAACCGTAGCCACCAAACGCATCGCTCACCACACTCAAACAGTTTTGCAGATAGGCATCCCACACGTTGGGCGTTCCACCCAGTGTCAATTGCAACCCTCGGCCATCTTGCATCGACAGCTCTAACTTAGCCTGCTGCAGCGTCGCCACCATCACTTCCGCATAGCCAACCAAGCGCTCACCCGCGGACGTCAATTTGATGTTGTTGCGATCACGAATAAATAACTGGGTATCAAAATAGCTTTCTAGCTGCTTAATTCGGGCACTCACCGCAGCCTGTGTGATGTAGAGATTTTCTGCCGCTCGACCAAAATGACGGACCTTAGCCAACTCTAAAAATGTTCGAAAGACCTTTACGTCCATTGCACTTCTCCGGGTTAATCGCCATCAGATTAACAATAAAAAACAATCTTTTCGATAAAAATGTTTTGTTTTTCTTTTGTTAACTTTGCGCCTAATTTTCGCCGTAAATCATCATTGTTGATCAATAACGGTTATAGAGGCTGTTTGATATGTCTGACACGACGATTCGTCATGGCAAAAAACGTTTTTACGATAACGCAAAGTTTCCTAGAGGATTTGCCAAATCCGGTGATTTTACTCTGGCAGAAGAGGAAATCCTAACACTTTATGGGGACACTTTGCAGGCTCTGGAAACAGGTGAATTGACACCAGAAAACGAAGCAGAAGAACATTTTCTGACTCTGTTGGATAACCCAGAAAATGCCAACAGCAAAGTAGAACGCACTTGGCTCAAATACGTTCGTTTAGCGCGTGGTCGCAAGCGTTTTCACACTCTGAATGGCCGCAATAAGCCAGACGCAGGGGATGATTACGTGGAAGAAGACGCAAGCCTAAACGAGGAAGATTAATGCATATCTGCTTTTTGATGTATCCATGGGAGCAGGTATGTGCGGAAACGGACACCACGTTGCGCTTAGTGCACGAATGCGCGTCCAGAGGCCATACGGTTGCCATTACAACAACAAGCGGGTTAACCATTCGTGACAGCAACGTGTTCGGTTTCTGTCAGGTCCTGAAAAAGGGCCAAAAAATCTCCGGGAAAGTGCCCACTTTCTATCGCCAAGCTGAGTTTCAAAAAGCCCGCCTCCCCATGGCGGGCTTTGACGTTATTTTTATGCGCGCCAATCCGCCACTGGATAATCTGGCGTTAAACTTTCTCGATTCAATCAAAGATGATACCTTGATCATCAATGACTTAGAAGGGCTACGCATTGCCAATAACAAGCTTTACACCGCTAGCATGGGCGGAACGGCGAGCGAGTTTCTTCCCAGCACCCACGTTTCAAAAAACCGCGATTACCTTCAGCGCGTGTTGGAAGAATCGCCCAGCGAGAAGATGATCCTAAAGCCACTCAATGGCTTTGGCGGCCATGGCGTGATTGTGATTGAGAAAAACGCGCGGCAAAACTTTCGCTCTCTGCTCGATTTTTACATTGGTGAAGGGGAACAGAGTAACTACGTGATTTTGCAAGATTACATCGAAGGCGCAGAAGAGGGTGACAAACGCATTCTGATGCTAAACGGAGAGCCGATTGGTGCAATGCGCCGCGTCCCGGCGAGCGGAGAGTTCCGCTCCAATGTGCACGCTGGCGGCTCGGTGGTTAAGCATGTGATAAGCAAGGAGGAACGCCGTTTGTGCGCCGCAATCGGGCCCAAACTGGTTCGCGATGGCCTCTATTTTACCGGTCTCGATGTGATTGGTAACAAGCTGGTGGAAGTGAACGTACTCAGCCCCGGTGGCATCACACGCATCAACAAATTAAACCGCGTGCGCCTTCAGCGTCAGGTGATTGATTTTGTTGAAAACATCGTAAACTCGAAAGATCTGTTGCAACAGCGCAAAAGCGCGTTTCGCAGCGCCGTGCAAAATGCACACATCGAACACTAATGCTTACTCCCTGCAAGAGATGCTTGGGTTTATCAAGCAAGGATTGCCATTTAACGGCGAGTTAATCGGTGCGGGCTGTTACATCAAAATCGATGAATACCTTCCCGTGGTTTGTACCGCGATTCACGCCGGACATCGTTTAAGACCCGATCTGCACAAACAGTGCTTGCTTAACCCAGACGAACGCTATTTTGAAGAAGACCCGTTTACCGATCAAATGATCGCCTCCCAGCCGATTACGTTAATCGGTCTCGACTCTCGTTTTGAGTACGATCTTAATCGTCCGATGGCGCTCAGCACCTATTACAAATCGGCATGGAGCCGACAAGTGTGGCAAAAAGCGCTTAGTGCCCATCAACGGCAAGAGAGCCATCGCAAACACGCCGCTTTCTACACGCTCTATCAAGCGCTGATTGGCAAGCTAGAAGCCCTGCACGGGATGGTGGTGGTGTTTGATCTTCATTCGTACAACTACAAACGACAAAAGGCCGACGCGCCAATATTCAACATCGGCACCGCCCAGATCGATATGGAACGTTGGGGCCCGGTAGTGAAACGTTTCTGCACTGAGCTTGAGCAGATAACGCTACCCAACATGACCACCAGCGCGGCAATCAATGCGGTGTTTGAAGGTCGAGGGTATCTGATTTCCCACACCAATGCGCACTTTGACCGCACGCTGGTGTTACCAACCGAAGTGAAAAAAATCTTTATGGAGGAAGAGAGCGGAACCCTATTTCCGCTGGTGTTGGAAGCTCTGCAAACCGGGATCAAGCAAGCCTTTAGCCAAACAGGTGCTTATTTCCAGCGCCGCTTTAACCGACAGCATCGCATTGGCAAAGCCGACATGCTCAGCTCATCGATTGAACCAGCAGTACTGCACGTTGACAAGGCGCTGTATAAACTGGCGCAAAAATTGGAAACGCTTAAATACGTTAATCCAAACAATCTCAGCGCAGAGAAAAAGCGTTTTGAAGCCGCGCCCAGTCGCTACCAACCGGACTACCGCTACCGTCAATTACCCCTGCATGCCAACGAGTTTAAATCTCAGCTTTATCGGTTACCGGTTGAAGAGATTGCCGATCCAGACATGCGCCAGCTTTACAGCGACACGCTCAATAGCTTGAGCGAACAAGTCGATCTGCTTACCCACGTCGGCCAAGAATCGTTTCTCTATCACTCTTTGCGCCACTATGGCCGCCCGGATAGCAACGCTATCAATAACGCTCAGTTTCTTCTTTACGCCAAAGCGCTGGCAGACGATGAAGTTGAGCAATACAGCGCACAGCAGGCCAAGCAGTTAATGCAAGAGGCCGCCGAGCAGTGGCACATGCCGTGCAAAGTCACTGCGTCTACGTCACTGGCGGCCAAAGCCATGGTGACGTCCCAGCCACCGACTATGCTGATCAATGGCAAAGCACGCTTTTCTCACGCCGAAGTGCAGCGTTTAATCCACCACGAGCTTGGCGTGCATATGGCGACAACACTGAATGCAAGAAAGCAGCCGCTCAATCTATTTCGTTTAGGCTTGCCCGGCGCGGCAGCCACTCAAGAAGGATTGGCCATCTTGGCCGAATACAAAGCGGGCTGGATGTCCCACCAGCGGCTGAAACTCTTAGCCACGCGAGTACTGGCGGTGCACTCGATGCTCAAAGAGCATAATTTCTACCAAACATACCAATATCTGCGTGACGAACTGGTGTTGAACCAAGAGAGTGCTTGGACCACCACAATGCGCGTTTACCGTGGCGGCGGCTTTACCAAAGATCACCTCTATCTCAGCGGCTTTTTGCACATGCGCCAACTAGAGCAGCAGCGCAGCCTCGATAATCTTTTGCTGGGCAAATGCAGCCATCGCTATCTCGATCTGCTTGACGAGTTGGTCGCGCGCGGCTGGTTAGCCAAACCGCCTCACCCATTGATGGATAAGCGCGCCGAGTCTGAGCCACATCTCTCTTATTTGATTGATAGCCTAAAAATCTGACGGCCACTGAATAGCAAAACGACCGATAGAAAAAGCTCCACAGACCACGTGGAGCTTAGAATCTAATGACTTGGGCAACCGCACTCCACCCGCTATTTCGCTAGCGTCGCCACTTTCTTCAAGAAACTCTCTTTGAGATGTTCCTGATCGTAGTCAAGATGATAGGTGTTGTGAAAACCAATTTTCAACTCAACGCCATTACCGCGCATGTAAATACTGTAGCCATCGTAATCGGAGAAGGCTTCAACACCTTCATAGATTTTTCCGAACTCCGTCGGCGTACCACGCTCCATAATGACTTCGTAAGCATGCAAAATTTTGGTGGAATCGAGTTCGTTTTTCATAATGGTACTCCTGACCAAAGAGACATTTTAAGTATGGTTAACGACACAAAATTTAGCCAATGGCGAAACATGAAGCCCATCAAAAGTTCACTTAATTCAAGTGGTAAATTTATCCCTTCATCCTAGAGAACACATGCCAACTTCGCTCGTCCACCAGTGACATTCTTCGGTCACAAAATGGACAAAATCGCCACTAACTCAGCGAAATGTAACGTAGAAAAACAAAAGTTGTGAAATTTTGACCTAAAACAATGGCAGACCCAGAAAACTTATTTTATAATGCAAAATAATGTTTCAGCATAACAAAATTTCCAATATCTAGGGGCGAAAAATGAGACTTATCCCGTTACAAACCGCGGCACAAGTTGGTAAGTGGGCAGCGGCGCACATTGCTAAACGCATCAATGATTTCAACCCAACGGCAGAGCGTCCGTTTGTGCTTGGCCTGCCAACTGGCGGCACTCCACTCGCGACTTATAAAGCACTGATCGAACTATACAAAGCAGGAGAAGTGAGCTTTAAACACGTGGTCACTTTCAATATGGACGAGTACGTGGGCCTCGATCCACAGCACCCAGAATCTTACCGCTCGTTCATGTACAACAACTTCTTCAATCACGTGGATATCCAGGAAGAAAACATCAACCTGCTCAACGGCAACGCTGAAGATCACGAAGTCGAATGCCAACGCTACGAAGATAAGATCAAGTCTTACGGCAAGATCAATCTGTTTATGGGCGGCGTGGGTAACGACGGTCATATTGCCTTCAACGAGCCAGCGTCCTCTCTGTCATCTCGTACTCGCATCAAAACGCTGACCGAAGACACGCGTATTGCCAACTCACGTTTCTTCGATGGCGATATCAATCAAGTACCAAAATACGCGCTGACCATCGGCGTAGGCACCTTGCTCGATTCTCATGAGATCATGATACTAGTCACAGGCCACAACAAAGCGCTTGCACTGGAAGCGGCTGTTGAAGGCAGTGTTAACCACCTATGGACCGTGTCTGCACTGCAATTGCATCCAAAATCGGTGATTGTGTGTGACGCACCATCGACCCAAGAGCTCAAAGTAAAAACCGTGAAATACTTCTCTGAGCTAGAAGCGAAGAACATCGAAGGCTTCTAATCGCACTCGCGGCGTTTCAATTTGCAATAAAAATCCCGCATCAAACGCGGGATTTTTATTGGCTCTTTTTCAGTAGGCTTTGATACCAAACTGACGCAGCCTAGCTGGCAGCACGTCATCCAATTTATCCACCTCTTCAGGCTCAATTTCGATCAGATTAAAATGGTGTGCTTGGTAGATGGCTCTGGTTTTTTCTCTGATGCTGTCCGCCGTTACACTGTTGTCTGAACCCCAAAATTGCAGATAGACCTTGCCCGCAGGCAAGTAGAAATCGCTCATCACCTCTTCTTCTATCGGCAGTTGTCTTTCATAAGCGTGCACGACACCCGCCATGTACAACCAATTATCAATCAACAGCTCACCTTTCGAGCGGACATAGTGGCCATCTAAAGTGCGGTGTTTGGCCTCAAATTTCTGCCGAAAATTCGACAGCGAGCGATCGGTGGACTGCGTCTGTGCGTCTTGACCTAAAAATTCCACCACCGATTGACGCAAACGCTTGTGACGCAGCAGAGAATCGTGCCACAGCACGTAGAAAGGGTGCTCGCTGCCATCGCCTTTTTGTTTGCCGCCAGCACGGATCCCAGATTCGGTTAACTGCCAACCTTGCTCTGATTTAAACATCCAACCCAGTTCACTCAACAATTGGTTGATTTTTTTCGCATTGAGTTGCCACGCTGCTCCCAGTTCAGTGGCACTAAGCAGCTTGCCTTGAGTATTGGCCAATTCGATGTGTAAATTGGCAGGCCACACAATGAATTGACCGAACTTGGGGTGATCGACATACTCTCCGCCAAAACGAGCGCCGAGTTCCGTTAAGATCCATTTATCACCCACGCGGCTAATGTAACCAGCACGTTTGAGATCGCTAAACAACATCGGAGCATCCATGTTGCGCATTTTGGCCAACGCCGTGGTGGAAATTTTTTCGCTCATCATGCTGCCCTCGGTTTACCTTTCCTCTTTATGCCGCCAGCAAAACAGTGCAAACGGTTGCAAAACCATTGTAATAGAAGATGGCTGAATCAGATAGTTCGCTGTTTTATAAAGAAAAGGGAGCTCACGCTCCCAAGTCAAAGGCTTAGCCAAGCAGGGAAATAAACCCCTGTAAGATGATCATGTTCATTAAGTCGATAAAAAAAGCGCCAACAATCGGCACCACCAGAAATGCCTGTGGAGAAGGGCCAAAACGATTGACGATGGTCCCCATGTTCATCACCGCTGTTGGCGTCGCGCCGAGGCCAAAGCCGCAATGGCCGCTGGCAATCACCGCGCTGTCGTAACCGCGCCCCATCAAGCGATACGTCACGCCATAGGCAAACAGCGCCATGGCGAAAGATTGCACCGTAAGAATGAGTAAAAACGGCAGCGCTAAATCAAAAATATTCCACAGTTTCAAACTCATCAACGCCATAGCCAAAAACAGTGACAATGAGACGGTGCCGATGATGTCCACCGTCTCCGCTTCCAATTTTCTCACTCGGGTAACTTCAAGCAAATTTGTGACCACAACGCCAATCAGCAAGGCATAGACAAAATCGGGGATCATCAGCCAGCGGATAGCCAAGGCACTGAGCCACTGCTCCAGATAGCGAGCACCCAAAACACACAGCAGAATCAACGCCAAGCTTTCAATCACTTTCTGCGCCGTCACTTTGTCTTCTTCATACTGGTTGTAGGTAACAAGCTCAGGGAAGCGTTGATGCGCTTGTGGTCCACGCCCATATTGCGATTCCAACTGATGTTTATCAATCAGGCGCTGCGCCAGTGGGCTGCCTAAGATCCCGCCTACCACTAAACCAAAGGTCGCCGATGCCATGGCAATCTCCAACGTATTTTCAATCCCATAAATCTCGGTGAGGGTTTGCGACCACGCCGCGCCTGTACCATGACCACCAGACAAGGTGATCGATCCTGCAATCAAGCCCATCAGCGGATCGAGCCCCAACAAGCTTGCCAGTGAGACGCCAATGCCATTTTGAATCACAATGTAGAGCGAGGCGATCGCCAAAAAGAGCACAACTTTCACGCCTCCTTTGAGTAACTGGCTATAGTTTGCCGCCAAACCAACCGTTGCGAAAAACATCAGCATTAAGGTTTTTTGCAGCGGCAGGTCGAAGTTGAGTGTCGTGCCACGAAAGTGCAGCAAGGTCATCACCGTCGCCACCACTAAGCCACCCACGATCGGTTCAGGAATATTGAATTTTTTCAGAAGAGGAAAACGGCCATTTATCAAGCCACCAAGAAACAGCACACCAATCGCCACGAGAAAAGACGCTAGCGGGCCAACAGAGACAACATTGTTCATAACACCCCTTTTGTTGCTCGTTGTTGTCCATACAGACAACGATTTTTCAAACAGGCAGTGTGCCGTCATCGTCAGGAATGTCACTGAGTCATGCCCATCTCATTCTCACCCAAAGAGAATTTAAGACAAATAACCTCAATTAATTATCATCAGATAAGAAAAAAGGAGCCCGAAAGCTCCTTGTTTTTAACATGAATGGCTATTTGATAAACGAGATAAACCCTTGCAGGATGAGTAAATTGACGATGTCGATAAAAAACGCCCCAACAATCGGCACCACCATAAACGCCTGAGGCGACGGGCCAAAACGATTGACAATCGAGCCCATATTCATCACCGCAGTGGGAGTCGCTCCCAAGCCAAAACCACAGTGCCCTCCGGCCATCACCGCTGCATCGTAATTGCGCCCCATCACTCGAAACGTCACGGAGTAAGTAAACAGCGCCAGCACAAGCGACTGAACCGCGAGAATGAGCAGAAATGGAATCGCCAGATCAAAAATGTTCCACAGTTTTAGGCTCATCAGCGCCATCGCCAAAAATAAAGACAGTGATACCGTGCCCAGCATATCGATGGTTTCTGCGTCCAATTTACGAATTTTGCTCACTTCCAGCAAGTTGGTGATGATCACACCAATAAACAGCGCATAGACGAAATCGGGAATCATCAGCCATTTGATTTGATACGCACTCACCCACTGCTCTACGTATTTAGCACCAGTGACGCAGATCAGCAGAAAAAATAGCTTCTCAATCACCTTTTTGGCGGTTACTTTGTCTTCTTCGTTTTCGTTGTAGGTCACCAGCTCGGGAAACTTTTCGTGAGTTTTCGAACCGCGCCCGTACTCCGACTCTAACTGATGTTTATCGACCAAACGCTGCGCCACTGGGCTACCGATCAAGCCGCCGATAATCAGGCCAAATGTCGCTGACGCCATTGCGATTTCTAGCGTATTTTCAATGCCATACAGATCGGTGAAGGTTTGCGACCACGCCGCGCCCGTGCCATGCCCGCCAGAGAGGGTAATCGAGCCCGCAATCAGGCCCATTAATGGCTCCAGACCTAGCGCGCTGGCTAACGCTACGCCAACTCCGTTTTGAATCACGATGTACACGGAAGCAATGGCTAAAAAGAGCAGCACTTTCGCACCACCTTTGAGCAACTGCGTATAGTTCGCCGCCAGCCCCACAGTGGCAAAAAACATTAACATAAAGGTGTTTTGCAAGGGCAAATCAAACTGCAAATCCACGCCATGAAAGTGCAGCGCGGTAATGGCGCAAGCCACAATCAACCCACCCACGATAGGTTCTGGAATGTTGAACTTTCGCAACACGGGCAATTTTGCATTAATAAAATGGCCGAGAAACAGGACGCTAATCGCCACTAAAAATGATTCCAGCGCGCCGACGGTAATTAGATGATTCATACAACCTCTTCATCTCAGACTCTTTATCTTCCTTGATGTCAGAGTGTTGTTGTTACTTTTGAACGTCAGTGCTGCATTGTGTTTAAGGCGTCGAACTAACCTCGCCACAGCGCATGGTTAGCAACAACAGAGACAAGCCATCTGGTTAGGCTCAGACAGGAAGACGATCATCGGGTGATGTCTCAAACACCCTCTGCAAGCTTCCAAAATGCAAAAGGAGCTATCTCTAGCTCCTAGAAGTGTCGGCAAACTGCACATCTCACTTTCCTCGATGAGGTGCAAAAGCCTTACGCGCGTACTGGCGTTCAAAATCCGTTGCTATTGAGTTGGTCAAACAGAGCCTATCAACGGCCAAACCATCGAATCATTGCGATGCTGATTCTCGCACCAAATCAATAGGTCGAAAACTATAGCATAATTCGAAGAAAATGTCCGAACTTAGCTTAAACAGCCAATTTAATCAGAAAAATCATCGATAAAAACCAGAAAAGAAAACAATATCAGTACAAAAACAAAAGGCCGCTTAAACAATATCTCACATATCATTTCGTACACCAGTGGAAGTAAGCATCGCTACCGTGACAGCCCAACAATAAGCAACCGAACGCTTAAAATGTGCGGCTAAAAAAATGACAAAAAGCAAAATTACGGCAATAACTTCATTTTTCAGCCACAAAACTTTCAGATTTCACAGTCTGAACAGTCAGATTTGGCTACGCTTAACACATAACTATTACACCATCTATCAACGCTAAGTTGTCACGATATAAGCCGATTAAGCAAGGAAAGTAGCAATGAGTTTGACCATAAGAAAAAGACTCTACATTTTGTCAATAGTGCCGGTTGTCACCATTGCATTGGGCATGATGTGGTTTACCTATCTCAAAACCGTCGCGTTTAATGAGCAGCAGTTCAGTGTTACCCACGAGAACATGATGCGCATGAAGCAAGAGGAACTAAAAAACTACATACAAATGGCTGAATCCGCTGTTCAACCGCTATTAAAGAAAAACGCCCCGCTCTCTGAAGCGCTGCCGATTTTAAAAGAGATGCAGTACGGTGACTCCGGTTACATCTTTGGTTATGACTCCAAAGGGACACGGGTTTTTCTCGGTAAAAGCGAGAAAGGAGTAGGCGAAAACTTTCTGAATTTGCAAGATCAGAAAGGCAACTACTTGATTAAAGATCTTTTAAAGAACGCCAAACAAGGTCAGTTCACCACCTACTATTTCCCCAAACCTGGGCAAAACACGCCACTGCCTAAGCTCAGTTACTCGCTGTACATTCCACAATGGGATCTGATGATTGGCACCGGTTTCTACACTGACGATATTGATGCCACCGTTAACGCGATGAAGGAAAATGCCCATCAAGCTTTGCAAGACACACTCACGGCAATCGGCCTGTTCTGTGTGGTTATCGCTGTGCTGGTGGTCATTTTCGCCGTGTTTGTTAACCGCAGCATCATGCGACCGTTGGAGCTGTTTGACCAATCGATCCGCTCGTTTGCCAGTGGTGATGCTGATTTAACCGCGCGTATGGAACCGTTCACCGTTCCTGAGTTCACGCAACTGGGCAAAAACTTTAACCAGTTTGTTGCCAGTTTGCAGAACATCATTCGCCGCGTCAGTGAAGTTGGGCAAGAGGTCGTCAGCGAAACCAACAACATGACAGGGCGTGCAACCCAAGTTGATGAAATCGCCACTGGCCAGCGGGAAGAAACCGAGCAAGTGGCCACAGCAATGACTGAGATGACTACCACGGCGACCGAAATATCAAACAACGCTAACCAAGCAGCACAAGCCGCTCGCGACGCGGAAGACAATGCCAACGAAGCACAAACCATCGTCAACTCAGCGGCCACTTCGGTGCGCGATCTGGCGGGTGAAGTCTCCAAAGCCAATCAGGTTATTTCCCGTTTAGAAGATGACGTGAAAAACATCTCGTCGTCGCTGGAAGTGATTCAAGACATTGCCGAGCAAACCAACCTGCTGGCGCTGAACGCGGCCATTGAGGCGGCGCGGGCTGGCGAGCAAGGACGCGGTTTTGCCGTGGTGGCCGATGAAGTGCGTAAATTAGCCAGCCGCACTCAAGACAGTACCGGCGAGATCCATCAGATGATTAATCAGCTCAAGTCCGCTTCCGATGCGGCAGTGAAAGCGATGGATGCCAGCCAAGCCCGTGGTGAACATACCGTTAAAGAGGCCAATGCGGCCGCAGAAGCACTGCTTAAGATCAAATCCTCGATTGGCACGATCATGGATATGAACTCGCTAATCGCTACCGCGACCGAGGAACAGAGCATTGTCGGACAGGAAATCTCCCAACGGATTGTGGTCATCTCCGATCAAAGCAGCCAATCTGCCGATCTGGCGAACCAAAACCGAGCGGGCAGTCAGAGCTTGAACCACAAAGCCCATGAGCTGTATGACTTGGTCGGTCGATTCACCGTATAAGCTAACGGTGCATGTAAAGTTCGGGCAGCCCATTGGCTGCCCGATTTACACTGTAAACACCACAGTTACATCCCTTTAAACAGACTTTGTGATGCGCGGCTTACCGGCAGTTGCGTTTTGCCGATATGCACAAACATATGTCCGCTAAAGTCCTTCTTCACCTTATCAATTTTACTCACCTGCACTACGCAAGAACGATGGATTTGCCAGAACTGATCTGGGTCGAGCTGTGCCAGCAACTCTTTTAACGAAGTGCGAATCAAATACTCTTGCATCGCCTCCCCCCCTTGCGCGGCGAAAACGGAGACGTACTTCTCTTCCGCTTTAAAATAGAGCACATCCGAAACCGCAATCAGATGGATCTCTTCGGCCAGTTGTGCCTTGATCCACTGCAAATGCGGCGGTGTGCGTAATGGTGTCGAGAGCTGCTGCAGTTGGCTCAACAAGGCAGAGAGCGAGGGATCACTTTGCGCTTGCCCCGCTCGCTCTTGCAACCGCTGCTCAACCCGCTGACAACTCTTTTGCAATCTCGCCGCCGAAATTGGCTTGAGGAGATAATCCACGGCATTTTGTTCAAAAGCGCGAATCGCGTAATCATCGTACGCGGTGATAAACACCACCAACGGCGCGCCTTGTTTGCCGTGCAATTGTTTGGCGACTTGTAACCCATCCATCACCGGCATACGAATGTCGAGAAACACCACATCCGGTTGATGCAGCCCAATAGCCTGCAACGCTTGTTCGCCATCTTCAGCTAACGCGACTATCTCCAGCGTTGGCCACACATCGGCGAGGCTTTTGTTCAAATGGTGTCGCAGCAGCGGCTCATCATCCACGATGATCGCACGATAGCTATCTTGCATCTTGTTTTTCCTACTCTTTTTTCTCTGCCAACGCTAACGGCCAGCTCAAGCGTACAATCACACCTTGCGGCTTGTTCTCAACGATGCTGACCTGACCACGCCCAGCAAACAAAGTCTCTACCCGCAGCTTAAGGTTATTCAATCCAACACCTGAGCCAACATGCGTCGAACTTGAACCGAGCCCGGCCCCGGTGTCTTTTACGCAAATCTGCAATGCCTGATTGAACGTGTCGATCGTCACCTCAATCTCGCCGCCCGTTTTGAGCGGTTCAATCCCATGCAAAATAGCGTTCTCAACCAAAGGTTGCAGCATCAACGGCGGAATGCTGACGTGCTCTAAACCGGGATCTACCTGGATTCGATAGCGCAGCCGATCACCCAAACGGATATGTTGGATGGCGAGGTACGCCTCAATCAGCGCGACTTCATCGGCAATCGTGGTGTGTTCTTCACGGCAATTGCTCAGCGTCGCACGCATCATGGCGGTTAAACTTTCCAGCATCAGCCGCGCTTTATCGATGTCTTGCGACATTAAAGCGCTGATGTTAGCCAGCGTATTGAAAAGAAAATGCGGCTCAATTTGGCTCTGCATTTGTTTGAGCTGACTGAGCAGCAGCGCCCGTTCTTGCTCTGCTTTTTCTCTTTTGATCACTTCTAGTTCGTGCAACGCTCTCATTTGCTGCTCTTTAGAGTGAAAATAAAAATAGCACATGCCACTGAAAAGCAATCCCATCAAGCCAACGGGCACCATATCCGACATCCCCATGTAGTCACTCACCCAAAAACGGGCATTGAGAATGCCAAACAGCAAGCAAGCGGTGAGTGAGAGCAATACTTCCGCCCGGCGAGGTACCTCAGGGAACAGATGTACAATCAGCCAAGAAAAAAACAGCGCTGAATAACCAAACCCTACGCTGATGAACAGATGGATATAGTATGGCCCGCCCCACACCGACAGGGTCAACAGAGAGACGAACAGGCAGAAAAGCGATGTCACGATGAAACTTTTCTGCCAACTGTTTTCATTAGCAACATTAGCGACAAACATTAAAACCTCCCTTTGAGATTAAAAACCATCATATGCTGGTCGGGGAGATGCGCGTACACAGAATCCCCATTCCCCGTCAAAAAGCGTGCGGCAAATTCCACTTCAACGCTTTGCGCCCCCGTGTCGAGCCACTGATAACGTAGCCACTGAGTGGCAATCACCCCGCCATCTTGCGGCGAGAAAAGCAGATCCAGCGTTGGCGTGACATCCGAAAGCCAGGTAGGCCAGGCAAGTTCATTCCACATCATCCAAGCTTGCAGATCCCAACGCCAATGCAGCATCAGGTTATGCTGTACTAAGTTGGCATGTTGAAAGCCTTGCTGATAGCTGGCGGCTAATCCTGCCGTTTGTGTCACTGTTTTTAGGCTTTCTGCTCGCTCAAGGGCCTGTTGCCACTCATCATTCGACCAAGATCGACTGTCGTACCAGTATTCACCAATCAGGTTGTGGCCGTCTTGACTGGCCCAGTTCAGCCCCACCAAAGCCTGCAGCGCATGGCCTTGCTCTGCAACGTACGGCGCTGTGTAGAGCGTCGTCGGGAGTTGATAGCCGACGCTTTTCCGCTGCCAAACGGCAGAGGCATGCCAAGCCAGAGAATCCGACCACACGGAGCGCAAACTGGCTGCAAGCAACCCGCGGCGTACGTCATCGTAGTAGCCAATCCATTGATACTCACTTTGCTCATTTAACCAGTAACGACGGATACCAGAACCACGCTGCTCACTGGCTTTATCCAGCGCCGTTTGTGTGGCACGCGTCCAGCTCGAATCCGTCGCCAGCCAAGTCCATTCTCCGTCTAAGTCAAAATGCGACAACGACACCACGCCCGTGCCCTCTTCGGCCACCAAGCTGATCGGGTTCTGCCGATAAGGACGAAACAGATCCAGTGGCCGATAGCCGTAACCCATCCCCCAATCGAGGCGCAATTTGCCGACACTGACATCCAGTGGTAGATCGTAAATCGTCAATTCACCTTGCCAAGCGAGCTCACGAACAATCAGATCCGAATCTCGCTCCTGCCACCATGTAGATTGATGGCCATCATCAAGATACAAACCCTGACTGTAGAGCGTCCAAAGCGAAGTCCAAGTACCGTACTCACTGCCATAATCAAGCTGCAAATCCAACATGCCGTTAAGAGCAGCGCGATGACTCGCTTGCGCCGCGACAAAGGCGCTTTCACGTGGCGTTGCCGTTTCGTAACTGAGTGCCCAATCCCAAACCGTGCTTAGCCCTGCAACACTCGGCGTAGCACAACTGAGCAGCGCAAGAGCAAACCAAGTACGAGACCAGCGCATTGACCCCTGTTTGTGCATCAGCGCTACCATTGGCTGACATCCGCTTTGATGAGGTAGCTCGGGTTGTAAAACTTATCCTCCAAAGCCCATGGCTGAATGTCTTGATACTCAATCACGGTTTTTTTCGCGGGCTGGATGCGGTCAAGCAAGGTCATTGAGACAACGCGGCTAACGCCTTGCCGATCGCCACGCTCAAACCACGCTTGCTTCGCGAGCTTCCCGGAGCGCAGATAGAGATCCGCTTTGATGGGAAAGTCATCCTTTTGCGCGATCCAAAGGTCGATATGCTGATAGCTGGCGCCGCTGGTGAGCGCAGTTAAGGTCAACTTGTGCGTGTTCAGCGATTGGCCCTCAGGCAAAGTAAGTGTCTCTTGCGCTTGCCACTGGCCTTGATAATCGTCACTCCAAGTCAGGGTCGAAATGTCGCCCACCGAGGCTTCGCCAAGCAGTTTTTGCATCGGCGTAATGCGGATCGGACGGCGGCTTTTCGGCATTTGCAACCAGTAGTTATCTTGTAGCATCAGCATCTTCTGCCCCGCTTCAACCGCCGATTTGAAGATCACCAGAGATTCGCGGTTAGAACGAGTGTATACGTGATACTCGCGGGTTTTATCCAGTTCTCCAGCTTGATAGAGACTGACCAGTGAAATCACTCGCGCAGCGTCTTCTTTCAGTCGATAGTCGTCGGCGCGCTGAAGCATTTGCGCCACTTGTTTAGGCGATGGCGCGGTGGCGGCCATACTGGTTGGGGCAACAAGCGCTAGGCCGAGCAAAATTCGCGATGAAAATACGGTGAAATTAGACATAAATTAGCGCCTCCGTGATCGGTTTTTTCACCCCTTTGCGGGCGGAAAGATAAGCGGCAAGGAGACAGATCCCCACCACGCCGAGTGTTGCACTCAACACCAACGGCCAAGAGAAGTAGATGGAGAGCGGATAGCCATCGGTACGCCCCGGCGGTGGCGGCATCTGCACATCCACCACCATCAAAAGAGCACAAAGCGCAGCGCAAGCCAGCGCACCGACCACACTGCCAATCAGGCCGATTAATCCCGCTTCACGTAAAAAGCCACCAATAATTTCATTGGGATAGCTACCCAGCGCCGACAAGGTGCCAATTTCTCGCGTGCGTTCGGTCACCGACATGGTCATGGTATTAAACAGTGCGACAAACACCACCAGCGCCATCACCGCGCCCATGATGCCGAAAATGCGATCATAAAGATCTTTCACTTTGAGGTAGAAAAAAGCCCGCTCTTGCCAAGGGGTGATCTGCAATGCTTGTTCTTGGCTGGCGAGGCGTTTGGTCAATATTTGCCGGACTTGCTCGGTTTTCGCCGTCTCAAACAGAAACACGGAGAGAGTGCTCACTTTGTCGCTACCCAGCAGCGATTGCGCGCTGTCAATGTGCAGATACAACTGACGTTTATCCAGCTCAGGGACACCTGTTGAGTAGATGCCGCGAACTTTGAAATCGTACGCGTTGAGCGCACCATCGGTGGTGGTGGCCAGCAATGTCACCCAATCTCCGACACTGACGTGTAAGTTGCGCGCCAGATCGGTCGCCAACATCACTTCCGGTTCGCTCGGGTCATAGCGTGCAGAGCTTGGATCAGACAAGGTTTTCCCTTGGCGCACATCCAAAAACGGCCCTTTCATATCAAACTCGCGCTCATTAACGCCAATACCAGCAAAAATGGTCGACTTGCTGCCGTTCGACACCAGTCCGGTAAAGTCGATGCGCGGCTGCACGCCACGGACCACTTCCAGCCCCATCAGATCGCGCATCAAAGAGTCGGCATTGCTTAAACCGTTGCTCAGCGGCATCTCTTCTTCTTTCTCGAAGTAGCCAGGGGTACTGATGGTCAAATGACCGGTATCTCTAGCGGTTGACTCTTTGAGGCTGTCGTAGGTGTACAGGCCAAAACCGCCCGCGCTGCCAAGCGCAAACACCGCGATGGCGATAATGCTGGCTGAGAGTGCGCTGCGACGACGATTGCGCTGCAAATTGAGCAACGCAATACGTAGCGAATCAGGCAAACAGCGTGCGATTAACTTGCCCATGAGATCACCTCCTGCTCGCCGTGATACTGGCTGAGCTGGCCGTCTAGCAGCTCAATGGTCCGATCGCAGCGCGACGCCATACGCGCGTCATGTGTGGCGACAATAAAGGTCGTGCGCCACTCATGACCTAACTGCTTCATGATATCAATCACCCGATTAGCGGTTTGGCTGTCGAGGCTGGCCGTTGGCTCATCGGCAATCACCAGGGCAGGTCGGTGCACCAAAGCACGTGCAATGGCAACGCGCTGCTGCTGGCCTCCGGACAAATTGTCCGGCATGGCATGCAGATACGCTTCAAGGCCAACCTGCAGCAACATCTCTGTCGCAATGCGTTCGCGCTCTGCTTTGTGAAGGCCATTTAATTGCAGTGGATAGGCAACGTTTTCCAGTGCCGTCATAACCGGCACGAGATTAAATTTTTGGAAGATAAACCCCAGTTGCTCACGACGCATTTTGGCGGCTTGCAACGCATGGCGAGGATAACAAGCGCCTTGAAAAGTCACCTCACCTCGATAGTCCATATCCAGCATGCCCAAAATATTGAGCAAGGTGCTTTTGCCCGAGCCAGATGGGCCGCATAACGCAACCATTTCCCCTTGTGCGATATACCCGCTCACGCCACGCAGTGCGGGGACACTGTGACTCCCTAAAAGGTAGTGGCGCTCAAGTTGGCTAAATTCAATCATCTTGCTTCCCCTACCCTTTAGCGTCCACTTGCGCCAATGCCGATTGGGTGTCTAAATTGGCTTTGTCGCGCTGTTCCATCTCACTGAGCCATGCTTTCGCTTGTTTAATGTCTTCCGCTCGCAATGCCGCCTGCACCGCGTGGCGGTAAATCCATGAGGAGGCTGCAAACGGCTGCTCAACGAAGCCCGGTTCATCAAGCAAATTGAGGTACAAGTCGTAGCCGCGTTCAAAGTGATTAAACATGTCCGGCAGCGCTGTGAAGGTGGCGGCCGCCATCGCACGTACTAAATAGCTTTCTGGCAATCCCTGAATTCGTTCTTGCTTTTCGAGAGAGGAAGGTAAAGTGTGCAGCAGCGCCAAGCCTTTATTAATGGTCGAAAGCCCCTGCTCGGTGAACTTCATTTTGTTCCACGGTAAGAAGGCATCTCGGCCTTGCAAGGTTTGCGTACTGCCAAGGTAGACCAGAGACAGAGGCGTTGCACCCTCTTGTTCAATCAAGCGGTTCAGTTGACCGAATACGGAGTCGACCAGTGCCGTTTCGCCTTGTGCGGCAAGATTATACTGGTTGATCAACGCTTGATCGGGGTTGGCAAGCGCCTGTGCCGTCCATAGCGACGTCGCGATTAAGAGACCAGAGAGCAGCGTTTTTTTCTTTAGCAACATCATCACCGTTATCCTTCTGTTGGTTTGATGATGTCAGCATATCGGGCCCATTTACCTCTTGCAGGAGCATGCGACCAAACGCATCGAGGCGCGATAAACGGTCAACAGAGAGGATAAACGGGAGAGCTTAATGGCGATGGCGAAATTGCGGTTGCGCCACTTTCGTCAGCAAGGCTTCAATCAGAAAAGTCAATGCGAGCGTGAAAAATCGAGGCGTGCAATAACGTCGAGGTATAAAAAAACCGAGCTTCGAACAGCTCGGTTTTTTTTTCATTACAGTTCAGCGTTGTGGTAAACCTGCTGAACGTCATCACAGTCATCCAGCATGTCGAGGAATTTCTGGAATTTCTCAGCATCTTCGCCCGCAACCGCCGTGTAGTTTTGCGGAACGAAAGTGATCTCTTCAACATCGATAACCAGATCAGGGTACTCGGTGTTCAACGCGGTTTTCACTTTGAAAAACTCGGTGTTTGGTGCGTAAATCGTGATCACACCGTCTTCAAGTTCGATGTCAGTCACATCACAATCGGCCATCATCAGCGCTTCAAGAATCGCTTCTTCGTCTTCGCCTTTGAACTGGAAAACCGCTTGATGGTCGAACATGTGAGCAACCACGCCTGGAGTACCAATTTTAGCGCCCGTTTTCACGAAACATTGGCGAACGTCTTGGAAAGTACGGTTGCCGTTGTCTGTTAGACAGTCAACGATCACGCTGACACCACCTGGGCCAAAACCTTCATAACGTGCTGGTTGGTAATCTTCACCGCCACCACCGCTGGCTTTATCAAGCGCTTTTTCGATAACGTGCGATGGAACCTGATCTTTTTTCGCTTTAGTGATCAAGTGACGTAGAGACAGGTTCATGTCTGGGTCAATACCACCGTTTTTCGCACACATGTAAATTTCTTTACCGTATTTGGAGTAAACTTTAATTTTTGCGCCTGCTGTTTTCGCCATTGAGGCTTTGCGCACTTCAAAACTTCTTCCCATCGGGATGTCTCTCTACATTACATTTTTAACGCGAAGGATTTTAGCAAAAAGCGAGATCAATTCAATTCTCGCTCCACGAGAAATAGGAGCTCAAGCTACTCTCATCACTCTCTTGTATTTTTCGATCGATTGCTCAAAAAATGCCTTTTCGCGCGGATCAGTGATTTTATTGGCACGCTCAATGATAGCCTCTGGACCACATTTCGCTTCTTTCATTCTCCAGACCAAGAACGAAGCCTGCTTATCTAACTCAACTTTGTTCTTTTCATCCGGTGCCAACAGTGAAAGATTAAACGACATGAAAATCTCCTGAAGTTCTACATCGGTACGTATTTGGTTGTTATAAGGAGCCCCTCTTAGTGAGGAAATCGCCACCTTTAAGGACAACGAGTCGCGAAATATAACACAGCGCCCGCTTTTTACAGAAGATAAATTGAGGGCGCTGGTTTAGCAAGTCGTCCCGAAAAACACTCGTCTGCTTGCCAAAAAACACAAAGGGTGGCTAGCGGCCACCCTCTCCATTGAGTTCGTTAGATCACACAGTTGCGTTAGTGAAGCAGTCCTAATTCTTTTGCTTCCTCGATACTCAGACCGCTTTCACGGATCTCTCTCAGCGCTTCAATGCGGCGTCTCGCTTCTGCAGATTTCACTTGTTTTTCTGGTCTCAGCGCGACTTCCTCTTCCGAAACTTCCCACTTATGAGCCATATCTGCTATCTCGTCATGGTTTATTGAATTAATGGACATATTACCTCCGAACACACCATGTTTTGACAATTGATGTATAGCAAACCCGATTTGCTGAATTAAGTAAAACAGTAGGGAAATGTGACCATTCCCACTCTTCCATCAACTAAATTATAAAACCGTCATTTACCTTTTGCTAAATTCCCTATCGCCCAGTAGATTTAAAAAATTGACCCTGAAAAAATCAGGGAGATCAAGCTCTCATTTCTCTTTCAACCTTCTCATTCAAACGCTCTGATTTAGACCAACACACTTGCGCTCACATCCATGCTTACGACTGGTCAATCCTTCAAACATCAACCAGACTCAATGGTATAAACAACCCTCAAGATTCAATCAGAGGTAGAACGGGCAATGGAACTGACTCTCTGGCTAGCCGATATTTCCCATTGGTATCAGTCACAAAAGCATGATCAATGTGATGCGTTGAAATCAATGCTCTTTTCTGCACCGCCTGCCGTGTTTGGTCCTCACCTCAGTGATGAGCAAAGTAAAGCGATCGCATGCTGGTTAGACGGTTGCCTGCGGCTGTTTCAAGCCTCTCGTAGCACCCATCCCGAGAGGGCATTGGGCTATTTGCTGTACATATCGAGCAAACTAGAACAGGTGGCGAGCGATGTTCGCACCGATATTGAGATCCGCGACTGGTGTGTCAAACGACTACAACATCTCACTGTGCTGAGCTTGGAGTTTTGCAATCAGCAGGAAGGACAACAGTGGTTAATGCAAGCTCATGAGATTATCGAATGCCACGTGAAGCTGTTGAACGCCCTCTGCTGGAATGAATCTCGAAAGCATGATCAAGTGAAATGGCAATAAATAGGGAAATGATCAAGCACATCTCGGTGGGCATGTAACCGGTAGTTATTGTGCAGCTCGACTCGGAAATTTTTACCAAATGAGTTTACAGTCACAACCTCTAGGGAATGGTCAACTGGTATAGTTTTGAGGATCTTTCTAGATCTTTAAGAATATCTTTAGATATTCAAGTTCTTATTCTCACTCGTACAGGCGAGCTGCGACAATCAACGAAGAACTTTCCTCGCGAGGGCGAGAAAAGCCCTTCATTGATTTTTAGAAACAATCGACCCTTTGGTAACCAACTGCATGCCAGAAAAATCTCCAACCAAAAGATGGAGATGATGATCGTCTGCGGCGTGTTGAACCGATTTACATCGCTTGGCATGCCCCAAAGCTACCGCTACACCTGAGATCCGTCAAAAGACGGAGAGGTCGAGTATTGCAACAAAGCCCCACCCAATTAGTTATTTTCTTTTTCGCTTTACCCATGTCACCACCGACCGTTCTAACCATCACAAAGGATCAGATCGCAGGGTTTGGAAAAAATTCAACAGATTTAGGCAACAACGCCATGGAGTAAACAGAGAGTTCCATTCTATTAAAACTCTATTTACTTTGTCAGTAACACAATTAACAATTCAGTTAATAATATGAGCAATTCTTCTTTCCAACCTAACCGAAGACAGTTTTTGAAGCAAACAGGTCATCTATCCGCCTTGGTGGTTACGTCTGTTACATTACCTATCGCATACACATCATCCTCCGAGTTTTCTTATGGAAAAATCGGCCCTATCTGCCAGAATCCCGTTGGATTTAATGGGGTTCGTCAAGATCCTGTGACGAAACTCTATGCACTAGGCAATGGTTACCGGATGTATAACCCCACACTAATGCGCTTCCATGCTCAAGATAGCCTAAGCCCTTTTGGCAAAGGTGGGACCAACGGATATGCCTATTGTCTGGGTGATCCAGTAAATCGCCACGATCCCAGTGGTCACTTTGCTCTGCTCAGTTTGTTAATCGGAGCCATTATTGGTGCTCTGGTGGGAGGCGCTTTATCTGCTGTAAGTGAGGGAATTCAATGCGCTATCAATCCTGAACATAAATTTGACTGGAAGCAAGTTGGCATTGGTGCCGCTATTGGTTTTATTAGTGGCGGATTTGGTGCAGCAGCCCAGGGAGCGAAGACCAGTGTTCAGGTTGGCCTAGCGATCGCTGATATCGCGGTTTCCGGTAGTGCGGATTTTGGCTTGAATGTTGCCGCAGGGGTCCCCGTTAAGCAAGCAGGAATCAATACCATTATCGGCGCCGTTGTCGGTCTGGGCACCTTTGGAATGGGGCAGGGAGTGGGCAAGTTGGGGAAATCACTGTCAGCTGCGAGTCAAAGGATTGCAAGGGCCAAAACTAAAGGATTGAGTGGGAAAGGTGCGGTCACGGCAGGAAGGCGTTTTAGTGCTCTCTATAACAACTCTCTACTCGATGCTTTGGATCTTGAGAGCGGGCTAAAGATCTCAAAAACAACAGGTGACACACTTGTAGGTTTTCATGGGACTTCAAGTCATTTCCTAGATCAAGGAATAGAAGGCGGATTAAACTTAGGAAAAATGAATATCAATGGGGGGTTGTCGGGAGGGAAAGGGTTTTATTTTTCCTTGACTCCCAGTATCGCAAAGGACTTTGCTGAGGTTGCTACTTCAGAATTTGGAGGCGTTCCTAGTCTACTAGGTGTCTTTACGAGTGTTCAACAATACCAAGGCATGAGTGTGAGGAACTGCTTACATATCGGTAGGATGGGTGGAGGAGGTATGAAAGTTGGTTATCTATCTGAACTCGAGGGTATTGTAAGGCCCGGGGCCTACCAAGCAGTTAGACTAAGGCCATTGAAATGGGGTTATGATGGTCAGGTCGATAGGTTGCCATTCTCCCTAGAATCACCTTGGTAGACGCTTGATTCCTGCGGTTCTGTTGCAAAGTTTGAACATTGAACCACACTGAATAGTCATTTCGGCTTTGGGTGGAACAGAGCAGCTACGCTGCAATTGGGCACGGGGTGGGTAGGTTTAGACGTATAATCAGGCTCTGCATTCGCGGCAATACCGCTCCGATAATCTTTACTGACTATGGCCGCTCGCACTTCTGTCAATACACTCTACCAACCTCGACCTCTTAACTTTCTCTTTGAATACAACAAAGCCTGGCAACACTTGGTCTCTACCGATCATCCTCTTCGTGATGTTGAAATCTCTGAAGTCGCTAAAATGCTCGCCGGCGGCAAATCCACCTTGGGCGGTAAAACTCTGCATTGTGAAAACGACGACTGCTACCATACTAAAAACATTTGGTTTACGTGCTCCAGCCGCGCTTGCTCCTGCTGCGGTAAAAAATCCACCGATAACTGGATAACCCAACAGGTAGAGCGTCTACCTAATTGTCGTTGGATGCACATGACTTTTACCGTGCCTGATGTTTTCTGGCCCTTGTTCCTTCTGAATCGATATTTGCTCGATAAACTCTGTCAAATCGCGGTGGAGGAATAAATCCGTACGGAGATTGGAAAGACATCGACTACTGCCATGATGCGTTGAGCAGACGTGGAGAAGCCGTCACGTAGGGGAGCTCTATCCAAAGTCTGGGTTATCGATTATATCAATGATAACACTAGCCTAAACCATCAATCTTATAGACAGTTAGACCAGTACAGCCTATCAGTGAGTCATGCCCATCATCAGAAACCGCAGTCTGGAAGACTTTGAAATCGCTAAACATCAAGTCGATCATGCGTAATACTTTTCGCAAGACAAAAAAAAGCGAGTTCAGTGAACTCGCGAAATCTATTCAGAATGAATGTAACAATATGAGCCAATCTATTAATCATCAGAAAGGACAAAAGGTTGTCTATTCGAAGCCATAGTAGCTTTGGCGAACGATTTAAATGTCAGTAGATTGTTAACGTTCGGTCTGAATTCAATCAATATACAAATTATTGCATTGGTTAATATTTACGTACATGAATACCCTTCGCCGGATAAACAGAGGCTTTTTACTCTTGGGTTGCATTCAACATCACCCCAGAGAAGTGACTGTAAGCTCTCACCATGATGTAAAGATCTTCCCCCACAGCAGGCACAGAGCAAGACTCATTGTTGCCTGAACGAAAAGGCCGGCAATCATAGACGCTCGTGGTGGGTTGTGCGCCTGACCGTACGTATAAGTCGGCATCACCCGCGCCAAATTGAATCGCCACTGTCAGCGCTGAAATCCTATTTTGCGCCTTGACAACAAACCTCTTCTCTTCCCCTTTATTCAAAGCCAGATCAGTGCGCGCAGAACCAGGGATGAGTTCTTCAATGGTTGGCACGGTTGGATCAACGGACCCCTCAGGCAAAGTGTTGTTGAAGTACATGGCCACTTGCGGCCAAATCCGGCTCATTTTGACCCCTTGATTTTCACAGCCACCAAAATGATGGAGCGCAATCGCCTTGTTATTGGCCGCGTTCAATACTGGAGAACCCGATGATCCACCGATGGTATCGCAGAAATAACCGGTATCGGTGTTGGTGCCTCGGCCATTGGTTGAAGCGATATCAATTTGGCACAAACCGGACCCATTTTGATCGCTTTCAATCGCGAGCTCTTTCGGATTGCCAGCGCCATGTTGCGGAATATAGATGCCATCACCATAGACTGGCTCATTGGCATCCAAGCCTAAGTAACCAAAGGCTGCAATCTTGGCAAAGTCATCAACACTAAACAGGGTGTAGTCCAAGGTGTAGTCTGTGCGCAGCAGCTCATTACCCATCACTTTCACCGTTGTTGCCAAGGATCCGTTACAACTGCTGCGTTGATAGTTGAACCAAACTTCGGTGTTTTTCAACTCAGATGCCGTGCTTACACAATGGTTGTTGGTAAAGAGTGTATTGTCAGGGCCAACACGCCAAGCGGTACAGAGGCTACGCCCGTTGATCAGTAGCCGAGCCACCGGGCTTGACCACGCCACTTTGTCAGCATGGCTCTCTTGCCAGCAAGCGACGTCCCGACGCTCATTGATTCCGCAAGTGGAGAATGTGCTATCACCCGTAGACGCTGTCATTCCAGCCTGATGACCAGCGGTAAAATAGTCAATGTCGAACTCACCGACTTCACCCGCTTGGTTAGGCAGCAACTCAACGGTAACCTGTTCACCGAAAATCGATTGAGCGAACCAATTCTCTTGACTTTGCGTATACTCCAGCACCTCGGTTCCCTCTTTTGAGGTCAGGCGGATCGAACTTCCTGGCGGTAAGATCAGCGTTTTAAAGTGGATCTTAATAAACTGTGCGCCGGGATGTTGAACCACCAGCGGATTGATCGACTTGAATGCAGAGGAGTGAGTAAATGGTATGTGATCGGCGATCACCGGCAGATCCACTTGCGCATAAGCCACGGAAGCGGTGCAAAACGATGAAGCCAATATGACGTTGCGTAGAATGTTTCTCATTAGATGTCCTTATCGGTTGTAGGTCTCGATAAAAACATAATTGCTGTGATAAAATAAGCAACTAGTTGCTTATTTTATAGTACGTAAACTATTGCTGACAGATCGCCAATGTGAACTCAACCCAATATAGTTAACTCTCTGATATTTAGGATAATGTAAGATTATTTGACCTGGGCGGCTTCACATCCGCCCAGTGAATAAGATGCTGCGCTGGAAAGTCAAACGGCCACTTCGTCTAGCGCGCGGAACACAGTGTCATCCAGATGGCCCTCAAACACTTGGCGACACACTTTTCGCCGCACGGCAAGGCCAGCAATCAAACGCTCAATCGACAAATGTTTGTTCTCCGTCTGGCTGTTGTACAGCTCCACGACTTTACTGAGCGCTTCATATGGTAAAACATGCTCATCGACGCGAATGTAATCCAGCTTCTCTAACAGCTCCTGACACTCTTCTTTGATAGAAACATACGGATGCCCTGTCATCGCTGATAACGCCGTTATACTGCGTTCTAGGGCCTCTGGAGAGGTATATTTGGTTAGCGTAATAGTGATCTCATCGGCATTGATCTCCACTAAGTGCTTACGCAGTTTCACTCTGCGCCCCAAATTGCCTTTCGGAGAACGCTCTTTGCGCTGGATCGGCTCAAACTCACCATCAATGATGCCTGATAGCTCCTCCAGCTTCTGCTTGCTAACCATTTCGTTGCGTAGCGGATTAGGCAGCGTCGGCGCCATATTGCGTTTGCCCGCATTGGTGGTACGAGCTCGTGAGTAACGCAGCACTTCTTCAACATCACATTTGATATCGATCTGGTAGTCGATCACTTTGTCTTTATCTTGGATCGTCGCCACGGTCAGGTGGTAGCCCCACAAGTTAACGACAAAAAGATCTTCCGATCCCTTCCCTTCTGATAGCCGACGTAACTCACGGATCAGATCCATTGAGAAACGGCGCCATTCAATATTGCGCGCCAACTTTTGGTTGAGCTCGGTCAACAGCATGCTATCCGTGTGGCGACGAACCATACGACTGCGGAAAAACGAATACAACTGAAACACCAAAGTATGTTGTTTCAAGATTTCTGGTGGAAAGAGGAAAAAGTAATCGCGAGTCAGTAGCTCCTCGTAAAACGAGGGTTCCCAAACTAAAATGTATAGGTTGGGTTTAATGCGAATTTCACCGTCACTGCCCTCTGTAGGCGCCTCTTCAGACGCCGTAATGGTGCGAGCTATAAAGCGAAAACGATCGCTTTTAAACCCTTCGGGCATATTCTCACTCAGCCAACGCCCGGTCAGTTCATGCAATTGAAAATCGGTAAACTCAATACGATCAATACTATCGCGGATAGAATCGCGCGCTGGTCCACTGTCTTTTTTGCCTCTTAGCGACAAAATATCCGTGATATAGAGTGGTGTCTTGTTCGGAATGTGGGTGGCATCTAACTGATATTCCTCTTTGTGATGATCATGGTATTGCACCGTCAAAGTGAACAACGCAAACAGTGTCATCAGATCGTCCACCGTCATGATGTTTTTCGAGGAGCGAGTTTCAATCACCGCTCGAGTACCGGAGATTGAAACCATCGATTTCTGGTAGCTTTTGCGAGTCCTTGGGGGGGCGAGTGCCTGGTCAATGATCCCGGCCCAATTGGTTGGTGAAACGACGAATTGATCAGCTTCATCTTTCATACTCGGCGGCGTATTTAAGCCGTGTTCATTGAGTAATCGTTTATTGACCTGAGTTTGCGCTAACGCTTTCGAACGTTTCTCTTTTTCACTCTGTTTTACTTTTTCGGTGACTAAACTGGCAGCGCCTAATACCGAGATCAGTTTGTTCGGGTTAACGAAACGATGCAGCATCGTTTTGCCTGCAAGCCCCTCCTCAAAGCGTACTGGCGTTTGGGTAAACAATCCGATGCTGACCGCGGCTCGTAAACGTTGCTGTAGTGCGGCTCGGGTTAATTGTCCATCGGTAGCATCGACAATTTCAGTGGTTGATACCAGTCCGTCTTTACTGCTAAATCCACGCAAAGAGATCAAATTTAACAATTCTAAAATACTTTTCGTTACCCCTTTGAAATGCTGATATTGCTCAACCCAATCTGCAGACGAGGCACTGACTTCAAACAGATGGCCGTCTTTGTGGCTCCTTGGAGCTTTGATCAGTATTTTTTCTTCGGTTGTCATGTTAGATCCAGATCGCGTTGACCGTAAAAGCACTATAGTTCCAAGAGAATAATGAAAAAAAGATCATAAATAAAGAGAAAATAGCGGTCTTTAAATAACTGATCTTTTTTGATTTATTTGATCCTATTGATATAGATGATCTAATGATCTGTGACGGGAGGTGCTTGTAGGTGGCTGTAATTTAAGTATTTTTATTTTCCCCGTTAGGAACTATGATCATCGCCAGGTTGAAAATATGATCATCATTAGTGAGAAAGCATGATCATAAGTTTATGAAAACATGATCATTAGAGAAAAGAAACGATGATCACCATAGTATTGAAAGCATGATCATCCGCGGTAAACAATTTATCCACAGCAAGAAGAAAAAATTAGGCTTGTAGCCTCTGTTTGGCAAGCTGAAATGATAACGGAACGATGATCAAGCATGGCACTTATTGGCGATATACGATGGGAATAACAGCAGTGCGGACTTATGGTCTAAAAAATGTGCGTTTTCCAACGGCAATAGAGCGTGATTGGCTTGGGGCAATCTTTACGAAAGCATGATCATGGCGATGTGAAAGAGGTAATGCGTTTGTCTTGACTGGCAGATGCACTACAGAAACGTACGGGATTGCCTGAATCCCCATTCCATCGGCATTCTTCCGTAGTTTCGCGAAGTATTTACATGCTTCCGAGCATGACGGTACTTGATCATGGTTCCGCAGAATTGATCTTCCTGCCGTCTCTCTTTCTGTAGACCTCACCGATCTTCATTACCATGATCATCGTTTCGTCAACCAGACTATTTACGGAAAGATGATCAACGGACTTCCTTGATCATCTTTCCCATTCTAGTTTGTCCAAAATGAAATATAAAACGCGCTGATCTTTTGCAGAAGCATGATCATGATGAGATTCCGCGCTTTGTTTCAGTCTTTCACGTGATTGCGATGAGAGCGGCTTTTTCGCTCGTTTCACTAATCAATTTGACAAGTGCCGTAATTTAGAGGTGTTATCTAATCGTTCCGATGAGTGATAACATTTACATTGTAAATTAGTGACACTGTAATTCTTTTGTTTTGTCTCAGTGCAATCGGTTAGGGTTGATGAAAGTCATTGTAGTCACAAGCACATTATCGCTCTTGTTTACATCATTATGACGTGATTAAAACATTTTTATGTGATTGTTCTTCAAAATGAACGTTCACCTTTTTGTTGTATTTGAATTAAAGTGCTGTACAATCGTGCGAAAGATATTTCTCTAAGGAATCGATAATGAAAAGAGAGCAAACGATAGAGAATCTCATTAAGTTGGCTGAATCAACCCAACAAGTTCAGGCGGACCGAATTGAGATTGTGCTTGAAGAGCGTAGTGATGATTATTTTCCGCCAATGTCTAAGGCATTAATGGAAACTCGTTCGGGTTTAACCCGTCGTAAGTTGGATGATGCGATCAGCAAAATGGAAGCGGAAGGGCATCAGTTTACCAAAAACAACGCCAACCATTACTCGATCTCTTTAGAAGAAGCACACATGTTGATGGACGCCGCGGGCGTGGCGAAGTTTCACCAGCGTAAAAACAGCACCGGAAACAAGCCGTGGATTATCAATGTGCAAAACCAAAAGGGCGGTACGGGCAAGTCGATGACGGCTGTGCATTTAGCCGCTTGCTTGGCGTTGAATTTGGATAAACGTTACCGTATTTGTCTTATTGACTTAGACCCGCAAGGCTCTCTGCGTTTATTCCTCAATCCGCAAATCAGCATTGCTGAGCACGATAATATCTATTCTGCGGTTGATATCATGCTGGACAATGTTCCAGAAGAGGTCGAGGTTAATCGTGAATTCTTGCACCGCAATGTGCTTTTACCAACGCAATATCCTAATCTAAAAACCATTTCGGCGTTCCCGGAAGATGCGATGTTTAACGCTGAAGCTTGGCAGTATTTGTCTCAAAATCAGTCTCTTGATATCGTTCGTTTGCTCAAGGAAAAACTGATCGATAAGATTGCTGATGATTTTGATGTCATCATGATTGATACCGGTCCTCACGTCGATCCTCTTGTTTGGAATGCGATGTATGCATCGAATGCGCTGTTGATCCCATGTGCGGCGAAACGTTTGGACTGGGCGTCGACAGTCAACTTCTTCCAGCACTTGCCAACCGTGTACGAAATGTTTCCAGACGATTGGAAAGGGCTGGAGTTTGTCCGCCTTATGCCAACCATGTTTGAAGATGACAATAAAAAGCAAGTCTCGGTACTGACTGAGATGAACTACTTACTGGGTGACCAAGTGATGATGGCGACCATTCCTCGCAGTCGCGCTTTTGAAACCTGCGCCGATACCTACAGCACGGTATTTGATTTAACCACGGGTGACTTTGAAGGCGGCAAAAAGACACTAGCGACGGCGCAAGATGCGGTGCAAAAGAGTGCGCTTGAACTGGAGCGCGTGCTTCATTCTCATTGGTCTTCACTGAATCAAGGATAAATAAGTCATGGCAATCAGAACTTCAGAACTCAATGCCAAACTCTTTGGTAAAGCAGATAAGCGCCGAGTCACCACACCTCAAGAGGCGCAGACTGCGGCGAAAGAACAAGCACAAGTGATTGAACTGTCTGTGGCGGGAGAGCAGAGCGTCACGTTTGAATTGGTGCGTATTGCCGCTCAAGAGGTGGAACAGAAAACGGTCGTGTTTGCAGAAAATGCACGTGAACAGGCATTTTTAAACGAACACGCGTTGTCCGATGTTTTAAGTACGCTCAAAGAGAGAGGGCAGCAATACCCTGCGGTCGGTCGTCGTGCAGCTGAAGGTAAGATCGAAGTGCTCGATGGTAGTCGCCGTCGTATGTCTTGTATTCTCGCGAAGCAAGATTTCCTCATTTATGTCGCCGATAACATCAGTGCCGAGCAGGCGAAATTTTTGTCTGATGTCGCTAATGCACACAAGCCACTCTCGCTGTACGAGAAAGGCAAAGAGATGCAGGCGAAGTTGGATAAAGGGGAAGCCGAAGATCAAAAAGCGCTGGCAAAAATGTTCCAATGTAGTGAGGCATTGGTTAGCGGCGCGCTCAAAGCGGCTTCGCTGCCTATGGAGTTGCTGCAAGCTTACCCAAACGTGAGCGAGCTTGGCCGCCCGACGATCGTAAAACTGCACAAACAGTACTTCTCTTTGCCAAGTGAGCAACAAACGCAGCTTTTGCATAAATGTCTGAGTGAAGAAGGGCTGGTTTGGCAACGTAGTCAGGCTCAGGGAGTGGCGCGTTTGACCAAAGAAGTGACGGAAACGCTTGAGCAGTGGATGTCTGAGTTGCTACCAACTAAGCCTCAAGCCAAAGCAGAGAAGACAGAGCTTATCAAAGGACGCGCGTCTTACAGCCGTAAGGGCAGTAATTTGGCGCTGACACTAAAGAAAATAGATGACCAAACGATGGATGAGATCCTCAAATTCCTTGAATCCAAGCTAGGATAAACCGCCATTTGTTGACGAAAAAGCCGCTGATGCGGCTTTTTTTGATCCTGTGCTACCATAAGCACACTTCGAACTTGGGTACGATTTATGGACACTCCTTTACAAGCGTTGCATGCGATTTATCAGCAAGCATCAACGACAGGCTGGCGTTATGGCGTGGTTTTGCGTGGTGACGCTAGTTGGCAAGATGAACAACTGCATCACTGGCTAACTCTGCAAACTTCGGCGGTCATTTTTTCTGTTGGGCTACGTGATGACTTTCATCCGCAGATCAGAAAAGCGGTCGGATATAAACAAGGGCAGCGCCTTTTAGGGCAGGAGTGCCAAGTTCTTGTTGTCGATGCGCGCCAGCCGTTTGATGCCAATAGTTTCACCGCGGCTTGTGGTGCATTAGTTGGCGGCGGGATTTTGCTGATATTACCCAGTGATGGACCAACAACCTCTTATGCTCAAGCTTGGTTAGAGCGTCACTTCGCCGAGTTAGTGCAAATTAACAAAGGGCAGGTCACACAGGTTCCCCAGTTGGTTGTAGCGCCAGAGGTTGAAGATGGCTTCGCGGATCAGCGTCATGCCATCGAATCGGTCAAAAAAGTGCTGACTGGGCATCGCAAGCGGCCTCTTGTGCTGACGGCAGACCGAGGACGAGGAAAAAGCAGTGCGCTTGGTCTGGCTTGTGGCCAGTTAATGCAGCAGCGGCCGTTGAAAATTTTGCTGACCGCGCCGTCATTTTCAGCAGTTGAAACATTATTTTTCCACGCACAAACACAGTTATCCAGTGCCCAAAGCGATGGGAAATTCATGTTTCGTACCAGTGAATCGTCACTGCAATTTATTGCGCCCGATGAGCTGTTATCACAACGCCCATCGTGTGATCTCTTGCTGGTTGATGAAGCTGCAGCCATTCCTTTGCCGATGCTAAAAGCGATGGTCGTTGACTATCATCGTTTGGTCTTCTCTTCTACCGTTCATGGTTACGAAGGGTGCGGCAGAGGTTTTTCTAATAAGTTTATCCCTTGGCTGCAAGCTGAGCGCCCCGGAATGAAAGCGTATCACTTAGAGCAGCCGATCCGCTGGAAGAGAAATGACCCACTGGAAGAGTGGCTCAATCGTGCCTTTTTGTTACAAAGCGATGATGTGTCGATTGATGACGTGATTAGTGATGCGTTGAGCTTACGCTTAGTGAGTAAAGCTGAATTACTTGCACAGCCAGCGGTACTCCAATCCTGTATCTCTCTTTTGGTCAACGCGCATTATCAAACCACACCCAATGACTTACTTCAGTTGCTCGCCGATGAGGCGTGTCAGCTTTACTTGGCACAAGTGCAAGATGCTGTCGTGTGCTGCATTTTGACCGTTGAGGAAGGCGGGTTGGACGCCGATCTGATTAAAGCGATTCAGCTTGGACATAGGCGCCCAGCCGGGCATTTGGTTGCGACCACCATTGCCAATCATCTCGGCATCACGCAAGCTGCGCAGCAAACCGCGACACGAGTAATGCGGATTGCTGTTCACCCAGATTGGCAAGGGCGTGGCATCGGGCAGAATCTATTGGCTCAGTTACAAACTCTGCTTAAAGATAAAACGGATTATCTTGCTACCAGCTTTGGCGCCAGCGCGGGATTGGTTCGCTTCTGGCAGCGAGCGGGTTATGTGCCACTGCGATTGGGTTTTTCTCAAGATGCAGCCAGTGGATGCCATTCTCTGGTGATGGTGAAAGCGTTAAGTTCGTTGGCTGAAATATGGCAAGCCCAAGCGCATCTGATGTTCAAGGAGACACTGCCGGATTATCTGTCGTTGAGCTTTTCCGAGTTGGATGCGATGCTGGTGCGATCGCTGCTCAACACGGTGAGCTACTCAAGCCCCAATCCGACTTGTATCGCGCTGATTGTCAATTATGCTGAAGGTGGTAACAGTTTTGACAGCGTCCAACCTTGGCTTAAAGCTTGGCTATTGTCGCTTGACGTGGAGAGCTTGTCGGATCTGCTAATCAGCAAAGTGTTGCTCAACCAGTCGTGGCAGCGCTGCGCTGCGCGTTTTGCTTTTCCTGGTCGCAAACAAGCAGAACAAGCGCTAAGAGACGATGTGCGCCAACTCGTTTCTCTATCGAATTTACAATGTAAATTGGAGCATCTTGCAGAGTAAACCCATTGCTCTTTACACTGTAAATCGCTCGTGGCTTTAGCGGTTTATTCCAAATACATAGAGATTGTGAGCTTCAGCGGAAAATAAAAATACCCTCGATGTTGCGCTTTACCTAATCGGCTTCTTTTTGTTTGTGGCTAGCGATGTGGATTTACAGTGTAAACCGATTGGGCAAGAAATAGACCCACTGTCACAAACTGGATGCAATCTCGTTCGACATACCCTTTAGTGATGTGAGCCAGATTATTCCCTTTCAATGATTCTCAGCGATCCTCATTTTCGTTAGACTAGTTCCAAGATTGTCTTTTGGCTTTAACTGCACGTGGCTGTTTATGTGGAAACTTTGCCTTTCATGGAATGAAAAAAAGACCAGTATCATCGCCAAACTCCCTGAAGTGGATTTGGGTGGTGAGCTGATCAGAAAAGAAATTGACGCCGTACTGGCAGAGATGGACGCTGGAAATCTGTTTCTTGATGAAGCAGAAGTGGTGCGGTTTATTAACAGTGTGCGGGAGAAAAAGGCCGAAGCGTATCAAGGTATTGAGGTGGCAAAACGGTTGAATGCGCAGTTAGAAGTCGAACTGTCAAACAATGATATGTTGGCCAGTATGAAAATAACGGGTGCCTATGGAGGCCGAGGTTTGCGCGGTAGCGAGATAGTCCACGCCCTAGCCAGCGCGCATATTACCAAAGGCATTAACAAGCTGGCCTTGAAAAAAGTGCTGGTCATGAGCAACCAGCTCAAACCTGGTGAGCGTTTTGTACAAGCTGTGGCACAAGGCAAACAACCGGTCAAAGGCAAAGATGCCCAATTTGTTCCTCTGGTGGAAGACATCACCAAGCGAGTGCTTAAGCCGGAGAAAGGGAAGTCAGCGAACGCTAAAATCGACATGCGCAATCTTGGTGAAACCATTACCGTCGAACGCGGAGACGAAGTGATGCGTCGCGAGCCTGCCACTAAAGGTACCCCGGGATTCACGGTTCAAGGCAAAGCCATTCCGCCTTTAGCCGGGAAAGACGCAGCATTAAAACCTGGCAAAGGAACGGAAATCGCATCTTACAATCCCAACATACTCGTCGCCAGTCAAGCGGGCATGCCTCTGATTAAAGAAAAAGCCATCGAAGTCGACAGCGCGTTGTGCCTCAATAACGTCGGTGTCGGGACGGGGCATATCAAATTTAAGGGCAATGTGGTGATCTCGGGTGATATAGAAGCCGGGATGAAAGTTCGCGCGACAGGCTCGATCACCGTTGGCGGCTTTATCGAATCGGCCGATGTGCAGGCACAAGGCGATATTGTGGTTGGCAAAGGCATCATCGGTCATACCGTGAGTGAGGGTGAAGCCAAAAGCTGCTCGGTTAAAACCAAAGGCAATATTAGCGCCAACTATGCACAATATTGTGAGTTGCAGGCAGGGCACAACATTGACCTTGCGGTGCATTCACTCAACAACGACATTATGTGCGGTCATGATCTTACCGTGATGGATGCCAACGGCAAAAACGGTACCTTGAGTGGTGGGGTTGCCCGCGTTGGCGGAAAAGTAAAATGTGTCTTTCTTGGTGTTGAAGGGGATACGGCGACCAAGATTGAAGCCTTTGCTCGTTTTGCAGCATATAAAGATAAAATCGCTTCGCTCAAAGAGCAGTATAAGATTGCCCAAGAAGAGACGATGGATGTGATTCGTCGCGAACTCGAATTTAAGAAGACACCCAAAGCGGAGAGGGAAGAAGGCGTCGAGGCTGAAATTACAGAGCTGAAAGCGCAAAACAGTGAACAACTCGAGTCGCTTAAAGGTGAGCTTGAAACAGTCGACTCTGAATTCAATGCGTTGTTGGAAATCAATACGGTGGAAGCGACGGAAAAAGTGTTCACCCGAGTGACGGTGCAATTTGGTGATGAACAGGTGGTCACCAAGCGAACTCATGGTGGCAGTATCTTCCGTTTTAATCAGTATGAGATCAAAGTTTCCTCAACCCTGGAAGAAGAAGACGTGGCCGCAAACTAGCCCTCACCCGTGCAGTTATTTAACACGCTCACAAGGACCCTTCAGCCTTTTTGTACCATCCGGGAAAATGCGGTCGGGCTCTATGCTTGTGGCCCGACGGTTTACGATTACGCGCATATCGGCAATTTGCGTACCGACTTGTTTGTTGATGTTTTGACTTGCGTGCTGAGATTAAACGGTTATCAAGTCAATGACGTTGGCAACCACTCGACGAAGTTACAACGGCGTTAAGGCTGGATACGATGGGTGTATTTACACTGTAAACTGAGGATAAAAACAACCCCAGCCTGTGCTGGGGTTGGTGTTAACTGACGGCGCGAACCTTGCCTTGTTTGAGATCACTGAGCACCTGTGCTTTGGGCCCATCGGCAATAATGCTGCCTTTTTCCATCACGATGACGCGTTCCACCACATCCAACATCGAGGTTTTGTGCGTGATGAGAATCAGCGTTTCACTCGCTTTTAGTTGAGAGAGCTGATGCTTGATTTGCATCTCTGAGCGGTTATCCATCGCACTGGTTGGCTCGTCCATGAGTAGGATTGGCGGCCGACCCAAAAATGCGCGTGCAATCGTCACCGATTGTCGCTGCCCACCTGAGAGCATCGCACCGCCTTCGCCGACTTGGCGCTCTAAACCTGCTGGGTCTGCTTGGGTAAAGTTGGTTACCCCTGCGCGGTTAGCGGCGTCTAACACATCCCTATCATCGACCAACGTACGCCCCAAGGTTATGTTCTCGCGAATGGAGCCAAAGAACAGCGTGCTGTCTTGCGGAACGCAGCCAATGTTGCGACGGATATCAACATGATGCAACTGCTCAATATCGGTATCATCGATACGCACGTGCCCAGCTGTGGGTTTGTATAAGCCCATAATCAGCCGCTCAAGGGTGGTTTTACCCGAACCAATACGGCCAATGATGGCGACTTTCTCCCCTGGATTAATGGTCAGGCTCAAATCACGAATCGAAGCGATGGGGGCATCAGGGTAGTGGAACGTTACTCGATCCAGCTCAATTTTGCCTTGCACAATCGGGCGGTGAATATAGCGTTTGCCTTCTTCTTGCTCGTCTGGCATTTCCATCACCTTATTAATGATAGTCATTGACGATTTTGCTTGATTGTAGCGAGTCGATAACAGTGACAGTTGCACCAGCGGGCCGATCGCTTTGCCG
This sequence comes from Vibrio navarrensis, assembly GCF_015767675.1. Classification (NCBI taxonomy): domain Bacteria; kingdom Pseudomonadati; phylum Pseudomonadota; class Gammaproteobacteria; order Vibrionales; family Vibrionaceae; genus Vibrio; species Vibrio navarrensis. The sequence continues at coordinate 781,337 of NZ_CP065218.1, read as the reverse complement.
CTCAGCATCGTCGCAGCGATCAAGCCCCCCATAGTAAGGTCACCCTCAGAGATGAGATAGACGCCAAGAATGATCATACCCACGTTGGCACTTTGTTGCACAAAGCCAGCGGCACTTTGGATGCTGTCTGTGATGCGGCGAGTTTTGATGTTCCAGTTGGCCATATGCGCAACCGCTTCTTCCCAGCGGTACTGAAACTGCCCTTGTGCGCTGAACAGTTTGACCGTTTCCAGCCCGGCTAAACTTTCGATCAGATTAGCGTATTTCTGCGACGCCAAACGAGATCCTTCTTCAATCGATCGGCGTAGGGGGCCTTGAATTAGAAATGAGTGAATCATCACGATCAGCACGCCGATGATAGGCACCCAAACCAAGTCACCCGCCATCAGCCAAATCAGTAAGAGAAACAGCAACGCGAAAGGTAGGTCGATCAGCGAGCTTATCGTTGCCGATGTGAAAAACTCGCGAATCGATTCAAACTCTTGCAAATGGCGAGCAAAAGCACCGACCGAGGGTGGCTTCGATTCCATACGAATGCCCATCACTTTGCTAAACAACTTTGAAGAGATCAGAATGTCCGATTTTTTCCCTGCCACATCAATAAAGTAGTTGCGCAGCATTTTTAGGACAAAATCGAACAGGAAGACAACGAAAATCCCACTTGCCAATACCCACAAGGTTTCAAAGGCGAGATTTGGTACCACCTTGTCGTAGACAATACGAGTAAACATCGGTGCTGCGATGGCAAATAGGTTAATCAGGATAGAAGCGATCAACACGTCACGATAGATGTGTTTTGATTGCCACAAGGTTGACCAAAACCAGTGACCTTCGCGCGTTTTGAGGATCTCTGGTGAGCGCTCGTCATAGCGGAACTGCTTTTTGACTAAGAAATAGCGCCCTGTGTACTGAGCTTTGAGCTCGTCCAAAGGAATGACGACTGGCACCATGCCACTTTCTAAGTTGGTGATTTCCGCTTCGCCTTTTTCTTGGCTGACACTGTTAAGCACGCACGAGTCGCCGCCTTTGAGCAGCAAAATGGCGGGCAAGACTAAGCTGGAGATAGCTTCCAGTTCAGCGCGGTTCTCTTTCGCGACCAAGCCCGCGCGCTCTGCAGATCGTGGCAGCAGAAAAGGCGTCAGCTTGCCATCGGAGAGTGGCAAACCGTTGACTAGCGCCTCTGGCGAGTTGGCCAGTCCGTAGTAGCGGCTGACGTATATCAGCGAATTCAACAATGGATCTTTCATGAGATAACCTTACTACTCTTTATCTACGATGAAGCCCTGGAATACTTCAACAAAATGTTCTGACAAGAAGTCCAACTGCGTTTGGGTTTCTACCCTTGAGGCGATGGTGGTGATACCCAAATTGTGCGCTGCCCGAGAGATGGATGTCAGGGTGAATTTCTGCTTTTCATCGTCCAGATTGTGGGTAAACAGATAGTCGAGTTTGACGTAGCTAGGACGATATTCATTTATGTAATCGAGCGATTGGAAGTTGCGACCGTAGTTGTCCACGCCAAACTCGGCACCAGCGTTACGAATGGCGTGGCACAGCAAAGCGGTGTGGTGCGGCTGGTTAACAAAGCACTCTTCTGGAATCTCAAAATGAAGCAAAGACGCCACCGATTTATGTTTCTCCAGTGTATTGGTTATCCAACGGATGAAGCTGGGCTGTGACAGACTGCTGTGGGCGATGTTGATCGCCATCGGCTCGGTGAAGGTTTTACGCTCAAGCAGCTTGATCATTGATTCAATCACGTATTCGTCAAACAGGTGGGTCGCTTCGAGCTGCTCCAATGCGTAGAGATATTGGTTCGCACGGTAAACCACGCCCTCTTTTTCAATGCTGGAAAAGACTTCACGATGGAACGTATTGCCAGTGCGGCTGTTGGCTGATTGAAAACGGAACTGAATCCAATCGTTGTGAATCGCTTCTTCCACCAAAGCTTTCCACTGTTGTTTGCCCATGGTACTGCCTTGTGTGTCGGTGCCGACAAAGCCGTAGGTAAGCTCTGGTGACGCTTTAGCTTTAGACAGTGCGTTGTCGACCATAGAGAGCATTTCAGTGCGCGTTTTGCTGTCTTTGTTATGTGCAACCCCCAACGCCACTTTGGCATCAGCAGTACCCGTTGGGTCAGTATTGAGCATTTGCACGCAATTGATGATGCTGTCAGCGACAATTTTGAGCTCACTCTCATCCATGTGAGGGAAGATAAAACCAAACTCATCGCTGGAGATGCGTGCCATGGTTGCGCCCGGAACGGCGATGGTGCTCTCGAGCTGTTTTGCCAGCTCTGCCACCATGCGATCGGCCGATTGATAATCTTTGTTGTCATACACTTCGCCGATGTACTCTGCGTTGAGTACCGCGACGCCGCCGGGGGCATTTTCCGCGAGCCATTGATCGAGCTGACTGATATAGAAAGAGCGGTTGCCCAGCTTCGATACAGGGTCGATGTACGCCTGCTCACGCAGACGTTGTGCCTCTTTCGCCTGAATCTTAAAGGAGACTTCAATCTGTGATGACATGCGGTTAATGCCATCGACGACGGCAATCAAATCTTTGGTGTGAGGATGAGAGAGTGGCTCGCCAAACTTGTTGTTGGCGATATCGTTCATCTTCTCAATGATGGCGGTGAGCGGTTTCAGCGAGCGTTTGAGGATGTAAGCAATCGCGACTAGACCGATGACAAAGATGCCACTAAATGCGCTGACAAGGCGCATAAAAGCTTGCCAAAGCTGTTCGTATGCAGCGCCCGGATGGCTCACTATCTCCACTTCCGCGAGTTGTAACCAACCACTGGTCACGATGCGCTGATCATGGATGCGCTGGAACAGATTCAATTTGCTAAACCAAGCAGGCACCGAGTTCGGCTTGACTGGGTAAGTGCGAATGATTTCTTCCCCTGAATCGAGGAAAATAAGCCGCACCACCGAGTAAGAACTGCCATCAAACAACGCGTTGATCACCGATTCCACCGCCACTTTATCTTTGTCTTTCAGATAAGGGGCCAGTGCCAAACCAACGGTGTTGATGGTGTTGTTCATCTCGGAGCGTTGCTGCTGCTCTAGGCTATTCCGAGTGGTGTTGAATTCGATTACAAATACTGATGCCATCAGCAGGATAAACACTGTAATCATACCAACCACAAGTTGCTTGTATAATGTCATGCTCATTACTCGTCATAGTTAATGATAGGTTTGTTTAGCTTGAGTGTTTTTTCTCTTGAACGAAGATCGTTCCACAAGCTTAAACGGGATGAATCGCCAGCCAGTTGTCCGTTGGAGTTGGCAGATTTCATCAACCATAGATTTTTACCGTTAAAACTGTATATCGGCAGCAGATCCTGACGCTTGGACGCTTTGAGGATCGTTGGATTGAGGTTGTCGAGGATCAATGGCTCTGAGCTCGGTGTTTTATAGTAAGCCAACACCATGTGGAACTGGTTGAGTTCCAAGGCTTTGACGTACACCAAGCGCAGTTTGTTGTCCGAGACGCCCAATTCCAGCAATGAAAAATATTTGGCGATGGTGAAGTCTTCACAATCGCCTGCATTACTGCCTAAAAATTCCAGAGGTGTAGCCCAATAATCTTTTTGTCCCCAAAGCTCAATGTCGTCGACAAAATAGAGCTGGTTGAAAAAGTCGTTGATACCAGCCAGCTGTTCTTGTTCTTCTAACTGTTTGAAAAAATCAATATTCTCGCGCCAAGCCGTAACACGCTTTCCCGCTCTTTGCCCATACGTGCTGGAAACGGCCTCAACCCATTTTTGCTCGGTGGTGTTGAGCGCTTGGGAGGCAAAGGCCGCCCAGCCTAGCAACGCAAGCCCAACCCATCGTCCAATGTCGTTGGTGTTACGCCTTAGCAGGCTGAGCACGGCTTTAAAGTGTCTCTTATTCTTTGAGGGCATTGCTTTGCGCGCTAAGAATAGGTTTGAGCAGATATTCCAGTACGGTTCGTTTACCGGTGATGATATCCACCGAGGTGGTCATACCGGGAATAATCGGTAAATCGGCATCTTGGCCAAAGTTAGTCTTTTCGGTACGAACTCGAACAATATAGAAGCTGTTTCCCTCCTCATCTTGGGTGGTATCGGCGCTGATGTGCTCCAGAACCCCCGTCAGGCCCCCGTACTTACTAAAATCGTAGGCGGTGAATTTCACCACCGCCGACAAATTAGGTCTGAGGAAGGCGATATCTTGCGGGGCAATTTTTGCCTCGACTAAGAGCGTGTCTTCGGTGGGTACGATCTCGACAATATCCATCCCTGGCTGAATAACGCCGCCGACAGTATTGATGTTCAGCGTTTTAATCTTGCCCGTAACCGGTGAAACCACTACGGTTCGTTTCACTCGGTCTTTTAGCCCCACGGTGGATTCCACTAACGCAGAGAGCTGATCTTGCGCTTTATTGAGTTGTTCTTGCTGTTCCGAACGAAACTTCAGCGCCGCATCAATGCGGCTGAGCATGGACTCGCGAATCGAAGATTGCAGTACCGGCATTTTTAGCTCGGTCGATGTGAGCTCTCGACGGGTATCGTTGACCTGACGCTGCAATTTCAGCAGCTCGATTCTCGGCACCACACCTTCGTCGGCCAGCGGCTGAGTAATTTCCAGCTCTTTTTGAGCAAACTCGTATCCTTGTCGCAGGCTCTTCACGCGCGATTGGATCTCCACCAAGTCTTGCTGCTTCTGCCGGACTTGCTGGGTTAATACGGAAATTTGGTTGCGTAAGTTATTTAAATCTTGACGATATTCCGCTTTTTGTCTCTGGATTAGATCAGCCTGCTCTTGCTCCAATTGCTCAGGAAAACTGAGCTGGCTGTAGTTGATCACCACGCTTTTTTCCCACTCCGCGTTGGTGAACTCTTCATCGATTTCGACACTGTCGATTGAGGCGGTGAGTTGCAGCACTGCCGCCGTTAAGTTGGCCACTTGCTGCTCACGTTCGCGGTAGTCAGAGCGAAAACGGGTGTCGTCAATCAGTAACAGTTGCTGGCCTTTTTGTACCAACTGGCCCTCTTTTACCAGAATTTCTTTGACTAGCCCCCCTTCGAGGTTCTGTACAATTTGGATTTGCGACGAGGGGATCACTTTCCCTTGGCCGACGGTCACTTTGTCGATTTCGGCCCAAGAAGCCCAGCCAATCGCAATGGCAAAAAACAACACAATCACCCACAGCATAAGGCGCGCATTGGTGGGGGTGTTTAAAAGCAAAGCGGCGGTTTTGTCGTCGACAAAATCGAGCTCTTGGTTGCTGAGCTTATTGTAGTTGTCGCTGCTCATGCACTGTCCTTGTTTGATTATTTGTCTAAGTAATTGTAAGCCCAGTCTGAAATAATGTTAAAGGCGGGGTCGACAAATCGAGTACCGCCCAATATTACTTGCTTACTGTTCTTTAAATTGAGATTTATCTAGCTGATGCTTTTTAAGCTTATCATACAGCGTTTTACGAGATATCTGTAATTCGTGTTGCACGTCTTTTAACCGTCCTCCGTGCCGTTGCAGAGCGTCAAACAGCAAAGTGTATTCGAAGTAATCCATGCGTTGGGACATACTTTGCGCTTCGCCGTGGTTGAGCTGTTCGACATCTTGCCAAGTGACAAACTGCTGCGCTTTCAGTGCCCGCAGTTCGGCAAACTGACGCAACTGGCGAATATTTTCTGGCCATGATTGCTGTTGGATGGCGTCTAGCTCAGCGGCGGTGATACGTGGAGGTTGTACTTGATAGCGGCTGCAAGCATTGCGCACAAAGTGTTTGTACAGCGCGGGAATATCTTCTTTACGTGCATCCAACGGCGGCAGTGACACACTATCAATTTCGCCTTGCAACGCAGTTGGCAGTGCTTGTGTTGAACAGACCAAGCGGGTGCCGTTTAGGGGCACAGAGACCAGTGCTTGCCATTGGGATGGTTTGAGCACTTCGCCGTCATTAATGTACAAAGTGCCGTGTTTGTGTTGTTCCAGCAGGCGAGCAAGCTTGCTCTGGATCTCGTCAGCAGGCATATCGCTAAAGTAAAAACCGGAAATGGGCACCAGTTCGCCTTCAGCGCGATTGTGAATGTCGTAGAAAAACTGCGCGCACAGCCGCTTCCCCGTACCACTGTCACCCAGCAAGATCAGCGGTTTTTCGGGATTAGCACTGATCAAAGCGCGGCGAATCTGCACCATGGCTTGTGAATGGCCAATCAGTTTGGAACCGGCATGAGTCTGCATGTCGAGCTCCTTTTTCAGCCAGACGTTTTCTTGCAGCAGCGCCAGTTTATCTTGTGCATTGCGGATCGATTTCAGCAGACTATCGCTGGAAAAGGGTTTTTCGAGAAAATCGTACGCCCCGCTTTTCATCGCTTTCACGGCGGTTTTCACATCGCCGTAGCCAGTTAAGACGATCACCTGAAAATGCGCGTTGCGCTCAAGCAACTGAGCGAGGAAGGCTAAGCCATTCATCACTGGCATATGAATATCGGTGATCACAACCGCAGGCTCGCTGCTATCTATTTGTTTGAGCGCTTCTACGGCGTTGGGGAAGGTTTGTACTTCAACGCCCTCTATCATCAGGGCTTGGCTGACTGAATCGCGGATGTGTGGTTCGTCATCGACGAAGTAAATTCGGTTTTGCATGCTTTATTCTTGTGTCGGCAAGAGACGTGGGATACGGATGGTAAAACGCATGCCCTGCGGCGAGCGCGCTTGTACCTCAAGCGAGCCTTGATAGCTCTCGATGATGCGCCGGGAAATGGTTAAACCCAGCCCTAACCCTTCAGGCTTGGTAGTATAAAAAGGGTCAAACAAGTGAGTGAGTTTTTGTGTCTCTACGCCCGGGCCGTTGTCCGCAACACTCAACTGACAATAATCGCTGTCATTTTGACACTCGACAAGGATTTGTGCGTCGGCTTGCCCATCCATCGCTTGTGCGGCGTTATGGATAAGATTGATCAGCACCTGTTCGAGCTCGACATGGTGAATGTTGGCGGCAAGTGTGGCGGGAATGGGCTCGACTTTGAGGGTGACGCCTGATTTGATCAGTTTATTGCTTAAAATTCGCGTGGCATTGTGCACCGAATCGTGCAGATTGGCGCAATAGCGTCGATCATCGGTGGTGGATTTACGGGTAAATACTTTCAGGCGCGCAATCACCTCACTGATGGTTTGATTAAGCTCAAGCATCTGCTCAAGGTTGCCCTTAACCAGCTCAATTTTGTCCATCGTCAGCAGCTTTTGGCTGTTTTCAGTGTAAGTACGCAGCGCCGCAAGCGGCTGGTTAATCTCATGATTGATGCTGGCCGAGAGCTCGCCAAGCAGCGCCAATTTTGCCGCTTGCGTTAGTTCTTGTTGTGTTTGTTTGAGCTCTTGCTGGCTTTTTTCATACTGAATGATGGTTTGCTGCAATTGGCTATTCGCTTGGCTCAGCACTTCGGTGCGCTGGGTCACTTTCTGTTCAAGCTCGGTGTTGAGTTTGGCTAGCTGTTGTTTATTGGTTAGGGTTTGACGCCAAGCAAACGCGATCAGGGTAATTAAACCGAAAATCAGTAAGAAGATGGTGTCGGCTTGTAGCGCAGCGAGAATGCGTTGCTGATGCGGTGCGAGCGTCACCACACGAAAGCCGTTTTCGTTGCTAGCCGAAATGAACACTTGGTAGCGTGCCGCCATCAAGGCGGCCGCTTCAGGACCGAGATGCAGCGGCAGTTGAATATCGGGGTGCGCTTCGGGCGCTTGCAGGCCATATTGCTGATTCTCGACCATTTGCGCGATACGTTGCTCATCAATCGGCGCTAGAGCCGTGTAGCGCCAATGAGGATGATTGCTCAGAAACGCTACTTGATTCTCATCCAGCACCATGATGTCAGCCCGCTCTGGCTCTATGGTCTCTTCAAGCGCTTCCAAACTCACTTTCACGGTAATCACGCCAAGGATCTCATCGGCGTGCCAAATCGGCGCAGAGTAAAAATAGCCGCGTTTGTTGGAGCGAATACCCAAAGCAACGTAGCGGGCGATCTCGCCCTGAATGGCGGTGATAAAGTAAGGGCGAAAAGAGAAGTTTTCGCCGACAAAGGTGTCGTCTTGCTGGTAGTTACTCGATCCCAGCACCAAACCGTGGCGATCGTGCAGATAGATGGTATCGGCCAACGTCTGCTGTGACCAATCGGCCAGCAAGCGATTGAGTGCGCTTTGATCGCCTTGCTCCGTGAGGTAGGCCGCTAGGCGAGGGTCGTGGCTGAGCAGTTTGGGGATCTGTTCAAATTTCGCCAGCTCAGAGGCGATCTGCTGGGTGGCTCTTTCCGAGTAATTTTTCAGGATGTTTGCCCATTTTTTTTCCAGATACTGCGAGGCAGAAAAATGGGTGACCAATAGGCCAGCAACACCAAGTAGGGTAGCGAGTAAGACGAAGCGACGCAAAGATGGACGATTAGAAACGGACACTGGAAACCCAAGCCACAGCGAAGATTAAAGGAGGCTTACTTTAACTGCGAGAAAGCCAAAGATAAACCGATGCACCGTAACAACGCGAAACCGATCTTAGTTTTACAAACGGCCATCAAACCTTGAGTTTGTCTGCGTTCGGGCGCACAATCGGCAAAAAGTAGTGAAGGAGTAAAGATGGAACTTGCTGATATTCGCCGCGAGTACACCAAAGGTGGTTTGCGACGCAAAGATTTGAAAGAAAATCCGATTGACCAGTTTAATCTTTGGCTGGAACAAGCGATCCGTGCCAATTTAAGCGATCCCACCGCGATGACAGTGGCCACGGTTGATGAAAACGGCATGCCTTTTCAACGCATCGTACTGCTGAAAAGTGTCGATCAAAATGGCTTTGTCTTTTACACCAATTTAGGCAGCCGCAAAGCGCAGCATTTAGATCACAACACCAAAATCAGTCTGCATTTTCCCTGGCATCCACTTGAGCGCCAAGTGCACATTACCGGTACGGCGGAGAAGTTGACGGCGATGGAAAACCTGAAATATTTCACCTCGCGCCCCAAAGAGAGCCAACTGGCGGCGATTGCCAGCCGTCAGAGTAGCCGTATTTCAGCGCGTGGCGTGTTGGAAGGGAAGTTTCTTGAGCTAAAACAGAAGTTCGCTAACGGGGATATTCCGGTGCCCAGCTTCTGGGGTGGTTTCCGTGTTAAGCCGCAAAGCGTGGAATTTTGGCAAGGGGGCGAGCATCGTCTGCACGATCGCTTCCTGTTTAGCCAAACTGAAGGCGAGTGGCAGATCGATCGTCTTGCACCTTAACGCCTTTTTCTGGCGACCGACTTCACAGTTGGTCGCCGTTGAGTACTACCGAAAGCTGCGTTTGCAACAAACTCTCCGGGATCATCGATCCAAATCCTGCCTCTAACGCTTTATCAATCAGTTGATTTTTACTATTGGCCGCAAATTTAGTGCGCAATCGTGCCACGTGCCCTTCGACGGTCTTGATGGAAATGCCCATAATTTTCGCGATGTATTGTGGCTTGCGGCCGTAAAGCAGCAAAAACAGCGTCTCCTGCTCTCGCGCGGTTAAGTTTTTCGGCACGCTGACCGATTCATCGAAGCGAAAATTGCTGCGCGTATCTTGATGAAGCCCCGTAGCGCGGCACACCCAGTAACCCACTTCCAGTACCGCCGTGTCGGTCAGCTCTTGCCCATAGAAAATAGTGCCTTGCACTTCTCCCGCAGCGTTACGCCAAGGGGATTTAGTGAAGATGTGTGCGTGCCAGTGGCCATCTGGATAAGGGTGAATATCGAGGATCTTCAGCGTGCGGCCCGTTTCCATCACGTATTTATCCTGACGTTGAAACTCGGCAGCGCACTCGGTAGTCGGGCTGGGCATCTGGAAATCGGTGAGGCCAATGCAATCTTCTGCTTTGCGATGGCCGATTAACTGCGCATAGTGGTGATTGGCGTAACGAAATACGGAGTCTTTATCTTTGCAGCCCCAACAGCCGGGTAACTGATGAAAAAGAGATTGTTCGACAGAGGTAAATGAAATCGTCACGTTGCAACTCGCTTTTACGACACTAGGACAGAATAAATATGCGCTTGATTGGTGTGCAATCTTTTGGTTGCGCAATATCTTATAAGTAATGTCTCATTTTTGCGAGGATTATCAATAAAGAGACAAGGCGCAGATAAAAAAAAGCCAGCCTGAAGACGGGCTGGCAATACAAGATAATCATCTTGTCGACGTGTAGAAGAGGTTCTAAATCACATAGCGAGGGTCTGCTACGAGAATTTAGAGGTATCGATTGATACCGGGATCTCAGCGTACAGCAGTACCTTGAGTTCCTAAGCGCTACTTTAGGGGAAATGGTACATAAGCAAAAGGGGGGAAAACCCCTATTCATCAATGAGATGGCCAAAAGCGGTAGTGCTCGGTTGGTTGTACAGTGACCGTAGGATGGTACAGCATGATCATCGTTCCGGAACAATGATCATCGCAGACGACGCATGGATCCTCGCCAATCAAATGAGTGCGGATAGGCAATCGGTCAGCGCTGGGGTATGATTTATTGGTCCTTTTCTCACTAAACTTGATTATGAGCGAACAACCGAAAGTGCAATCTAAGATCACGCCGGAGCAGAGTAAGCCCAGACCCGCAGAGCTGGTGACGTTACCCTCGTATATGGATTGCCATGATCATCAGTACACGCAAATTGTCATTGGCCTCAAAGGGCAGGCGGAATTTGAAGTGCGCGGGCGCGGTAACTTAGTTGGCCCCGGGCAGGGATGTGTGGTGACGGCGTGCTCTGATCATGCTTTCGGTGGGGTGATTGGTCAGTCGGATATTTTGGTGCTCAATATGCCGCTGCCCAGCGGCGATGATCCTTTGATGCTGCAAAAAATCAATCAGTTGGAGCAATCTCATCTCTACTTTCAGCTAGATGGACAGATCCAAAAATTGATCCAGATGCTAGTGCGTGAAATGCAGGCCAGTCCAGGCGATCTTCTGCTGAGTCGCGCTTGCAACGATACGGTCATGGCGCTGCTACAGCGCCACATCTCAGCGTTTGAGACGCCGAAAAAAGAGTCTCGCTTTGATCTCGACGCGATTGATCGTTACATCGAAAGCCATTTGAGCCATAGGATCAGCGTCGCGCAACTGGCGGGGAGCGTTTTTCTTGGTGAAAGCCAGTTCCATAATTTGTTCAAAGAACAGATGGGCATCACCCCGCATCAGTATGTGTTGGGTAAACGCATCGACATGGCCAAAGAACTGATCGAAAAAGGTACCCTCAGCTTAGGGCAAATTGCCGAAATCACCGGGTTTTCCGGACAAAGCACTTTTACCCACTCCTTCACCCGTCTGCAGGGCATTTCTCCTTCTCTCTACAAAAAGCAAAATAGCGTTAAATAAGTTGCATTATGTATTGGTTTATTTTGCTTAATTTCGTGTGATCATGTGTTTGTTTTGTTAAAAAAGCGAGTTTTTAGCAAAAAGCTCGGAGTTTTTGACAAGTATTCCTCTCAGCCTCAAAATACACTGCCTGCCATATGTATAGCCCCGGAGCGGTTTTCGGGGATGAGATTGAGGAAAACGCATGTTTACAGCGACAGATGTGTTGAAACCGGAGTTTGTCCAGCAGCCGCTTGATACGCTTTGGTCATTGATCTCCCCATTGTATATGGTGGACGAATCTCAATGGCTACAGCAACTCCTGCCACTGGCGACCCCTTCAGCGGAAGAAAAAGCGGCGATTGCCAAAAGCACCACGCAACTGATAGAAGCGATTCGCGCTGATAAGAAATCGATCCAATTGATCGATGCCCTTTTGCTGGAGTACAGCTTAGATACTCAGGAAGGGATCTTGTTGATGTGTCTGGCTGAGGCGCTGATGCGAATTCCGGACTCGGCCACCGCCGATGCATTGATCAAAGATAAACTCAGTGTGGCCGATTGGAAATCTCACCTAAAGAACTCAGATTCCGTGTTCGTCAACGCCTCCACTTGGGGATTGATGCTGACGGGCAAAGTGATCGGTCTCGCGGATGAAGATACCAGCAGCCCAACGCAAGCCGTGAATCGTTTGGTCAACAAGCTTTCTGAGCCAGTGATCCGCAAAGCGATGTATCAGGCGATGAAGATCATGGGCCACCAATTTGTCCGTGGTCGCACCATCGAAGAAGCGCAGAAAAACGGTCGCCCAATGCGTGATAAAGGCTTCACTTACTCATTTGACATGCTGGGTGAAGCGGCGCTGACCACGGCTGATGCTAATAAATACTTCAAAGATTACCTGATGGCGATTGAGTCGGTGGGCCGTGAAAGCTATGGCAATAATACCAGCCCTGCGCCGTCGGTGTCGATCAAACTTTCTGCACTGCACCCGCGTTATGAAGTGGCCAATGAAGCGCGTGTGATGAGCGAGCTGTATACCACGCTTGAACAACTGCTTAAGCGTGCGGTTGAATTGGATGTCGCCATCACCATTGATGCAGAAGAAGCGGATCGCCTAGAACTGTCGCTCAAGCTGTTTGCCAAACTCTACCGCAGCGAAACGGTTAAAGGGTGGGGTAAGTTTGGCCTCGTTGTTCAGGCGTACTCCAAACGTGCGCTGCCTGTTTTGGTGTGGCTCAACGCACTGGCCAAAGAGCAGGGCGATTTGATCCCGCTGCGTTTGGTAAAAGGCGCCTACTGGGATAGCGAAGTGAAATGGTCGCAGCAGCGCGGTTACGAGAACTATCCAGTCTATACCCGTAAAGAAGCGACCGATGTCGCTTACCTTGCTTGTGCTCGTTTCCTCTTAAGTGAGAACGTGCGCGGCAACATCTTCCCTCAATTTGCCAGCCACAACGCGCAAACCGTCTCGTCGATTGCCGTGATGGCGCAACATAAAGATTTTGAGTTCCAACGTCTACATGGCATGGGCGATTCGCTCTACAACCATGTGATGGACAAATATCGTCAGCCCGTGCGCATCTATGCGCCAGTCGGTAGCCACAAAGATCTGCTGCCTTATTTGGTTCGTCGCTTGCTGGAAAACGGTGCCAACAGCTCGTTTGTACACCGTTTGGTTGACGCGCGCTGCCCAATTTCTGAGCTGACTAAGCATCCAGTCGAAGCGCTGACTTCCTTTGCAACCCTCAACAATACCAAGATCCCACTGCCGAGTGCGATTTTCCCAGAGCGTAAGAACTCGTATGGCGTGAACGTCGATATTGAAAGCGAAGCCAAGCCGTTTGAAGCGCAGGTTGAGTCGTTTTTAGCCAAGCAGTGGATCGCTGGCCCGGTGATCAATGGTCAATCTCTGGCTGAAAGCATGATCAAGGAGGGGCAAGCGGAAAGCGTGACCGCGCCTTATGATCGCCGCATCGAGGTTGGTAAGATCGCCTTTGCGTCACTTGATCATGTTTCCGCCGCGATTGAGGGTGCGCAACAAGCGTCTGCCGGTTGGCAAACCACTCCTCTGGCGGAGAAAGCACGTTGCTTGGACTCGTTAGCGGATCTCATGGAAGCCAATCTGGCCGAGCTGGTGGCACTGTGCCATCAAGAAGCGGGTAAAACGCTACACGACAGCATCGATGAAGTGCGTGAAGCGGTCGATTTCTGTCGTTACTACGCTAAGCAAGCGCAAAACTTGCAACCTTTCGAGTTGCAAGGTTTTGATGGTGTGAAGCGCATCGCTAGCCGTGAAGGCTTGGGTGTGTTCGTCTGTATCAGTCCGTGGAACTTCCCGCTGGCGATCTTCTTAGGGCAAATTTCCGCCGCCTTGGTGGCTGGTAATACCGTTGTCGCTAAACCCGCTGAGCAAACCAGCCTTATCGCAGCGCGCGCGGTGGAGTTAATGCAGCAAGCGGGGTTCCCTGCCGGTGTGATTCAATTGATCCCTGGTCGTGGCGCGGATATCGGCTCAGCGCTGACATCTCATCCTGCGATTGCGGGGGTCGCCTTTACCGGTTCGACCGCAACCGCTCAGCGCATCAACGTGACCTTAGCACAGCGTGAAGCCAAACCCGTGCCATTTATCGCAGAGACGGGTGGGCAGAACGCGATGATCGTCGACAGTACTGCGCTGCCAGAGCAAGTGGTGCGTGATGTGATCCGCTCAGCTTTCGCCTCGGCGGGCCAGCGCTGCTCGGCGTTGCGCGTGCTGTTTGTGCAACAAGACATCGCTGATCGCGTTATTTCTCTGATCCAAGGGGCGATGAACGAGCTGAGCGTTGGTCTGCCGTATTTGCACAAAACCGATGTTGGCCCTGTGATCGATAGTAAAGCAAAAGAGAAGCTACGTGCGCACTTGGCACAGATGAGTGCCACGCAGAAGAAAGTGGCGCAACTGACGCTGGATGACGTCTGCCAGCATGGTGATTTTATCGAACCAAGTGCGTTTGAAATTGAAGGTATCCACGTGCTACAAGAAGAGCAGTTTGGGCCTATTCTGCACATCGTGCGTTTCAAAGCGTCTGAGCTGACGAAAGTGGTTGAGCAGATCAATCAAACGGGTTTTGGCTTGACCATGGGGATACACAGCCGTAACGAGACCACCTATCGCTGGATAGAGAAACATGCGCGAGTCGGTAACTGCTATATCAACCGTGACCAAGTCGGTGCGGTGGTGGGCGTACAACCGTTTGGCGGCCAAGGGCTGTCTGGCACTGGACCGAAAGCAGGTGGCCCACACTATTTGTACCGCTTTACCCAGATCCAATTCAAACCAACTGAGAACGCATAAGGAGTCACAACATGGTTCATCAAGTAACAAGTTTTGCGGATGCATTCTCAGCGTGGGAACAGTGGAATCTGACCAATTTTGATTACAAATGCGAGCACTTGCTGGCATTTAAAAACGCGCTGGAAGCGAAGCATTCTACGCTGGCGAAAGTGGTGTCGTACCACTTGCAGCAAGCGGCTTCACTTTTGGCGGAGGCCCATCTTCTGGTTGGGCCAACCGGAGAAACCAACGAGTTGTACACCGCTGGCCGTGGCGTCGCGCTGGTGATCGTTGAAAATGAGCAAAGCGACCAAGAGGCGGCTCTGTATAGCGCGTTTGCTCTGGTGACCTGTACGCTGATCGCTGGAAACAGTGTGATTGTGTGCAGTGATAACCAAACGTTCAATGGCTTGCTCAGCAGTGCCCTTGAACAAACGCCTTTTCCATCAAACCTAGTACAGATGGTGGCTTATGATGCTGCTCAGCAGTTGATTGAGCGTGATGTACGCAGTGTCGGTTATGTTGGGCATACTTCGGTTGAGCGTGAGCTTAACCTGCAACTGGCTAAACGCAACGGGGCGATCGTTGGTTTAGTGTCTGCAACGGATCCGGCAACGTTGAACGTAGCAAACGATCCGCATCTCTCGCTGCGCTTTATTACCGAGCGCACGCGTACCATAAATATTACCGCTGTGGGTGGTAACGCAACTCTGCTCGAGTTGGGGAACGATACTCACTAACCTTTCTCCACTCCCCCCAAGCCGTTTGGGGGGAAACAGGGAAGGATTACTATTCTAATGAGGACTATCTAATGATAGAGAATAGCTTTGCTATTACGGGCACGTTTGTTGCCTATTTAATTCTTATGGTCGCTATAGGGATTTACGCTTATAAAAAGACGTCTAGTTCGAGTGACTATTTCTTGGGAGGGCGCAGCCTTGGGCCGTGGCCAGCAGCACTGTCGGCGGGTGCGTCAGACATGAGTGGTTGGTTGCTGCTTGGTTTACCGGGTTATGCATATGCGGCGGGTATCGAGTCTCTATGGCTCGCGGGTGGCCTGCTTGTCGGTACTTGGGCGAACTGGCTGGTTAATGCCAAACGTCTGCGTACATACAGTATTCAAACAGACGCTCTCACTTTGCCTGAATTCTTATCTCGTCGTTTTGATGATAAATCAAAACTGATTCAGACAATCTCTGCGTTCTTCATTCTTCTGTTCTTCCTCTTCTACACCAGCTCTGGCTTGGTCGCAGGGGGCAAACTGTTTGAAACGGTATTTGGTTTAGACTACAGCATCGCGGTGATTGTCGGCACTGTGTGTGTCGTATCGTACACCTTATTTGGTGGCTTCCTCGCGGTATCGTGGACTGACTTAGTGCAAGGCCTACTGATGGCTGCGGCGCTGATGATCGTTCCAGTGGCGGTGATGGAAGGCGGTTTTGGCCAGTTGGCGAGCGACATGCACAACATCAACCCTGAGCTGTTAACCCTTTGGCATGACGTAAAAGGGGAACCGCTCTCTGCGATTGCCATTATTTCACTGGTTGCGTGGGGCCTAGGTTATTTCGGTCAGCCACACATTCTGGCGCGCTTTAAAGCCACACGTTCAAACCGTGAACTGGTCACGGCACGTCGTATCGCTGTGGGTTGGACTGCGCTTTCGATGGGCGGCGCGATTCTGGTTGGCCTTGTGGGTTTGGTGTGGGTCAATGGCCACCCAGGCACTGAACTGGCCGATGGCGAGAAAATCTTCATGTTGCTGGTCAATACCGTGTTCCATCCAGTGATTGCGGGCATCTTGCTGGCAGCCATTCTGGCGGCCGTCATGAGTACGGCGGACTCGCAGCTGTTGGTTTCTTCTTCAGCCTTAGCGGAAGATTTCTACAAACAAGTCTTCAAGCCAAACGCCTCTTCTGAAGAGATCGTCATGGTTGGCCGAATCGGTGTGATCGTTATTTCGGTGGTGGCGCTGTTCTTGGCGATGACGCCAGACAGCTCTGTATTGGGTCTGGTGTCCTATGCGTGGGCAGGCTTTGGTGCGGCCTTTGGCCCTGCGGTGGTGCTCAGCCTGTATTGGCAAGGGATGAACCGCAATGGCGCGTTGGCGGGGATTGTTTTAGGCGGCGTGACGATCGTGGTGTGGAAACAGCTTTCTGGTGGCTGGTTCGATGTGTACGAAATTGTCCCTGGCATTATTCTTTCGACTGCGGCGATTGTAATTGTCAGCAAACTGACCGGCGGCCCTGCGAAGAATGTGGTTGATCAGCACAAACAGTTCGAACAGAAACTGGTTGAGCTAGACTAAGCCCCCGCTCGATTTACATTGTAAATAGTCAGACCCCGCTCAGTTCGCTGTGCGGGGTTTTTTCTTGTTGAAAGAAAATGACTAAATTGTCGCTATTCTGTCATGCGCTTAACACAAGCAATACGTTGAACGTTATACTCGCTACGTGACAAAGTGAGAGCTGACGAACATAGTTTGCCGATACGCTTCTCACTTTCGATAAAATCAACAATAAATTTTGAATCTGTACCACAAAAATTAAAAGTATCTTTTTTCATGTGGGAAATTTTTGCACAGAATAGGTCACTTTCATTAACTAGTGGTCAGACATCGGAGGAAAGGTCATGCCGGAAATTTACTGCTCAGCTTGTAAAAAGACAACCGCGCACAAGGTTATCATGTGTCGTTGTGAGTCACAGCCAGTAGAAAGTTTTACCGGAAGGATCTTGAGCTTTACTCAATTGATGGCCAAATTCGTCTCGGGTGAGCACTACTACGAGATGGAGCCGCAGCATTTTTGTCGCTACTGCAACCAGAAAAACGTCGCGCCAGTGAAGAAGAGCCCAGCGCCCTCCGTTGTGCAACACATTTAAATTCGTACCGATACTTTGTCACTTACTCGCCTGAGCCTCTCCGCTTGGGCTTTTTGCGTGGATTGTTTTTAATCGGCATGTGCAACCGTGGCGCCGACGGTTGCTGATCAAAGCGCTTGGCGATTACACTGACAAAAAAGAGAAAAACTGACAAAAAAGAAAAAAGGACTTAAAGATGCCAGGTTACCAACTCGATCGCATCGACTTACACATATTGCGGATACTGCATCTGAAGGGGCGTCTGCCCGTGGTGGAGCTGGCGAAAATAGTCAATCTCACCACCTCACCTTGTTCTGAGCGGGTTAAACGCCTAGAAAAAGAGGGCTACATCAAAGGCTACCATGCTGAGCTCAATGCGGAAAAGTTAGGGCTGGATGTGCAAGTGTTTATTCATATTCGCCTCGATCAAACCAGTTTTTCTATTTTCGACAAATTTGCCAAAGCGGTGGCGGATATGCCGGAAATCGAAGAGTGTTATTCCCTCTCGGGTGACTTCGACACCATGATTAAGGTGCGAGTGAAAAGTATGAAGGCCTATCAGGAGTTTATGTCGAGTAAACTAGGCACCTTGCCGGGAGTGATTCAAACTCGCAGCGAAGTGGTGATTGAAGAGCATAAAACGGGTTTTGGCGTTAATCCTGAGCTGCTTTCGACCCTATATCAAAAATAGCCTTTCCTGCTCTGCCTCATACACACCTTTTCGACCAAGAAAAGTGGAGGCAGTGACGCACAATTTTCACTGCTTAAACAGTGCCTTGAGCGGTTTTGTGTTAGGATGCGAGCACGGTTTATCTTCCCGGAATGCCAATGAACAACTTTCTCAAATTCGTCGCACTGATGCTGGCTCTGGCTGGTGGCTATTTTGCCCAAGATGTTGCCAGCTATTTCTCTACTGAGCATAGAAGCGTCGATCTCGCCGATTATTGCCTATTGTCCACTGAGCTTTGTCAGCAGCAGCAAGCGTCCATGACGCTAAGCGTTGACACGCTGCAACCGCTTGCCGCGGCCACGCTCACCGTTGATTGGCCGCAGAGCAGTGCCAAACAACTGGTACTGAGCTTGACGGGGGTGGAAATGGAGATGGGCAATCCAAAATACATTTTGCAGCAAGTTTCTCCCGGCCACTATGTGGGCGAGTTAGTGCTGCCTGTGTGTACGTCAGACTCAATGACCTGGGCGGGGGAACTGAGTGACGGACAACATACCCTTTACCCCGCGATGAGGATGCAACGATGAGTAGAAATTGGTCACTAATTTTAGTGGTGGCTTTTGTATTAGGTTTTGGCGTAAAAAGCTATTTTGATCAGCAGCAGAAAGTTGCCCCTAAGCCCGCACAAAGTGCCGAGCAGCCGATTTTGTTTGGCGAAAACGAGCAGCCAGTCGATATTTTTGACCAGAATGATCCACGCATTCGCATCGCTTATTTTGGTTTCACTCGCTGTCCGGATGTTTGTCCAACCTCGCTTGCGATGCTCGCTGGCGCGCTCAATCAACTGGATGATGCCACCAAAGCCAAGTTGCGCCCGCTGTTTATCTCTCTCGACCCTGAGCGAGATGGTGCCAAGGCTTCCGCTGAGTACGCCCACTACTTCCACCCCATGATTGAGGGTCTGTCTGCGCCACTCGATATCACCAAATCGCTGGCTAATCGCTATGGAGTTATTTTTCGTAAAACCGAGCTGAAAGATTCACAACTCAAGTACACCCTAGACCATAGCTCCTATTTTTATTTTTTGAAGCCTGACGGCACCTTGATCACCAAAGTGCCGCACACCTTAACGCCTGCACCGGTTGTGGATGCAATTAAAACCACTACACAAGGACAATAAAATGAAACTGAAAGCTTTGATGATTGGCGCACTGCTGCTTAGCCCGCTCGCACACGCCAGTGATGTTATGTTCCACCATCCTTATGCGCGCGCCATGGCACCGGGGGCGGTCAACAGCGCAGTGTTTGTCGAACTGGTTAACAATAGCGCGCAAGCGCAAACCATTGTTGCGGCTAGCACTCCGGCGGCGGGAAAAGTGGAACTGCATGATGTGATCAAACAAGGCGATGTGATGCAGATGCGCCAGATTGAAGGCATTGAGGTTCCTGCCAATGGCAAGACGGAACTTAAACCGGGCAGTTTGCACATCATGCTGTTTGATCTTGCACAGCCACTGAAAGAGGGCAGTGAGATAGAAGTGACCGTCACGTTCGCCACTGGTGAGAAACAAACCTTCACCGCACCAGTGAAAAAAGTGATGGCAGGCATGAAGCACGCCAATCATTAATGTGATATAAATCACACAAAGGAGTGGCAACAGTCGCTCCTTTTTCTTTTGTGCGCCTATACTGCCACTGTCTAAAACACACTGGAGGAATTCTGATGATTGTCACTAACCAACTTCAAAGGGCATTGTTGGGTTAACGGAAAGTCCGTTCACAAACCTTTTTATCGCAACGAGCGACTTCTCCCCATCCCTTCTTGTTTGCCCGGTAAAACCGGGGTCATTCTATCGTAACGAACGAATTACACCCTGAATCCTAATGATTTAGTCAGGTGCTTTTGTGCACCGGGAAGATTCGCAATGAACAAAACAAGTAATCCACTTCAGCCAGCAACACTTGCTCAACTTGGCTGGAAACCTTTTTTTCAACAACAACTGACACTGGACGACTACGACGACACGCTGATTTGCCGTGTGCTTGCTCATCATCGTAGCGGGTATCAACTGGCTTGTGAGCAGGGCAGTTTTCATTTAGCTATTCATCATGCGCAGCCCAAAATGACCGTTGGCGATTGGCTGTTGGTCGATACGCAACATCAGTTCAAACGGTTGCTGGAACGCCAGAGTGAATTGAGCCGTAAAGCGGCGGGCAGCAAAGTTGAGGAGCAATTGATTGCGGCCAATGTCGATACGCTGTTTATCGTCTGCTCGCTCAATGATGATTTCAACCTCAGCCGCATTGAGCGTTACCTTAGCGTCGCCAAGGAAGCACACATTGAGCCGGTGGTGGTGCTCACCAAAGCAGATCTTTGTGTTGATGCCGAAGCGCGTATCCAACAAGTGAAGCAGTTAAGCGCGACTTTGCTGGTTGAAGCGGTCAACGCACTCGACAGCCATAGTGTTGACGTGTTAAGACCGTGGTGCACGACGGGCCGCACTGTGGCGTTTCTCGGCTCATCCGGGGTCGGAAAATCAACCTTGACCAACTCGCTACTGGGTGATGAAACGCAACAAACGGGCGGGATTCGTGAAGACGACAGCAAAGGTCGACACACCACCACAGCGCGTTCGGTGCATCTGATAGCCGGTGGCGGCATCATTATTGATACGCCCGGAATGCGTGAGCTGCAACTGGCTGATTGCGGTGAAGGGGTCAGTGAGACCTTTGCCGAAATTGAAAGTTTGGCAGAGCGCTGCCGTTTTAGTGATTGTCGACACCAGCAAGAGCCGGGGTGTGCGGTACAAAAAGCGATAGAAAATGGCACATTAGAGCTAAGACGCTATCAAAACTACCTCAAACTGCAAAAAGAGCAGGCTTACAATGCGTCAACCTTCGCTGAGCAAAGGAATCGATTGAAGCAAATAGGAAAAATGCATCGTAACGTACTCAGCGATAAGAAAAAATTAAAAGCGCCTTATTGAGTTAACTGACAACGCATCCTCTTATAGCCAAAGTGGTTAGCAAAACTACTTTGGCTATTATTTTATTCTTCTTTCTCTTGCTTATAACATCTTTACAACACTTTTAACCACCCATCACAACTTTGCACAAACAATCAGCCCAGAAATAAACTAAAACTAGACACAAAATATTCCCTCGTTACTATAGGTACCATTCAGCACAACTATGCTGAATTTCGCTTAGTTCTATAAAATGAATAATCAAACCACCATAATTCTGATAAATGCAGGAATGATGTATGCAACATAACAGTCTTATAGCGCGATTTGCCCGTGGCAACCTCGTGCTACAGATCCTAGTCGGTATCGTCCTTGGGATCTCACTTGCCGTCGTCTCACCAAGCTCAGCCGAAAGTGTAGGCTTGCTCGGGAGCTTATTCGTCGGTGCGTTGAAAGCGATCGCCCCAATTTTGGTCTTTATCCTTGTCGCCGCTTCCATCGCCAATCAAAAGAAAAATCAACATACCCATATGCGCCCAATCGTGGTGATGTACCTGGCGGGAACCTTCTTTGCTGCTCTGATAGCCGTTGTCTTGAGCTTCATGTTTCCAACGACACTGACCCTAGTGACGGGTGCGGAAGGGGCGAACCCGCCGCAAGGTATTCTGGAAGTAATTAAAACCCTGCTGTTCAAGCTGGTGGATAACCCAGTTAACGCGCTAACTAATGCCAACTATATTGGTATCTTGGCTTGGGGTGTGGGCCTTGGTTTGGCACTGCATCATGCCTCAGCGACCACCAAAGCGGTGTTTGAAGATCTCAGCCACAGCGTTTCACACATTGTGCGTTTCATCATCCGTTTGGCGCCGTTCGGTATTTTCGGCCTCGTTGCGTCTACTTTCGCGACTACGGGCTTTGACGCGTTGGCCGGTTACGCACACCTGTTAGTGGTACTGCTGAGCGCGATGGCGATCATTGCACTGGTGGTTAACCCAGCGATGGTTTACGTAAAAACCAAACAAAACCCATACCCGTTAGTGTTCCAGTGTCTGCGTGAAAGTGGCGTAACGGCTTTCTTTACCCGTTCTAGTGCGGCTAACATTCCAGTCAACATGGCTTTGTGTGAAAAGCTAAAACTGGATGAAGACACCTACTCGGTATCGATTCCACTAGGTGCGACCATCAACATGGCCGGTGCTGCTATTACCATCACAACACTGACTCTGGCTGCGGTACACACCATGGGTATTGAAGTGGATCTGATGACCGCAATCCTGCTCAGCGTTGTGGCGGCGGTGTCGGCGTGTGGCGCATCTGGTGTTGCGGGGGGATCGCTGCTTTTGATCCCGCTGGCGTGTGGCCTGTTCGGGATTTCCAACGACATTGCAATGCAAGTGGTCGCGGTCGGCTTTATCATCGGTGTTATCCAAGATTCAGCGGAAACGGCGCTCAACAGCTCAACTGACGTGATCTTTACGGCCGCAGTATGTGAATCAGAAGCACAAAAAGCTCAGCGTTAATCTGCGCAGAATGATATGAGCGGCGCTTGATGCCACTTTGCTCAAACCTTTTCATCCCCGAGCCATGCTTGGGGATTTTTTTGCGTCGTCTTTAGTACTTTGTATCCCTATAGCGGTTCATCCGGAAAATCGATACTTCGCCTCATGACTGGCTTTGATTTTTAACTCAAAAAATTCCCAATCACGATACCCATAGGCGACTTTGTTCAGCGTCTTTATTCGGTTGTTCACACCCTCTACTCGACCACTATTCATCCTTTCATCATAAAATGCCAATATCCCATCCTTATGCTTCCTCAGGGTCTTAGTAAACTTCTCTAGCATCACAATGCCTGAGTGGTTCGCTTCATCTATCCAGCTTTCTAGCCATCTCTCACCCTCTATCTTTGATGGCTGCGACCACAGCATTCTTAACTTCTCTTTTAAATAATAAACCACCGCTAAGGGCTGATTGGCTGCGAGTGCTCGCTCCAATCTCGCTTGGCCTTGCTCATCTAACCTATCGGGATTACTTACCAATAACCAACGAGTATTCTTAAGGTATTGAGCGTCATTTTTGTTACTCATCGAATTTTGTAGTTCACGCCTGAACTCTGTCAGCTTTTCATTAAAACGCTTCACCACGTGGAAACGGTCAATGACCAACTTCGCCTTCGGGGCGTGCTGTTTTACCGAAGAGATGTATGCCTGTCCCATATCGGTGGCGACGGCTTCAATCGGCTTTTTACAACGCAGCTTCCGTTTCCAAAAACCGTCAAGGCTTTCGGCCTTCTTTCCTTTCTCTGTATAAATGACGGCACTTGTCTTCATATCAATCACAACCGTCATGAAGCCACTTTTTGAGCCACAGTAAATCTCATCAATTCCAATGTGAGTGACGTTTTTAAGACAAGGTTGAGAGTATCGCTTTTGCAGGTAATGCTTCTGAATATCTTTCACTGTATCCCAACAGACACCACATAGCTTGGCAATGGCATTGATGGTGACGTTCAATGCTGACAGCGAGAGAACATACTGTTCAAAGCCCTTTGTGTAACGCACTTTGGGACGAGGAACAAAGTTAAGCGGCAAATACCCGAGTGTATTACAAGCTCGGCATTCAATCCGCTGGTTTGCTATCTGGATGTAACAGGGGCTAGTGCCGATTGGCGTAGCGATGAAACGGCGAACCTTACCTCCTTTTTTTTATGACATCACGACTACGACATGATGGACATTTAATATGAGGATTGTGTGCTACGTGAAAGATGGTCGCGTCACCATCAAACTCTGTAGAGCAATAATGGAAAGGGCCGCGTATTCCAAAGCGATGGTAAAGAAGTGAAGTTGACATTAACTGGCTATTTTTGGCGATATGGTATCAGAAAAGCCATTCAGGTATCGATTTTCCGGATGAACCCCTATAGCAGAGTCGCGAATAAAACCAATCGAAAACATCACTTTACCTAATGAACCAAATCAGTATAATGCGCCAAAATACAAATGATAATTGTTATTATTTGCATCAAGGAGAGTCGTTGTGTTGTCCCCGGTATTTCTGCTAGCGCTTTCAGCCACGTCACCTTTGCCCCAAACTTGGCAGCAAGAGTTTGACATCGAGCAAACCACGCACCAGCCTGTGCTCACTGAGTCGCAAACCTATTTTCGCGGCACACTCACCAGTGATGCGCCACTACAGTCTGCCTCGATTGTCGATCAGCAAGGCCAAGTGGTGAAACAACTGCTCAGCGCTGGGCAGAAAGAAGCAGAGATCTTCTGGCTGGCGGATAAGGCAGGGCGCTATCAGATAGAGATCCAGCCGTTTGCGCAGCAAAATGCTCACATTTCGCTTAATTTGAACAAGTTGGCCCTAAAGTCTGATCAACGTGTATTACCACAACATCCGTTGCTCAGCTCGTTGCTTCAGAAGACGCACGATGCGATTGTGGCCAGCAACGCCGATGCTGAGTCGCGCTTCTGGCAGCGAATAGAACAAGCAGGGACACCCCTGATCGAGCCGATTGATGATGAGCAAATGCTCCTCACATTTCTTTGGCGCGGTGAAGCAGACAACGTTCGTTTGCTCGGCAGCCCGTACGATGGCCATGTGCACTTAGCCCGTTTAGCCAATAGCACTATCTGGTACAAAAGCTATGTGGTGCCAGCACAAACCCGCCTTTCTTATCGTTTAGCGCCCAATGTGCCACAAATTGTGAGTGACGAATCTCAAGATGCGTGGCGCGAGCAGCGCCGCGCGGTGCTTGCAACAGCAGGGCCCGATCCTCTTAATCACAACGCGCCTTTTGCGCAAGACGATACGCTGTTTTCTACTGCTTCCACCGTGACGTTACCGAAAGCGCTGAGCGATGAGATAACCCGGCCACAGGGCAACCTAACTGGCCAAGTGACGACGTTTAGCTACGACAGTGCGATGCTGAATAATCGCCGCACCATCCACCTCTATCAACCCCACGCCCGCTATGCGGTGACGCCAGCCTCACCGCTGCTTATTTTGTTCGATGGGGATGCTTATCTGGGGCGCGCCTCTGTACCGACCATGTTGGACAACTTAATTGCGCAGAAAAAAATACCGCCACTGCGAGCGGTGTTTATCAATAACCCGCTTCCCAGCTTACGTGCTCAAGAGCTGACTCCCAACGATCGCTTTGCCGATTTCATGGCCAACGAGTTCAAGCCGTGGTTGTGTCAGGTGCATGGCATTTGCCCCAAGGCGGAAGAGACCATTCTTTCAGGCTCAAGCTTCGGTGGCTTGGCCTCAATGGCGATTGCTTTTCGCCGCCCCGATGCCTTTGGCAAAGTGCTCAGTCAATCAGGTTCGTTTTGGTGGGGAGAAAGCCCGCACAGCAGCGAGTGGTTGACGCAGCAGTTCGCGCTTAGCGAGCGCAAAGATATCGACATTTACATGAACGCGGGCGTGTTCGAAGTCAGCCCGGATTCGGCAAACATACTGAAAACCAACCAAAAGCTGCACAAAGTGCTGAAAGAGAAAGGTTACTCCGTGGTCTTTGAACAGGTAGCCGGTGGCCATGACTACTTCAGTTGGCGCGTCATGTTGGCACAAGGTTTAGCCCAGTTTTTTAACCAGGATAAAAAGGAATGAAAAAGAGAATGAAAAAATCAGCACTCAGTTACGCAATTACGTTGGCGGTTTTCTCCCTCCCTGTTTTGGCGGATACAACGCATAGTTCTGACGTGGATGTTATGGTGGTGACCGCGACCACCAACCAAACCTCGTTGCGCGAAGCGCCAGCGACCATTAGCGTGATCACCAGTGAGGATCTCAACCGCAAGCCAGTGAATGATGTGGCCAGCGCACTCGAAAGTGTCCCCGGTGTGCATGTGGTGCGCAGTTCTGGTAGCGAGCCGAATATCATTATTCGTGGTTTGAAGAACAACAATACCGCACGGGACAACTTTACCTTGTTGCTGGTCAATGGCCGTCGTATCAATTCCAGTGAGACGATGGTACGCGGTGCCGGTTTTGATTTCTCCAGCATTCCGATTAGCGCCATTGATCGCATTGAAGTGATCCGCGGGCCGATGTCGTCGCTTTATGGCAGTGATGCGCTCGGCGGAGTAGTGAACGTTATCCTCAAACAGCCAACGGAAGAGACGCGTGTTAACGCCAGCCTCTCTTATTCGCACCCCGAAGAGGGGGATGGCGCTATGACCAAAGGCAACGTTTGGGTCAGTGGTAGCGCACGACCTGACAAACTGCTTTACTCTGTGGCAGCAGAAGTGAGCCAGCAAGATGCTTGGTTCCCTGACGATGTGCATGCTGGGAATAACTTCTCCGGCAACGCAGAGCAGGAACGTAAAGGTATCCAAGCGGCATTGACTTGGCTTGTAAATGAAAATAACAAAATCCTATGGGACATCAGCTATCTGGAAGATAAGCGTACCTATCCCGACACCGATAGAAACAGTTCGTCGGATGATGACATCACCAACGGTAAAAAGTACACCACCTCGTTGGGCCATCAAGGAGAGTGGAGTTGGGGTAATGACAACATCAACTATTTGTACGAAAACTCGAAAATCCATGATGACAACACGCACCCTCTGTTAGAGGTTGCCAATGCGAAACAGCAAAACCACTCACTGGATGCTAAGTTTGGCATCACGGCCATCGATGGACAATTGATTACCACTGGCTTTGATGTTCTTTACACCTCAATCGACATCGACCGAGATTACAATGACAGCCAATCGCTGACGCAAAGTGCGCTGTTCTTGCAAGATCAGATCACTTTGAGTGATACCTTGTCAGCAACGCTGAGTGGCCGCTTAACCCACAACAACAATTTTGGCAGTGATTTCACCCCAAGAGCGTACTTGGTGTATACCCCAAGCGATCGTTTGACCCTCAAAGGGGGCTATGCGGAAGGTTTTAAAACGCCTTCTATTTACCAATCATCGAAAGATTTCACTCTGGTCAGTTGTGGCGGTGCTTGCTACCTGACGGGCAATCCCGACCTCAAGCCGGAGAGCTCAAAAACTGTTGAGTTCACCTCTAGTTACCGTGGTGATAGCTGGTTTGTTCAGGGCACTGTGTTTGCAAACCAGATTGAAAATATGATTGACCGAGACACCTCAACACGTGCGACAGGCTTTATTACCTACCAGAACATTGAAGACGATGTTGAGTCGAAAGGTTTAGAGCTGGAAGGCGATCTGGATATCAGCGATACCCTCTATCTCAACGCGAATGCCACATACACCAAAACCGAAGTGAAAGCGACGGGGTTGGATTTGGAAAACGTACCGTCATGGTTGGCGAGCGTTACGCTGAACTGGGACGCAAGCACGGATCTCACTCTGTTTGCTTCAGCTAACTACACGGGGAAACAGTTGGGCTACAGTTATAGCCTCGGTGAGAACATCTGGTTTGACCCGTATGTGATCGCCAACCTTGGTGCCAGCTATCGCATCAACCATGATTGGACGGTAAAAGCAGGCATCACCAACTTCCTAGACAAAAATCTTCAAGCGGAAAGCCAAGATTATCAAGAAAGTGAGATTGGCCGCTCTTACTACATCACCGTCGATATGGCGCTGTAATCACAAGCCTTAGCCTTCCCCAGACACTGGTTTGGGGAGGGCTTGATAACCTGTGCCGTTCTTCCTCAAGAAACTCCTCTTTTACTCTCCGCTTTTCTCTTTATCTGGTTTGTTTTTCATTTGGGTGCGGAATGCGCTTTTTCCTTGAGTAACAGGAAAGGTTATTTTTATACAGAAATTAACATCAATGAAATATGTGATTTAACCCGCACTGGGTGAGAGTGGCGAAATTTCATGCAGAATGGCATCCTCCGTACCTAGCTCACAAAAGCGCCTTTTCCTCCCCCTTTCTACGCCCTAAAAATGTGCAGTATTTCACGACCTCTCCTTCTACTTTTCGTGATCCCGATAGCCGCATTGCATTAATTATTAACGACAAAAATCTTTACTGAGTTTTCTCACATTTTGCTGGCAAACGAAATCCTTAGCATAACTGGGCTTTTTATAATTACGCATATGGATATAGAACGTGAACATACAACCTTTTAATTTATCAATGGTGGCGAAAGCCATCTTACCTCTGTTGGCCACATCGATCGTTGCTGGCTGTAACTCTTCAAACAGCGACAGCAGCACCCCGCAACAACCTGAACCCAGCAAAACGGCGCGTGTTTACTATAAAGCGAATAGCGCAGTGGCAGCGGCCGATACCTCTGCTTACGACAAAGCTTCGCTGTATGTATGGAACAATGACAACTGCAATAGCTACGCCGAAACCGATCCCAATGCCAACGACTGGGGAACAGGCATAGCGCCAAAAGGGGTAGACGATAAGCTCGGTGCTTACTGGGATCTCGACGTCCGTGAAGATGCGACTCAGTGTATCAACTTTATTCCGCGCATTGATGGCAACAAACCGTTGGGCGACTTCGATGCCAAGCTCGATCTGACGCAAACAGGCAAAAGCAACGCGGTGTTTACCCAAGAAGGCGTCAAGGCGGTTTATCCTGAGCTGATCCCGACCTCGGACATTCCTGCAAACACGGCGCGCGTTTACATGAACACGCCAGATGGCGACCAAAGTGCGTTCCGCTTGCATGTGTGGAATGACGACACGTGTAAAAACTATGGCTCAACCAATACCAGTTGGCCTGGCATTGAGCCGACGGGCGTGAGTGAGGTGTATGGCCCGTATTGGGACTTGCCTGTCACCGGTACCGACAGCTGTCTCAATATCATTCCAAACAACAAATCGAATGGCGATTACCAAACCGCGAACTTGAAGTTTGAGTTTGATAAAACCACGGTGATTGGCAATGTGGCGTTTGTTTTCAAAGGCACCGATAAGGTTTACTACACCGCTTTGGCGCAAAAACCAGTGGCACAAGTGGAACTGGCGGGCGCGAGCGCGATTTTTGCCGATGATAAAGTCATCCTAGTCAATGCCAAAGACGCAACCAGCGTCACGCTCTACTATTCACAAAGCGGCGAACTCGCGTTTGACAGCGCGACTAAAAAAGTCACTGGCGCCACCAAACAGGTGACGTCGAGCAAAGTGGCAAGCGGCGATTGGGCCAGCGCTAAACCCCATTTGAAAAATGATTTTATCGGTTTTGAGATGGACTTTAGCGGCGAAGGTCTCGCGCTGAAAGATCTGTTGAAAGGTCAGCTAATGGTGGTGGCTAGCGACGCGACAGGCGTTATCAAGGCGACCGAAGTGCAGCCAGCCAGCGCACTGGACGCATTATACGCGGATAGCGCGACCAAGCTAAGCTATGGCGCGATCATCAACCAAGACAGCAGCACCACGTTCCGTTTGTGGGCACCGACCGCGCAAAGCGTCAAACTGATCCCTTACAGCGCAGATAAACAGGCACAAAGCGCAATTGCAATGAGCTTTGACGCCAGTAGCGGTGCTTGGGTAGCAGAAAACACAGCGTTAAAACACGGTGATTTCTACCGCTACGAAGTGACGGTTTACCACCCTGCAACCGACGAAGTGGAAACCTATCAAGTGACCGACCCGTATTCATTGAGCTTGTCGATGAACTCGGAATACAGCCAAGTGGTGGATCTGGAAAATGCCGAGCTGAAACCGTCGGGTTGGGATGCGCTTGCCGCGCCGCACGCGCAAGATAACCCAGCCAGCTTTGTCTTGTACGAAGCGCACATTCGTGATTTCTCTGCGCTAGACAGTTCAACCATTGAAGCGAACCGTGGCAAATACAAAGCCTTTACTCAAAGTGGTAGCGCGCCTGTTGAGCATTTGAAGAATCTGGCGAAATCGGGTGTTACTCATTTGCATCTGTTGCCTACCTTTGACATCGCGACCATCAACGAAGATCCAAGCAAAGTGGCCGATATCAACGCTAAGTTCGCCAAATTGTGTGAACTCGACGCTAGCGTGAAAGATGACAAAGACTTTGGCGGCTACTGCGCCGGAGATGAAACCATCGCCGCGGTGTTTGACACTCTGTCAAAGGCCGACAGCAAAGACAATGCGGTGGTTCAGCGCCTCAACAGCCATGTTCGTAATGTTGACTCATTCAACTGGGGTTACGATCCATACCACTACACGGTGCCAGAAGGCTCTTACTCCTCTGACGCCGAGGGCATGACGCGCATCAAAGAGTTCCGTGAGATGGTGATGGCGGTGAAACAGGATGTCGGTATGAACGTCGTGATGGATGTGGTGTACAACCACACCAACGAATCGGGCGTCTCTTCCAAGTCGGTTCTCGATCGCATTGTGCCTTGGTATTACCAGCGCTTGAACGAATTCTCTGGCGCGGTGGAGCAATCCACCTGCTGCTCAAACACCGCTCCTGAGAACAAAATGTTCGGCAAATTGATCGACGATTCGATCGCCACTTGGGTGAAAGAGTACAAGATTGATGCCTTCCGCTGGGATTTGATGGGACATCACCCACTGGCGCAAATGCAGCAAACCCTCGCGGCGGCGCAAGCGGTCGATCCACACGTTTACTTCTACGGTGAAGGGTGGAACTTTGGTGAAGTAGGCAATGATCGCATGTTCAAGCAAGCGACACAGCCGAACTTAGGCGGCACGGGCATCGGCTCTTTCTCTGACCGTCTGCGCGACGCCGTTCGCGGTGGAGGCCCATTTGATGGTGAAGCGACCCTGCGTTCGAACCAAGGTTTTGGTAACGGTATTTACGTACAAGTGAATGACAAAAATACTCAAACCGCAGAGCTGAAGAAAACCGCGCTGCACTTGGCGGATCTCACTCGCCTTGGTATGGCGGGCAACCTGAAAGAATTCCCATTTACCGACAGCACAGGCAAAGCGATTACAGGTGGTGAGCTGGACTACAACGGCCAACCGGCTGGTTATGCGCAAGATGCGTGGGAAATTCAAAACTACGTCTCTAAGCATGACAACCAAACATTGTGGGACAACAACCAGTACAAGATTGCGTACGACGTGACGTCTGCTGATCGTACTCGCATGCAGGCGGTCAGCCTGTCAACGGCGGTGCTGGGACAGGGGATTCCGTTTATCCACATGGGCAGTGAGCTGCTTCGTTCTAAATCGATGCAGCGCGACTCGTACGATTCGGGTGACTGGTACAACCGTGTTGATTTCACCAAACAAGACAACAACTGGAATGTTGGCTTGCCACGTGAAGATAAAGATGGCAGCAACTGGGGCATCATTAGCGATGTCATCACAGGTTCGAGTGATCGCGCCATGCCAACCGCAACAGACATCGGCAACATGGACAAGTTCTTCAATGAACTGGCGGCGCTGCGTGCATCCTCTGGCTTGTTGACCTTAGGCAAAGGCAGCGAAATCATCAAACGAGTTAAGTTCCACAACACTGGCGCGGATCAAACCCCGGGTCTGATTGTGATGAGCGTGGATAACAGCGGTGAGCTGTACGACGCGAAAGTGGATGCAACTCGTGATGGCTTAGTGGTGGTGGTGAACGCTTCACCAAGCGCATTGAGCAGCTTCGCTCACTTTGATGCGACAGGTTACAGCCTGCATGCCATTCAAGCTGCCGCTGGCAATGATTCTTTGGCGAAAAACCAAGATCAAGTGGCGTCAGTGACCGAGGGCAAACTCTCTGTGCCTGCGTGGTCTGTGGCGGTGTTTGAGAAGCTGCGTAACTAACGCTTCACTCATTCTATCGGCCTAAAAACAAACCCCACCAAAATCGGTGGGGTTTGTCTATTCAAACAGGGCAACTTCTGACTTTGACATAGCGCCAAAGCGTGCGCGAAATGTTAATGCGTTTTTTGATTGGCTTCGGCAAACTTCTCCAGCCCCAGTACCAAGACAAACGCCAGCAAGGCCATGATGATGGCCAAGCCTAACTGCGAAGGTTGCGAGGTCAGACTTTCAAACTCGAATGGAGAGAGATTATGTTGCACCAGAGGCACTTGCTCACCTTTGGAGTTGAGGCGCCAACTGATGGTCTCTTTCCATGGCCAAATTTTCGGTAGTGTGCCGATCATCAATCCGGTGAGAAACATCAAGGTGAAATCGCGAAAGCGGCGTAACAGCCAAGAGAGCACATGAGAAAACGTCAGCAAGCCCGCGACACATCCGGCGAGAAACAGTCCGAGAATATCAAGCTGCACGTTTTTGACCGCGCCGAGCACAGGCGCGTACATGCCGATCAGCAGCAAAATAAAGCTGCCAGAAATGCCCGGTAAGATCATTGCGCAGATGGCAATCGCGCCTGCTAACAGGACATTGAGCGACGTCGGTTCAAGATGCAGTGGTTTGAGCACCGTGATGCTGTAGGCGAAAACGATGCCGAATAATAGCAGAGCAAAACGCGTCACATCTTTGCGTTCAACTTGTCTGAGAATGTGGTACACGGAAACGAGGATCAGGCCAAAAAAGAACGACCAAATCGGGATCGGGTGATTGGCCAGCATCCAAGTAATTAGCTTAGCCAGCGTGGCGATACTGGTGAGTACGCCGCCGAACAGCGCAATGAGGAAAAAACCGTTGATGTGCTGAAAAGCGGCTGTAAAGCCTTGGGCTTTCCATAAACGAAAAATGCTCGGGTTAATGCGGCGAATACTTTCAAGTAGGGTGTCGTAAATACCAGTGATAAAAGCGATGGTACCCCCAGAAACGCCCGGGACCACATCGGCGGCGCCCATGGCCAGCCCTTTGAGAAACGTGGATAAATAATTCATGGCTCATAAACCGTCAGAAAACAGAGTGGAGGAGTATAACCAGATTCAGGGCAAAAAAGTATGCAATCACTTTGAATCGCGCCGCCGCGATCTTCCGGTGCTGAGAAAGTAATGGCGATTGGGTAAGTAATCATCACCTTGATATAAATATGGCTATTTGCGCGCGCTTTTGCATTTTGCAACTGCAAAATGCAATAGAGATCCAGTCAATGAGAATAATATGAGATATTTAGCGAAAAAATAAAGCTTTTAATCTTGGCATGAATCATGCATAATCTCTTTCGACCCTTATTAAGCCGAGGGTCACCTAGCCAACTGACGTTGTTAGTGGATATATATTGTTCACACCATACATAAGCCAATCGCACCTTTTTGCGGTTGGCTCTTTTTTTATCTGCGTTTTGGTTTGGACGCTTTTTGACCTATTCGCCATTGACGGAACATCCGTTTCCCGCCGCACTTTTCTTGCCTAGGCTTTGCTTTGTGCTTTTAAGGTTAAGCGATCATCCACCACCATATTGTTTTCGAGCTCGTGCACGGTGGCAATACGACAGCGTTTTTCCGGCGCTAGCTTTTCATACTCAGTGAGATAGATATCACTGTGGATGTGTTCGGCCATCATTTTGACCATCAAACGGTTGTTGGAAAATAGCCCCTGCGTCTCCTCGCGATGTGAAAACATCATCGCTTGTTTCATGTCCACCACCAGCATAAAGCGGTGTGAAGGATAACGCTGCTCTGGGCTGTCGGATCGCGAATAGTGCTCGACTTTCGGATGCGGCAAGGTTAAGCGATTGAAAGAGAAAACAATGACGCGTACTCCACGTTCAATCGCGTGGCAGATCTCATCGGCGAGTAGGTCGAGATGAAAATCGGTATTGAGATAGACTTCGATCTGCGCCAGGTTCAGCATCTCGCGCGCTTTTTGCAGCAGGTTTTCAAAACCAGAGACGTTATAGATAAACTCTTTCTCTTCCTGAAGCATCATGCGTGAGAGCTCTTTTTTCAGGATCTGAATGTTTTCTATGGTTTTTTTCTCAATCTGGCTAAAAATCAAATCGGGCGATTTGGCCTCGTACTCTTTGGTCTCACCATCGGACATAAAGATGCAGCCATTTTTGTACAAGTTATCAATCGATGAATAGACAGATGAGCGAGAGAGCGAAATCTCTTTGGCAATTTTATAACCGCTGGCGCGGCCATTTTTGAGTAAATTGATATAAACCAAGGCATCGGTCTTGGTAAAGCCAAAGTCCATCAGTTTTGTTACCAGCTCGGTCACGGGGGTTCCTCGGTAATGATTCACGCGAATTTTCCTGTCAAGGTTACCACTCCTCATGCAGTGAATGTAGAAGGTTGTGCACAATTTACGGTGCACATCGAGACGGCGCCCTCGGCAAAACGATACTCATCGTTGTGCAGACATAAAATTTCCGGTAGGGCGTCAAATTGGCAGTAGCGGCTTAAAGTGCTTTTGAGCGTTAAGGCGAGATCAGGGTGCAGGATCAAGCTGCCACTTAAGACCAGCAGCTTAGGTTGGAAGCGAAACACCGCATCGGAGAGCGATCTGGCAAGCTGATCGACCCAGATACGATAGATGCGCGTTGACCAAGCGTGGTTGTCATCAACACCAAAGACGATGTCGCGCGCGGTGCGATGTTGCAAAGAGAGCTGATGATATTGGCGCTCAATCCCCTTGCGTGACAAGTACTGACGAATGCACTCATCACTGCCGCAGTTGCACAGCGGTGTCAGCCCGTCAATTAAGCTTTGATACCCTTTGAGCGGTTTGTGCGCCCAACCTAAATCGAGCACGTGGCGATACGGTTCGCGTCGGCAAAGCTGATCGGTAACGTACAGCTCGCAGCCGTCATCCAATACCGCGCTTAAAACGTTGCCTTGCGGCAGGTTTGGGATTTGCGCTAAGGCGATCACCGCCGGATTAAACAACTGGCAGGGCACCGAGAGGTGCGTTGTCAGCCAATCGGTCAATACCTCTTTGCCATTGGAGAGTGCGCCTTGCCAGCAATCGGGCATGAGATTGATACCGACCAGTGTCAGTGGGCCGAACATGCGCTGCATGCTCAGCGCCATGCTAGTGATGACTTCAGCGGTTTGCTGCGCGCTGAGTGGCGTTTTGAGCTGATTGCGATAACGGGGCTGCCCATCGTTATCGATGAGCACCCCCCAGATCCATTCTGAATCGACAGAAAGACCCAGCTTCATAGCACTTCCGCAGTGGTGAGATCACGCAGTTCAAAGCCAAACGCGGGCAAAGCAAGCTCAGTGCCGTTGATAAGACAGCGCGCTTCACTGTCGCTGTTGTTGAGGGCCACTTGCAGTGCGCCTTTGCGAAAAGCCACCACGTGTGGATGATCCACCTCGATCCACTCTAAGTAAGGCAGGTTGCACTCCGGGTAGGCTTGGCGAAGTCGAATCAGCTTTTGCATAAAGGCTTTGAATTCGAGATCTTGCTGCTGCTCATCCCAAATCATGCATTTGCGGTTTAGCTCTAGGCCCATGCCTTTTTGCCCGTCCATGCCCACTTCGCCGCCGTAGTAGATACACGGAGAGCCCACTTGGGTGAACATAAACAGATACGCCAGTTTCGCTTTGCGCTTGTCGTTGCCACACAGGCTCAACAGGCGCGTGGTGTCGTGGCTTTCCAGCAGATTAAACATCGCCTCATTGACGTTACGCGGGTAAGCAAGGTAAGAGCGCGTGACCGCATTGATGAAGCTGGTTTTGTCGTCGTTGCCAAGGGCAAAGAAGTCAGTGATTGCCTGTGTCAGCGGATAGTTCATCAGCGAGTCGTATTGATCGCCGCGCAGCCACGGCATGCCTTCGTGCCATATCTCGCCCAAAATGTAGCAATCGGGCTTGATGCCTTTGACCAAACGGCGGAAATCACGCCAGAACTCGTGGTCGACCTCGTTGGCTACGTCTAAACGCCAGCCGTCGATATCAAACTCTTGCACCCAATGGCGCGCCACATCCAACAGGTAGGCGCGGCACTCTGGGTTTTCGGTATTGAGTTTGGGCATTTCTGCCACATTGCCGAACGTTTCGTAATTGAGGTTGCTAAAGTCCCACTCCGATTTGGGCTTGTCTGGATAAACCGGAAATTGCTTGATCCAGAACCAATCGGCGTAGCGAGACTCAGCGCCTTTTTCCACCACATCCAACCACAGTGGGGATTGATGGCCGATGTGGTTGAATACCGCGTCTAACATCACCTTCATGCCACGACGGTGCGCTTCTTGAACCAAAGCACGGAATGCCTCGTTGCCGCCAAAATGCGGGTCGACATTGTAGTAATCGACCGTGTCGTATTTGTGGTTGGCATTGGCGGTGAAAATCGGGCAGAAATAGAGACCATTGACCCCGAGTTCTTGCAAGTAATCGAGTTTTTCAATCACGCCCCATAGATCGCCGCCCATGAAGTTGTCGCTGGTGGGCGTGCTGCCCCACGGCTGCACATTGGCAGGCGAGATCTCCGCACGGCCGTTGTAAAAACGTTCCGGGAAAATCTGATACCAGATGGTGCTGCGTACCCATTGTGGGGTTTTCAACACATCTTTGGGGTTGATGTAGGGAAAGCAGAAGAAATTGCTTAAGTTGCTCAGTTCGATTTCGGCTGTGCGCTCGTCTTGAATGTTCACACAACGTTTTTCGCCAAACAGCAGTTTCTCACCCGCTTTGCCATGCAAAATAAAGCCGTAGCGGGTGCGTTTTTTCGGTGGCACGAACGGGGCGAACCAGTGATCATGATGTTCGCTTTGTCCTTCCAACTGCATCGGCACTTCAGTCCCGCCTGTCCAGCCGTGCGCGTCGCTGCCGCCTAAATTTCCACCGTCTAGGCCGCCTTCGGCCCAGGTGTAGGGGTCGCCGATCCACAGTGTCACTCGGTCAACTTCGCCTTTGGCACTGCGAAAGCGAATGTGCAAAGTGTCGTTGTCGTAGGCGTAACTGTCCGCACTTTTCGCCAAGTGAGTTAATGAGCTTCTAGTAATCATAAAGGTTCCTGATATTTATTCTTTTACTGCGCCACTGACTAAGCCAGTTGTGATGTGTTTTTGAGTGGCGACAAACAGCAAGGTGATCGGTACGGCGACCAGTAGCGAGCCAGCGGCAAACAGGGTGAAGTTTTCCGCTGAGTTGGAGGTGATCCAACTGAAGATGCCGATGGCTAACGTCATCTTCTCTTCGCTGCGTAAAATCAGCGTCGGCAGGATGAAATCCATCCAAGGGCCGGTAAAAGAGACCAAGGCGACAAACACTAAGATCGGTTTGGCGAGTGGCAAAATGATCTCAAGGAAGATGGTCATGTGTCCGGCGCCGTCGATTTTCGCTGCTTCATCCAGCGAGGTAGGAATGGCGTCAAAGTAGCCTTTCACCAGCCAAGTCATAAAGGGCAGAGAGCCCGTCACGTAGACAAACAGCAAGCCGATGTAGGTATCAATCAAGCCCATTTTTGACAGCAGAATGTATATCGCCGTCATCGAGAGAAAGGCCGGAAACATCTGTAACACCAAAATGCTCATCAACACGTTACGTTTGCCCTGAAAGCGGTAGCGCGAGAAAACAAATGCCGTCATGGTGACAATCACCAAAGAGATCACCATATTGGCTGTCGCGAGCATAAAGGTGTTTTTGTACCACTCCAAATACGGGGTATCGGTAAACAGCGCTTTGTAATGGTCGAGGGTAAAAGCGAACTCGCCGAACGAGGAGCTGAACAGGTTGTTGCCCGGTTTAAACGAAGCCAGCACTGTCCACAGTACCGGGCCAAGCACCAGGATGGCGTTGACGGCGAGGAACAAATAGACGATTACGGTACCCAGTTTTTCTAATACACGACTCATAGTTACATCCCCACATCGTCTTTAAAGGATTTCATGCGGCGGAATTGCCAGATAGCAATCACCGACAGGAACAAGAAGATCACAATCGAAATCACCGAAGCGATTTGGTACTGCTGAAAGTCGAGCGTCAGTTTGTAAATCCAAGTGATCAAAATGTCGGTATGGCCAGCAAAACGGTATTCCGGATTGATTGGCCCGCCTTCGGTGAGCAAGAAAATCGCACCGAAGTTGTTGAAGTTATGGGCAAAGGTCATCACTAACGACGGTGCGACTTGATGCAACACCATCGGCAGGGTGATTTCACGAAATTGCTGGAACTTGCTGGCGCCGTCGACTTCACTCGCTTCATACAGATCGCGTGGAATATTGGTCAACGCGCCGGAAATCAGCAGCATAAAGTAGGGCGCGCCGACCCAAACACTCACCGCAATCACGGTCAGCTTGGCTAAATGTGGATCCGAGAGAAAAGCGACCGACTCAAAGCCCCAAGCATTGAGTGTGGCATTGACTGGGCCAATACCGTTGAGTAGCAGGCGGAACATCAGCAGCGTCACGAACGCAGGAATGGCATAGGGCAAAATAAACACAAAACGCCATAGTTTTTTCGCTTTGATGTTGCGATTTTCCAGCGCCAGCGCGAGGATAAAACCAAAACCACAAGTGCAAATGGTCGCGGCAATCGCCCAGATGACCGTCCAAGTGGCGACACCGACAAAGGTGCTCGACCAAATTCTCAGCTCAAACAGCGTCAGAAAGTTTTTAAAACCGACCCAATCGACCAGATTTTTCGGCGGAATATGGTGCGGCGCTGAGTAGTTGGTGAACGAGACCAACACGGTGATCGCAATCGGCATGATGATGAAAGCGATGCTGGCGATAAACGCCGGTGACAACACGATAAAGGCGAATTTGTCGTCGTAGATGGCTTTAAGTTGCTGGCGCACGCTCAAACGGCATGGCTGACACTCTTGCGCCTGACGAACGTTAACCACGTAGGCGGTAATCGCTAAGAAAAGAAACAGCAGGGCAATGACCCCTTCCACCAACATAAAGATGGAGTTGTCTCCTTGAATCACTTTAAACCCTTGGCGAGTTTGCGCCACGTCGCCCAGTGATACCAAGCCCTTGAGTGCGGCCGCTAAATCCGGCAAGTAGAGCAGAAACAGGCATTGGATGGCGAGGAAAACCCCGCCAGTAACCCAATGTTTGTGCGCCAGTTGTGTTGAGCCCATGATAATCCACGAGGCCGACACTTTCGGTGCTTTGATGGTTTGCGACAACAACATAACTACTCCTGAAACGCGATCTGCTCTTCAATGATCGCTTTAGCGTGATCAAGAACCTGTTTGGGCGTTTGATCGTTGACCCACATCGCAGTGATGGCACTGGCCATCGGCGACCACAGGTAGCCCATCTCCGGAATGGATGGCATTGCGTCTGAGTAGAAGCCTTGCGCGATGATCGCGTAGGTCGCTTCATCCGCATCGACAATGATTTTCTCCATCAGGCTCTGTACTGGTGGGATGGATTTGGTCATCTGATAGCGTTTCATCAGCATCTTCTCTGAAGAGAGGTAGTCGGCAAACAGCTGCGCTGCTTTCGGGTACTCACTGTACGAGGATACGACTGCCAGGCGTACGGTGGAAAAGGTACGCGGCTGCTTGCCTTCAAAGGTAGGAATTGGCACGACGCCGTAGTTGACGCCACTGTTGTCATAGCTTTGAATCGCCCACGGGCCATCGATGATCGCGGCGACTTTGCCCTCACCAAACAGGCCACGACGCACCTGTGGGTTACGCATGTCGACCGGGTTAGAGTTATTCGCCGCTTTAAGGGTTTTCATCGCGCTCATGCCCTGCTGCGCCAGTGGCGAGTTGATGCCGAGATCTTTGGCATCGGTGCCGCCTTTACCAAACTCGTAGGCACCGTACAGCGTTAAGAACATACGTGATTCATAGTAGTTCTGAATATCCCACAGCAGCGCGTATTTGTTCTCTTTGGCGTTATTAAACCCTTTACCAAAATCGATGATCTCTTCAAAGCTTTTTGGTGCCGTTGGCAGCAGATCTTTGTTGTAAAACAGCGCTAACGTGGCGTAGCTCACTGGGAAGCCATAGCTGGCGCCCGCGTATTTGGCCGCAGCGGTCGCGTTGGGTAAGAAGGTCGATTGAATGCGATCGGCAGAGACAAGGTTTTCCATCGCGCCACCCGCGACCACTAAACGGCCGAGCAGATCGTGTTCAATTTCGGCGATGTCGGCCACGCGAGCAGAACCACCATCCTGAATCATGCGTGACGCAGCATCAATCGGGGCTAAACCACGAAATGAAAACTTCACCTTGTAACCAAAATCTTGGTTAAACGACTCTGCCGCGTACTTCATGTAGTCCAGCGTGGTGGTGTCGGTCCAGATCAACAGATCTGACCCAGGTTCCGGCTGAATATCTTGAGCGTAAGTAACTGCGGGCAGACTAACGAACGTCGCGAGTAGCGCTGCTTTTATCCATGTCTTTTTCATCGTGATAGCTCTGTAGTAGTTCATAATATACTACTAGGTTAAATCCGCCTTCTTTTAAGTCAACTACTATCCATCGAACTTTGAGTTCAAGTGTGATGCTCATCAATAAATGCTGATGGAAGCTAAGTCCGGTGTCGCTTTGTGTCTCACGAATAGAATGTTTTTTTCATGAGCAAAAAGCGCTCACAAATTGGCTGTAATCTCGGCTGTCAAATCTAAAATTGTGACCAATGTCATTCAAATGAGCCAGTGAGAGTGATGAGAGTCTCATTTGAAGAAAAGGGGAGAGGAAAAACAAATCAACATGCAGAAGAATAGATAGGCGTTCACAGTGAACTACTAAATATTCAACTTAACTCTACCGACGATTTACAACCAAATGGTTGATAAGGACCTATCGTGAAAAGAACGTTAATTTCCGTCTCCGTAGCGGCGGCGCTTGCTCTCTCTTTCCCTACTCTTGCTGCCAGTGAGCGTGGCATGGACTCTGACACTGGTTTTCTTGACGAAGCGATGCAGTTTGGCGGCCATGTGGGCACCTCTCTTGAATACGAAGATAAGGTGACTGATGGCTTCAACGGCGACAAGAAAAAGGAAAAAACCACCACCCATGAAGTGTTTGGCGTCTACTACAACAACGCCCGCTGGAACCTTAGCGCGCTCTATGGCCTGAAACTGGAAAACCGTGAGCAGAGAAATCCCGGCTACCATGA
The DNA here is from genome assembly GCF_015767675.1 of Vibrio navarrensis. Classification (NCBI taxonomy): domain Bacteria; kingdom Pseudomonadati; phylum Pseudomonadota; class Gammaproteobacteria; order Vibrionales; family Vibrionaceae; genus Vibrio; species Vibrio navarrensis. Next base: position 740,414 of record NZ_CP065218.1, on the reverse strand, counting down.
AAATGAAGACGGCATTAAGCATCTCTTCTCCCTCAATAAGGGCTTTGATCTCGGTAATGGCTGGGCTACTGGTGCTATTTATGAGCTGGAGTACACCCGTAGCAAAGTATTCTCTCCTTATGTGAGTGGCCTGCGTAAAGAGCTTGCCGAACACAGCTTCCGTCCTTATCTGACCTATTTTAACAACGAGCACAACTGGGGCTTCTACTCAAATCTAGAGTACCTATACAGTTCAGAAGATAAGAGTGCCTGGGGCGAGCGCACCGAAGAAGGATACAGCTTGCTGTTTAAACCTTATAAGCGCTTTGGCAACTGGGAGTTAGGCGTCGAGCTTTACTACCAAATCAAAGACAACGAAGATCGCTCATCAAGCGGTTCTATCAATGAAATCAGTGATTTCAATGAAAAATACATCGAACCGATTGTGCAATATAGCTTCGACGATGCGGGTGTACTTTACGCACGTGTTCGCGTTGGTGAAAACGAAACCAACAATGCAGCCAACAGCGGCGGCGGCAACGCAAATGTGGATTACTTTAAAGACATTCGTAAAGCGACCTTGGGCTATGAACAGGCAGTGGGTGATAACTGGTTGCTAAAAGGCGAATATGAGTACGCGAACGAAGTCGAAGAAAAAAGTAAACTGGCGGGATGGGAAGCGAAAAACGAGAGTGAGCTCAAACAGCACACCGTTTATCTTCAAGCTTTATACCGTTTCTAACCGAGTCAAGGGGTCAACATGCTGAGTGTTTCAGAAATTGCGCAAAGTTTATCGGGTCGAGTGGAGGGGGATACTTCGCTGGTGGTGGACACCATACGTCCAGTGGTCAGTGATATCCGTGGCGGCCTCGCCGTGGTCTTTGCCCGCTCGGATCTTAAACAGCTTTCTGAAACCTCAGCCGATGTGCTGGTCGGCCCGGCAGCGATTTTGCAAAGCCCAGCCAAAGCACACATAGTGATTGACCATTTGGATGTGGAGAAAATCAATTCGCTGCTGCGCTTTTATAAAGTGCATAAATATCAGCTATTTGATCAAGGCAACACATCAACCATTGATGGGGTATATATCGGCAAACATTGCCAGATAGGGCAGGGATGCCATTTTATGCCCGGCGTACTCATTATGAACGGCGTGACCATTGGTAACAACGTGGCGATTCACGCCAATACGGTGATCAAAGAAGGCACGGTGATCGGCAATAACGTCATCATCGACTCCAACAACTCGATTGGCAACTACAGCTTTGAGTACATGTCTGGCAAAGATGGCAGTTATCAGCGCGTGGAAAGTATTGGCCGCGTCATCATTGAAGATGACGTGGAGATCGGCTGTAACAACACCATCGATCGCGGCACACTGGGCGACACTGTGATTGGCAAAGGCAGCAAAATCGACAATCAAGTGCAAATCGGCCACGACTGCCGCATTGGTAAGCACTGTTTGATCATCTCTCAATGCGGTTTCGCCGGGCACACCGTGCTGGGCGATCACGTGGTGGTGCATGGCCAAGTCGGCACCGCCGGACACATTCACATCGGCAGCCATTCGGTGATCAAAGCCAAATCTGGGGTGAGCCACTCTTGCCCGCCGGGCAGTGATCTGTTTGGTTATCCGGCCAAAGAGTCCAAAGCCTATTACCGCAATCTTGCGGTGCTGAACAAACTGACTCAGCACTATGAGCAGTTGAAAAAATCGCCACCTGAACAAAAGCGCTGGTTTGCCCGTCTGTTTGACAAGAAATCGGCCTAACAAGCGAACACAACCGACAACGCGGAGCAGGCAGTTCGGACTCCGCTGGATAGAAACGAGAACGAAATAATCAAGGATTTGTTATGAAATATACACTTCTGATTGCGGCGACCGCTACCGCGTTACTGGCAGGCTGTGCCAGCACCACCACTGAGCAGGCCCAGCCTGCCGCGACCAATGTCGACGCGCGCTTTTCTAACTGTAGCTTGCCGACGTTAGAAGATGATCGCGGGCCAATTCGCCCATCGCTGTTTGTGGTGGGTACTTTCCCAGAAGGTCAGTGGATTCATTTGGACAACCACAAAATGGGCTACAAAGGCGATGGTATCTATCAAGTGGTGGTGGACGAAAAAGCGGGCAACGTGAGCTTGCAATTTGCCACCATGAGCTGGACGCCGCAGTTCACCGCCGCCGGGATGGAGATGACGGTTGGCCAAGTGAAAGAGCTGAAACGCGGCGGCTTTGCCAAAAACACCGTAGTGAATTTGCCTAAAGATGGCAAATACGTCTGGACCATTCAGATCGCTGCGGACAAAACACCGCTGCTGGCGATGGTCACTGAGTGTCAGTAACAAAGTCATCGAGTTGGCAGCCGAAGATACGTTCGGCTGCCCGATTTACCCAGACAGATTGCCTGCCAGTCTGCCTCGGTAAATTGAGGACCAATTTTATACCCTTTTGGTAAGTGGAGAGATTCATGGCGACGGTTAGCTTACGTAAAGTAGAAAAAAAATATGAGAACGGTTTTAAAGCTGTCCATGGCATAGATCTGGATATTCGCGAAGGCGAATTTATGGTGTTTGTCGGGCCATCAGGCTGCGCAAAATCGACCACCTTGCGCATGATCGCGGGGCTGGAAAGCATTTCAGGCGGTGAAATCCACATTGGTAATAAAGTGGTAAACGACTTACCACCGAAAGATCGAGGCATCGCAATGGTGTTTCAAAACTATGCGCTTTATCCGCACAAAACCGTGTTCGATAACATGGCCTTTGGTTTGAAAATGCAAAAGCGGCCGAAAGAGGAGATTAAGCGCCGTGTGGAAGAGGCGGCTGAAAAACTGGAAATCACTGACCTTTTGTACCGTAAACCGAAAGAGATGTCTGGTGGACAGCGCCAGCGCGTAGCGGTTGGGCGCGCGATTGTGCGTAAGCCAGATGTCTTCCTGTTTGACGAGCCGCTGTCCAACCTAGATGCCAAACTGCGTGTGTCGATGCGGGTGAAAATCGCCCAATTGCATCAATCGCTCAAAGAAGAGGGCAACCCGGCGACCATGATCTACGTGACGCACGATCAGACCGAAGCACTCACCCTTGGCGATCGCATCTGCGTGCTCAACCAAGGCAAGATCATGCAGGTGGATACCCCCGCCAACCTCTACAACTATCCGGCCAACAAATTTGTCGCAAGCTTTATCGGCTCTCCGGCGATGAACCTGATTGATACGGTGATCCGCGAGGAAAATGGCCAGCTCTATGTTGAAATTGGCAATGGCCTGCGCATGTTCATTCCGGTGGAAAAGCAGAAAGCGCTCAGCGAATACGTGGATAAACCGGTTTGCTTTGGCATTCGCCCAGAACACATTCGTGTTGCCGCACCGGGTGACACCATTAACGCCGTCGAGGGCATTTTGACGGTGGTCGAAAACATGGGCAACGAGAAGTACCTCTACTTCAAAGTGGGAGGCAAGGAGCTGATCGCGCGCGTGAACGATCAAACCATCACTACCGCTGACATCGGTAAACCGATGCGCTTCAACCTCAATACCGCCTTCTGCCACATCTTCGATTTCTACAGTGAAAAGAATCTAACCAACAACCGGGAATAGTTCCCGGTTCATTTTCACAAACCACGGGGGATCTCCAATGAAAAAACGCACTATGCTTTGCAGTGCGCTGCTGGCGGCTATTGCCGCAAATGGACTGATGTTTAGCCCAACACTTTATGCTGCGACCAGCGCGCAGACGGAAAGTGGCACTTTTCTCGATTTTCGCAAAGAGACGATTTACTTTGTTTTTCTTGACCGTTTCAGCGATGGCGATGCAACTAACAACACGGGCCGCAACCCAGCAACTTACGATCCGAACAACTTGAAAAAGTATGTCGGCGGAGACCTTCGTGGCTTAATCAATAAACTGCCGTACTTGAAATCATTGGGCGTGACGGCCATTTCGATCACGCCGCCAGTGGACAACGCCGATAACCTCGATGCCAATGGTGGCGCGGGCTATCACGGTTACTGGGGACGAGATTTCTTCCGCGTCGATGAGCACTTTGGGACGCTAGACGATTTCAAAGAACTGACCGCTAAAATGCACAGCGCAGAGTACAACATGAAGCTGGTGCTGGACTACGCGCCGAACCATTCCAACGGCAACGATGAAAACGAATACGGCGCGTTGTATCGTGATGGTCAGTTCATCACCGATTACAACAGCGATGTCGCGGCGGGCACCAATTGGTATCACCACAACGGCGGTGTGACCAACTGGAATGACTGGTATCAAGTGCGCAATTTCAACTTGTTCAACCTTTCGGACTTTAACCAGTCAGATGCCAATGTGTATCAATACCTGCTGGATGGCTCAAAATTCTGGATTGATGCCGGGGTGGATGCGATTCGTATCGATGCAATCAAACACATGGATAAATCCTTTATCCAACAGTGGACCACGGACATCTACAACTACAGCAAAACGCTGGGGCGCGATGGCTTCTACTTCTTCGGCGAATGGTTTGGTGCCAGCGCCAATACCACCACAGGCATTGATGGCTACGCGATTGACTACGCCAACACCTCAGGCTCAGCGCTGCTCGATTTCGGTTTTCGCGATACGTTAGAGCGCGTGTTGGCCGGCCGTGCAGGCAATAGCATGAAAACGCTGAACAACTATTTGGAAACACGCAAATCCGTCTTCAGCAGTGATGATTGGCAAGTGGTGTTTATGGACAACCACGACATGGCGCGTATCTCGACCGCGCTACGTTCCAGTGCCTCGACGTTTGGCCCGGGCAACAACGAAGCCGGTGGCAATCAGAGCGAAGCGTTTGCCCAGCAGCGCGTTAATTTAGGTTTGGTGGCGACCATGACGGTGCGCGGTATTCCCGCGATCTACTACGGAACGGAGCACTACTCGGCGAACTTTACCCAAAACGCGTTTGGTCAAGTGGGCAGTGACCCATACAACCGTGAAAAGATGCCAAGCTTTAGCCAAGATACGCAAGCGTTTAAGATCATCCAAGCGCTGACTGAACTCCGCCAGAACAGCTTAGCGATTCAACGCGGCAGCTATACTCAGCGCTGGGTGAATGACGATGTATTGGTCTATGAGCGCCAAGAGGGCGACGATGTGGTGACCGTCGCGCTCAACCGTGGTCCTGCAACGTCGGTGACGGTGAGCAACTTGGCCATGACAGATGGCAGCCACACCAGTTTGATTGGCGATGACAGCGTTAGCGTTGCTGGCGGACAGGCGACGTTCCACTTGGCACAAAACCAAGCGGTGGTATTGCATGCCACAGGCAGTGGTAGCGTGGATCCAACGGTGAAAAGTGTCACCTTCACTTGTTACAACGGCTACACCAATCTTGGTCAAAGCGTTTACGCGGTGGGCAGTGTTGCGCAGCTCGGCAACTGGGCAGCCTCAGGCGCGGTCAAACTTGACCCAGCTCAGTACCCAACGTGGAGTGCAACAATTAGCGTACCAGCGGCGCAAAACATTGAGTGGAAGTGCCTAAAACGGGATGAAACCAATCCAGCGCTAAACGTGGTTTGGCAATCTGGTGCAAACAATCAACTGAGCAGCAGTAGCAGTGCCACCCAAGGTGCTTTCTAGCCTTAAGCTACGTCGCTAATGCTTGAATCAAACTCTGCTTAAATAAAAATCCGATAGCCTTGGCTATCGGATTTTTACCTTGCTACTCAACTATTCGGCTAACACGGATTCAACGGTGAACTCGGGCGGGTTGGCCTTGAGCGCTTCGAAGCTTGGGCCTTCGCCTTTGATCAACCACATCGGAGCGTAGAGCGAATCGAAGCTTGGCGTTTCACCCGTTTGTTGGTAGTGCACCTTTAAAAACGCGGTGAGAATGTTATGAAACAAGCAGCTACGGTCATTAAGGTGCAAGCTCTCTTCTCCGGTTTTGCCGCCATTTTGTTCGGCAAAATAGGCATACCATTGATAGTTGGCCTCGATAGACGCTTCCACCGCTTGGTCTAGCGGTGTTGCTTCAAATCCCCAGCTAATTGCAATCAGGCTGTAGAGCGGAAAAATAAGAAACTCATAGTAATTCATCCAGTAAGGTTCGCCTTTTTCAGCTTCAGCAATTAACTCACTGGTGAGGTAGGGAACCACTGCTTGCAGCAGTGCGGCCTGTTGCTCCTTGTTTTGCTCACCAAACAAAAACGCCTTAAACAAGTGAAAGAAATCTTGTTCAATCGGACGAAAATCGGTGAGGTCTGTTTTCCGTGAGATTTCATGAGCGGGAACGGCGTTGAGCTGCGTTTTCGCCTGTGGATTATCGGCCAAAATCGCCATGCTTGCGCCATCCAACCAATGAACCAAAGAGTCGTAGCTGTTGTAATCGTGCTGCTTTTCTACTGTGGTGACTTGCAAGCGCTGGGTAAAATAGTCCACCTCAATGGTCTGGTTCGGCTGGCAGTGAATCGCCCAATGCATCTTAGCCAGCTCGGACGCCGAACCAATCAAATATTGAATCGCGGGCCGAGACCAATGCAAAAGAATTGCGCTTGCTATTCGATAGAAAATATCGTCGGAAGCAGCATAGTTCTGGATGTAAGTAGAGTTTGAGGCATACATGTCAAAATTATGAATATTAAATTGTATACTGTTGATTTCACACTCGGAATAATCTGAACGATTGTCACCCATGTACAGCGAAAATTTATGGTGCGGTTTGATTGATGTATTCATGATTTAGTTTTTCGGATACCTAGCTATGTCGTTTTGCTATTTTATCATTATAAATGAGAATAAAACTCATTAATCTTGCATGGTAATCAAAACGAGTCGATTTCACCTGAATCCTCCCTTTAAGTGTGATCTTGATAGGGTTTCTATCAGTTTAGCGAGAGAACAACCTGTTTCAGCGAGATAGAGTGGGATCTAATGATGTTGCATTTTGGGTCTCAACGCAGAATATAACCGTCATTCCGCAGCTAATTCCAGAATTTAAATAGTGTGATCTGGCGATCAGTTTTTCATAAAAACCACGACACCATCTTGACCGCGATCGACAGTTTTGATCTATTACTGCTATTTGACGGTCTCAAAATATGTCTACCCATCCTGTTATTAAACGCTTAGATCACCTTGGTCTCATTGCCGCCTTTTGTCACGAAATTGGCCTGCCACGGATGATAGATGCCGTTATCCCAAAATATTCTGACCACAATGTTTCTCATGGTGACGCGGTATTGGCCATGCTCCTAAATGGACTTGGCTTTCATAGCAGAACACTGCACATGTTCTCGGACTTTTTTAAGACCAAGCCTGTGTCTAAGCTACTCGCCAAAGACATTGAAGCACACCACCTTACTGATGATGTACTAGGCCGCACCTTAGATGCTCTATACGAAGCCGATGTCTCAGCGCTCTATCAGGTTATTGCTGAGCGTGTTGTTGATAAACTGGGCTTGACGACGGATTCTGTTCATCTTGATATCACTAGCTTCCACGTTGATGGTGAGTATGCACAAGATGAAAACACCAACGTCATTAAGCTTGTAAGAGGCTACAGTCGGGATCATAGGCCAGAGCTTAACCAAGTGGTGCTTGAACTCATCTGTGAAAACCAAGCAGGTATTCCTGTTTACATGCAAGCACTGAGTGGCAACACCAATGATGCCAAGGCATTCGCTGAAGTCACTAAAAGACACATACATTGCCTAAAAGCCGCGCAAAATAGTCGTTACTTTATCGCTGATGCCGCCTTGTACACCGAAGAAAGCATCTCCTCGCTAGATGAGCAAAATCAAAAGTTCATTACCCGTGTACCCATGACCATCAAGCTCGCAAAACAAGCACTGTTTGCGCTAGAGCCAGAGCAATTAATCGCTATTGATGATGGCTACTCAGGATGTTGGATAGACTCGGATTACGGAAAGGTCAATCAACGTTGGTTGCTCGTTCACAGTGAACAGGCCACCAAGCGGGAAGAAATCACTTTCTTCAAGAACTTAGAGAAAAACATAGCAAAAGAAATCAAAGCGTTGGAAAAGCTAAGTAAAAAACCATTCGCTTGTGAAGTTGACGCAGAATTAGCGTTTAACGATTTCAAGAAACAATCTGACTTACTAGGGTTTGAACAAGGCACTCTCATCAAACTGCCGACTTACTCTCATTCGGGCCGCCCAAAGACAGATGAAGCACCGACAGGATACCAATACTTTATCGAAGCCGCTCCCTTCACCGACCTAGAAAAAGTAAAACTGGCTAAGCTCAAAGTAGGCATGTTTATCCTCGCGACAAATGACACCGACAATGAAGAACTCACCATGACGGCTCTTCTAGCACATTACAAATCGCAACAAAAAGTCGAGCGCGGCTTCCGCTTTCTAAAAAGCCCTGAATTTTTAACCTCTTCCATCTTCTTGAAAAAGCCTGAACGCATTGAAGCGTTGCTAATGATAATGACGTTGAGCTTGCTTGTTTACGCCAGTTTAGAACACAAAATCAGAGAGCAACTCGCACAAACCGAAGCGTTCTTCCCAAGTATGGTAAAGAACAAGACGACCTCCAGACCGACGGCACGTTGGGTCTTCTTGCAATTCGAAGGCATAGATACGCTAGAGATTAACGGCCAACGGTTCATCACTGGACTTCAAGATCACCAAACACAACTACTCAAATTACTCGGTAGATTCTATGAGGTAGTTTATTCCTAAATTAGCTGCGGAATGTCGGATATAAGCCAGCGTATGTGATGAAAGAAAAAAGCCGATCAATTGATCGGCTTTTGAGTGTTGCACTTATTATCTGAAATCGGGAGTATTTAATACCCCATCAATTGCAACAGGCTTTCGGCGGTGGTGATCGCCTCGCGGCGGTTAGCGATATTGAGCTTTTGATACAAGTTGCGAATGTGGGTTTTGATGGTGGTGCCTGCCACATCCAGCTCTTGTGCTATCTGCTCGTTGCTAAAGCCAGAATAGATCAGCCCCAACACTTGCCATTCACGCTGGGTGAGCGGGCTGGTGCGCACTAACTCCGGCACATTCGGGTGAGTGACCAGTTTTTCAACAAACTCCTCATCAAAATGAATCGAACGGCTGCGCTGGCTCGATGAGATATCTTTCATCAGTTGCTGCGCGCGGTGACGTTCCAGATCGCCGAGCTCGTGACGGTTGGTCAGTTTTTCTAGTAAGTTGCCAATGGTCGCCCCGTCAATTAAGAAGTTCCCGACCATACCCGTCTGGTTGGTGAGCACTAACGCCTCTTTAAGCAGCGATTTGGCTTGTTCTTCGTCTTTCTGCTGGACTGCGTAAATCGCTTCAACAATCAGGTTGCGATTTTTGTCGGTGATTAAACGTGAGCGGTTTGCTTCACTTTGCAGAAAATCGAGTGCCTGACGCGCTTCTGGGTATTGACCAAGATTGATGTGCGCGCGGGCGATGTTACGCCACTGCAATTGACAGAAGTGGTTGCTGGCGGTTTCCGGACGAACCGCACTGTTGAGCCACTCTTGCGTTGCTGTCATGTTGCCCTTGGCTTGCCAATACAAGATCAGCGAAAGCGAGGCGTTGGCGGTCCAGTCGACGTGATAAGTAGACTGTTTCATCAAATGTTGGATGTGCTCGATAAACTTACCGGCGCGATCCAGCTCACCGCGGCCAATGGCAATACGCGCCAACATCGAGTAGCTGTGTAAGTGCTTACTTGGCGCGTGATTTTCAAGGATCTGTAGCCCCTTGTAGGCGCACTCTTCGGCTTCGTCTAGGCGGTTCCAACACCACAGCACTTGCGCCCGGATGCGCAGCAAAAACTCGTGCAGCGGTACGTGTTGCAACTGCTGATCTTCTATCAATTTAAACGCCGAATCTTGCAGTTCGAATGCCGCTTGCACATAACCCTGCGCGATGAGAATTTCACTTTGCTGCAAAATTGCCCACAGCGCCTGATGGTACACTTGGTACTGACGCGCCAGCTTCTCGGTTTGTTGCATCATCGGCAGAGCACGGTCCAAGCAGCCAATCACGTGGTTGACTTCGCCGACCACGGAAGTGGCGACAATACGGCTGCGATAGATAGTGCTATCAAGCTGACTCAGTGCCAGTTCGGCCAGCTCCAGCGCTTTTTGCGGTTCATTGTTATTGATCGCCACTTGCGCCAGCAGCGCATTGGCTTGGCCCTGATATTGAATGTCGAGGTTAATATTGCGCTTTTTGTGCTCATTTTCCGCTTCCGCGAGCAAGGTGCCGACTTGATTGTAGCGGTGCTGACTTTGTGCCAGCCAAGCGCGCAGCATGGTGAGTTTGGGGTCGCTAAACAGCAAGTCTTTATCGAGCAAGTTGATCGCCGCTTCTAAGGTTGAGAGCTCACCTTGATGGAACATTTTCCAACCGTACTCGTTGAGGATCTCCGCCACCAGTTCGCCGTCGTAGGCGCGCTGTGCATGACGCAGCGCTTGATGGGGCATCTTCTGTTTGAGCCAAGCGATTGCCGCGTTGCGGTTGAGATCTTGCTCTTGCTGCGGGATGCGTGCCTGACGTTCGTGCGACAAAAACTCGCCAAACAGATTGTGGAAGCGGAACCAGTTTTGTTCCCCCTCCAGCGGATAGATAAACAGGCCATAACGGTTGAGCGATTCAATCATGCCTAGCGCGTCTTCGCGCTGGGTGAGCGCATAGACCAATTCATCGTTGAAATGATCGAGCACCGACACTTGCATCAGAAACTGACGCGTCTCTTTATCGAGCAGATCAAAAACCTCTTCCACCAGATAATCCCACAAGTGAGCGTGGTTAAAATGCGAGACCGATTCAGCCGATTGCGCCAAGGTGCGCTTTTGGTGCTGCGCTTGCAGCGCGATCAATTGCAGCGCTGATGGCCAACCTTCAACGTAAATACGGAGGTTATTGGCGGTATCTTCGTCTATTCCGTCGCTAACGCGCTGATTAAAGAAGCGCGTGGTCTCTTCGGTGTCAAAGGCGAGCATCTCATTGCCAATCTCAATCATCAGATCGCGCACGCGCAAATTGGCGGTACCGAGTGGCGGATTGGCGCGGCTAGTCACCACTAGGGTGACGTTATCCGGCATATGTTTGAGGAAAAAGCGCATCGCCTCGTGGATCTCGTCATTGGTAATGACGTGATAGTCATCCAACACCACGTAGCACTCTTGATGAAAATCGCTCATCTCCGAGAATACGTCACTAAAGAGTGAACGGAGCGAGGAAAATTGGCGTTTTTCGGCCTGTTTGAGCGCGTTGGCGCACTGGCCATTGGTGGCTTTATTCAGCGCTTGCAGCAGATAGTTTACAAAGCGGAAGCCATCGTTATCACTGTCGTCGACACTGTACCAGCCGACATGCGTTTTATCGGCTAACCACTGCGCGGCCATGGTGGTTTTTCCGTAACCCGCTGGCGAGCGAAACAGCACCAATTTGTAGTGTGGCGCTTGCTGTAGCAGATCCAGTACTCTGGGACGCACAATGGCATTATGCAGTCGTCCTGGGCGCGTGAGTTTAGAAGGAATCCACATCGTTAACTATCCTTATTTTGGCGGTGTCCGCAGCGAGGACATCGTAAAAACGGGCGAACAAAAATTAGTCAATTTGCTCGATTTGTCCGGCATGTTACGTTAAACAAAAGACGAAAGACTTTGATCCACTTCCTAATTCTCAAGAGTTGATGCTTTTCACGCCAACTACGCCCCGTTTTTGTGAACTATATCAATATTAATCTCTATTTCCAGTCTAGATTTAAATGTGGCTGCGCAACATTTTGTAATATTTTCCATTGTTGGAAAATTTATTGTGATCGGTTTTACATAAATGGATTTTAGAAAATTGCCTGTCAATCACAGCGTCATGTTTCTCTTTTAAGGTGATTGAGTGATGGCTGTGATCTTGGTCACTGCAATCTGGTTGCTGAGGTTGATTGGTGAGAGACAGATCACTAACTCATCGCTGGTCCCCCCTCTACGCCCTGACCCCTCCTCCCGTAAAGGCCCAAAAATGGGAGGATGTTTATTCATTGCCATCCATGCACGATGTACCGCAGATGGATTAGAACCAAAGGTGAGATTTCTCTAATGAAACCTACTCAACAAAAACAATTCGACAAAGTGTCGTTCCAAGAAAGTGTCAAAAAACACCTCTCAGCAACTTACGCCCAAACTCTAGAAAACGCCGATAGCCGCGCTTGGTATCTGGCGATGGGTCGTGCGCTCGCGGAGCTGACAACTTTCGACTTACTTGCTACCGAAACCGACAAGAAAATTCTTCAAGCCAAGAGCGTTAACTATCTGTCCCTTGAGTTTTTGATTGGCCGTTTAACCGGTAATAACCTCATCAGCTTAGGTCTGTATGAGCAGATCACAGAGGCGATGGCAGAGCTTGGTCAAAACCTCACCGATCTTCTTGAAGAGGAACGTGACCCATCATTGGGTAACGGTGGCCTAGGCCGTTTAGCCGCGTGTTTTATGGATTCTTTGGCAGCGCAAGAATTCCCAACCGTGGGTTACGGCCTGCACTATGAGTATGGTCTGTTCAAACAATCTTTTGAAAATGGCCGTCAAAAAGAAGCACCCGATGCTTGGTGTGGCGTTGAAGGTTACCCTTGGGAAGTGGCGCGTCCTGAACTGGCGCAACAGATCGGTTTCTATGGCCATGTGGAAGCGTACCAAGAAAATGGCAAAGAGAAACGCCGTTGGGTACCGGGCATGCATGTAAAAGCGATGCCGTGGGATCTACCGATCGTTGGTTACGAGAGCGATACGGTTTATCCGTTGCGTTTGTGGGAATGTCAGGCGATCGCCCCATTCTCGCTAGAGAGCTTTAACAACGGCAACTACTTTGAAGCGCAGCACGCATTGATCGACGCGGGCAACATCACCAAAGTGTTGTACCCGAACGACAACCACGAAAAAGGCAAGACACTGCGTCTGATGCAGCAATATTTCCATAGCGCCGCATCGGTACGTGACATTCTGCGTCGCCACGAAGCGGCGGGTCACGCGCTGGCGGATCTGGCTAAATTTGAAACCATTCAGCTTAACGATACGCACCCAACTATCGCTATCCCTGAGCTAATGCGCATTCTGATCGACGAAAAAGGTCTGACTTGGGATGAAGCGTGGGCAATCAGCTCAAAAACCTTCGCTTACACCAACCACACGCTACTGCCTGAAGCACTGGAAACGTGGAGCGAGTCGTTGATTCAGCACCTGCTGCCGCGTCATATGGAGATCATTTACGAGATCAACCACCGCTTCTTGCAAGAAGTTCGTGCCAAATGGCCAGGTGATGTGGCGAAACAGCAAAAACTGTCGATCATTCAAGAAGGCTTCCACCGCATGGTGCGCATGGCGAACTTGTGTGTGATTGGCTCTTATGCGGTCAACGGTGTTGCGGCGCTGCACTCAGAACTGGTTAAACGTGACCTGTTCCCAGAGTTCAACGAACTGTACCCAACGCGTCTGCAAAACGTGACTAACGGTGTGACGCCACGTCGCTGGTTGAAGTTCTGTAACCCAGGTTTGTCTGCGCTGATCTCTGAGAAGATTGGCACGGAGTGGCCAGCTCATCTTGAGCAGCTAGAAGGCATTACCAAGTTTGCGGAAGACGCCAAGTTCCAGAAGCAATACATGGCGGTTAAGAAAGCCAACAAAGAGCGTTTGGCCAAGTGGGTGAAAGAGAACATGGGTATCGAGCTAGATACCAATGCGATCTTCGACGTACAGATCAAACGTCTGCATGAATACAAGCGTCAGCATCTCAACATGCTGCACATCTTGTCTCTGTACCACCGTTTACTGAACGATGCGAACTTCGACATGGCGCCTCGCGTGGTGTTCTTTGCAGCCAAAGCGGCACCGGGTTACCACCTAGCGAAAGAGATCATCTTTGCTATCAACAAGATCGCAGAGAAGGTCAACAACGATCCACGCATCGGCAACAAGCTGAAAGTGGTCTTCATCCCTGACTACCGTGTCAGCATGGCGGAAATCATCATTCCAGCGGCGGATGTGTCTGAGCAAATCTCAACCGCAGGTAAAGAAGCATCTGGTACTGGCAACATGAAGATGGCACTGAACGGTGCATTGACTATCGGTACCATGGACGGCGCGAACGTGGAGATCCGCGAAGAAGTGGGCGATGACAACATCTACATCTTCGGTTTGGAAGTGGATGGTGTTGAAGCGCTGAAAGCGAAAGGGTACAACCCGTTTGATTACTACCACGCCGATCCGCTACTCAAAGCATCGATGGATCTGCTGCTGGGTGAAGAGTTCACTCCGGGTCAACCTGGCCTACTACGAGCGACCTTCGATAGCCTCCTTGATGGCGGTGATCCGTACCTCTGCTTGGCTGACTTCGCTTCTTATGTGAAAGCGCACGAAGCGATGGACAAACAGTACCGTGACCCAGCGGGTTGGGCGAAGAAAGCGATTTTGAACACCGCCTTGGTTGGCAAGTTCAGCTCAGACCGCTCAATTCGTGATTACGTGAACAACATCTGGAAACTCGAAGCGGTTCGTCGTTAAGCAAAATAACCAAGGTAGCCAACGGCTGCCTTGGTTGTTTATCCACGACTTGGTTGTTTATCTACGCATTGAATAACAACACCATTTGCAGCATAAAACCCTACATTGAAGGCTTGAGAAGTACCTTCGGAGAAAGCGATGAAAGAACAAACAGCATTAAAGAAAGTCGCAGAGATGGCAAGATTAGCCGATAGCTACGTCAGCGCTTGGGGAGATGAAGCGTACGTTTCCGATGAAACGCTTCGCCGCCTGTTGACTTCGCTTGGCTACGACACCAGCAGCGACGAAAAACTACTGGCATCTGCTGAAAGAATGCACAAGAAAGACGTATTGGCCCCTGTTTTGGTTCTACGTGACGGTGATGTGGTTGAGGTTGAGCTTAACCTTGGCGTGAGCGCGCGTGAAAGCGAGTTCAACTGGCGCTTAGAAACCGAGCAAGGAGAGGTACTGGAAGGCTATCTTCAATCACAAATTGTGCGTGACGAGCGTGCCGAGGGTGGCCCTCTAGTGTTTGCACTGCCAAAAGATTTGGCGTGGGGTTATCACAAATTGTATGTCAGCCGTAAGCGTCGCAAAGCGCCTTATGAAATGACGCTGATCAAAACGCCGCGCGCGTGTTTCAAACAAGGCTCGCTGGAGCATGGCAAAAAACTTTGGGGCCCAAGCATTCAGCTTTACACCCTGCGCACTCAGCACAACTGGGGGATCGGTGATTTTGGCGATCTGAAACAACTGGTCAGCGACATCGCTTCGCGTGGCGGTGATTTCATTGGTCTGAACCCAATTCACTCACTTTTCCCAGCAAACCCAGAAGGGGCTAGCCCATACAGCCCATCCTCTCGCCGCTGGCTGAACATCCTGTACATCGATGTGAGTTCCGTGCCTGAGTTTGCCCTAAGTGCGCAAGCACAGCAAAAAGTCGGCAGCGCAGAGTTCCAGCAGCGCCTGCAAAAAGTACGTGAATCGCACTGGGTCAATTACTCTGAAGTTGCCGAGCTGAAGATGAGCGTACTGCCACTGCTGTTTGACGAGTTCAAAGCGCGTCATCTGGACAAAAACAGCGACCGCGCTCGCGCCTTTCTCGCCTTTGTGGAAGATGGCGGCGACAGCTTAGTGCACCAAGCGGCGTTTGACGCTTTGCATGGTGAACTGCACGCTAAAGACAGCAACATGTGGGGCTGGCCCGTTTTCCCTGAGCAGTATCGCCGTTTTGATTCGGCCGCGACGCAGAAGTACATCAAAGAGAACCAAGATCGCGTTCATCTCTACATGTACCTGCAATGGATTGCGGACGGCCAAATCAACGAAGCACAAGCGCTCGCAGAAGAGAAAGGCATGTCGGTTGGTTTGTACCGTGACCTAGCGGTGGGCGTGGCCGATTCCGGCAGCGAAACGTGGGCAGACAACGGTAACTTAGTGCTGGACGCCAGCATCGGCGCGCCGCCAGATGTTCTCGGCCCACTTGGTCAAAACTGGGGCTTGCCACCGCTTAACCCGCAAGTACTGCAAAACACCGCTTACGACGCGTACATCAAACTGCTGCGCGCCAACATGAAGCATTGTGGGGCACTGCGTATCGACCACGTACTTGGCTTGCTGCGTTTGTGGTGGATCCCAAGAGGAGAGAAGGCGACTGAAGGGGCGTATCTCTACTACCCAGTGGAAGACATGCTGGCGATTTTGGCGCTGGAATCTCACCGCCACCAGTGCAGCGTGATCGGCGAAGATTTGGGTACCGTACCTGACGAGATCGTTGACATTTTGCGTGACGCGGGCGTGCATTCCTACAAGGTGTTCTTCTTCGAAACATCGAAAGATGATGGTGGTTTCATTTCACCTAAGCATTACGCGGAGCAATCCATGGCGGCACTGTGTACCCACGACATGCCAACGCTACGCGGTTTCTGGCACTGTGATGACCTGAAAATGGGTCGCGAGATTGGCCTTTACCCGAATGAAGAGCAGCTGCTCGGCTTGTTTGATGATCGCTTGAAGTGCAAACAAGGCATTCTGGACAGCGTACGCTGGCATGGTTATCTGCCAGAAAGCATCGGTCACGACGCGCAATTTGTGCCAATGGATGCTTACCTAAGCGAAGCACTGCAACTGCACGTCGCGGCGGGTTCGTCGGCACTGCTTAGTGTTCAGCTTGAAGACTGGCTGCAAATGGACAACCCAGTCAACATCCCGGGCACGGTCGATGAGTACCCGAACTGGCGTCGTAAACTGTCGATGAATCTTGATGAGATCTTCAGTCGTGACGATGTCAACCGCATCGCCAAACGGTTGAGCGAAGTGCGTGCACAAGCGAGCAAATAAGCCGGCTTGACAAGAGATGACCCGATGTAATGACTTGATTTTACGCACAGAAACTACAGCATGGGTCACTCTATCTTTACCAGTAAATTGGTAGAATAAGTTACCGTTATTATGCCCGCCCCATAAAGCGGGCATTTTTGTTATTTATTGCCGTTTGCGCTTTACTGTGTAACGCAATAAGTTTGTGGTGAACGCGGAATTTAGTTCACAACGTTGGCTGTTTGGCGAGGGAAAAGGTTTGAAAAAAAGTGTAAAAAGTAAGCGAGATCAGGTGGTGGAGAAATTGTCTCAAGCCGCTTACGCCGACCCGTTCTCATTTTTGGGTCCATTTATTGATGACGCAGCAGGCTCACTGCGGGTTTGGATGCCCGGAGCAACTGGGGTTGAACTGGTGCTGGATGGGCAACCACGCATCACCTTAAAGCGCGAAAAAGAAAGCGCGTTTATTTTAGAAGAAAAGCGCGATCTGCATCTAACGCATTACCAATTAGCAATCGATTGGAATGGCGTGGAGCAGCTTATCGATGACCCGTATCAGTACCATACCATTTACGCTGAGTATGACGATCTGCACACTCCAAAGCAGATGTATCACCATATGGGGGCGCAATTTGTCAACCAAGAGCGCGGCGGAAAGTCGATCTCCGGGGTTCGTTTCTTGGTCTATGCGCCACACGCATCTGCGGTGAGCTTGGTCGGCGCGTTTAACGATTGGGATGGTCGCCGCCTCCCGATGCAGCGTCTGGATTACGGCATTTGGGGCCTATTTGTCCCCGGCTTAGCAGAAGGCGTTAGCTACAAGTTTGAGATGAAAGGGCCTGATGGCAAAGGGCTACCGCACAAAGCAGACCCTTGGGGTTTCTACGCTGAGCAATACCCTTCTTTTTCATCGGTCACTTACGATCACAATCGCTACCAATGGCAAGATGCCGCTTGGCAATCTCGCCCAGTCACGGCGAAGCGCAAAGAAGCGCTGTCGTTTTATGAGCTGCATGCGGGCTCTTGGAAACGCAATGCTGATGGCGAGTTTCTTAACTATCGCGAATTGGCCGATGAACTGGTGCCATACCTTACCGAAATGGGCTACACCCATGTGGAGCTGATGCCGGTCTCTGAACACCCGTTCTACGGCTCTTGGGGTTACCAGCCTGTTGGTCTGTTTGCGCCCACCAGTCGCTATGGTTCACCGGATGATTTCAAATATTTCGTCGATGCGTGTCACCAAGCTGGCCTTGGCGTTGTGCTCGATTGGGTACCAGCGCATTTCCCGTCAGATGATCACGGCTTGGCCAATTTTGACGGTACTCCGTTGTTCCACGATCCCGATCCGCGTCGTGGCTGGCACCAAGACTGGAACTCGTTTATTTACGATGTGGGCCGCGAGCAAGTGCGCCGCTTCTTGGTCTCCAACGCGCTCTACTGGTTCGAGCAGTTCCACATTGACGGTATTCGCGTTGATGCGGTGGCGTCGATGCTTTACCTCGACTATTCACGCAGCCACGGCCAGTGGATCCCGAACCAAGACGGCGGCAATGAGAACTACGATGCGATTGCGATGTTCAAATGGATGAACGAGGAAGTGTACAAATACTTCCCGAATGCCATGACCATTGCTGAAGAATCGACCGCCTTTCCAGGCGTGTCTGCCCCGACTTTCCTCGGCGGTTTGGGCTTTGGCTTTAAGTGGAACATGGGCTGGATGCACGATAGCCTCGCGTACATCAAAGAAGAGCCTGTGCACCGCAAATACCACCACAACACGCTCACATTCCCGCTGGTGTACGCGCACAGTGAAAATTACGTGCTGTCGTTGTCACACGATGAAGTGGTGTACGGCAAAGGCTCGATCCACAACAAGATGCCGGGGGATGAGTGGCAGCAAACCGCCAACCTGCGAGCGTACTACGGTTATATGTATGGTCAGCCGGGTAAAAAACTCAACTTTATGGGCGCTGAGTTTGGTCAAACGGCGGAGTGGAACCACGACGATCAACTGCAATGGTTCTTGCTCGATTTTGAACGCCATCAAGGGGTGAAAGCGCTGATGCGTGATCTCAACTTCTTGTACCGCAACGAAGCGGCGCTGCACGATCAAGATTGTGTGCCAGCCGGTTTCGAATGGCGTTTGCAAGACGCCGCAGAGCTGAGCATCATCGCTCACGAGCGTATTAGCGAAGCGGGTGAGCGTATTTTGGTGATCTCCAACTTTACTCCGGTTCCGCGCGACGATTTCCGCCTTGGTGTACCAAGTCAGGGTACCTATTCGCTGTTGCTCAACACCGATGACGGCAAATACGCTGGTGCTGATTACGCCGTGCTGCCACAAGCGAAAACGGAAGCCATCGCGAGCGAAGGTCTGGCGCAATCCATTGTGCTTAACCTGCCGCCGCTGTCGACGCTGTTCTATAAACTGGGCTAAAAATCCGTTTCTAGATCGGCAAAAATGGGAACCGAGCGTTCCCATTTTTTATTGGCTAAATTTTGCACTAAAATCCTTATCTGGCTCTTTGCAATTTTTTGCCGTCAGTTATAATTCGCGCTCTTTAGAGATATCGCCAGCAGCGAAAAGTGGCAATCCGATCACGACCGGCTGGAAGTAATCAACACTGGAAGCAGACCAAGTAATGACAGTTCAAACGTTTACGCCTAACCAAACAACTACGTTGGAGACGGCAAAAAAAACCATCGAGCAGCAAAGCCAAGAAATGACGCCAACGGGCGGCAATAAAGTCGGTTTTGTCTCTTTGGGTTGTCCAAAAAACCTGGTGGATTCTGAGCGAATCCTGACTCAGTTACGTACCGAAGGCTACGAAATCGTCAACAGTTACCATGATTCTGACGTTGTGATCGTCAACACCTGCGGTTTTATCGACAGTGCGGTGCAGGAATCGCTGGATACCATCGGCGAAGCGTTGAAAGAGAACGGCAAAGTGATTGTGACCGGTTGTTTGGGCGCGCGCGAAGATGAGATCCGCGAGGTGCACCCGAATGTGCTGGGCATCACGGGCCCGCATGCCTACGAAAACGTCCTTGAACATGTGCACCAGTTTGCGCCAAAACCCGCGCACAATCCGTTTACCAGCCTAGTGCCGGATCATGGCGTTAAGCTGACACCAAAGCACTACGCTTATTTGAAGATATCGGAAGGGTGTAACCACCGCTGTACCTTCTGCATCATCCCATCGATGCGTGGCGATCTGGTCAGCCGTCCGGTGGGTGAAATCATTAGCGAAGCGGAGCGTTTGAAAAACGCTGGCGTGAAAGAGCTGCTGGTGATCAGCCAAGACACCAGTGCTTACGGGGTCGACAGCAAACACAGTTTAGGTTTTGCCAACGGCACGCCTGTGCGTCAAAACATCAAAGCGCTGAGCGAAGAACTTGGCAAACTGGGCATTTGGGTGCGCTTGCACTATGTCTATCCGTATCCACATGTGGATGATCTGATCCCGCTGATGGCGGAAGGCAAGATCCTGCCGTATTTGGATATTCCGTTCCAACACGCCAGCCCGAATGTTTTGAAAGCGATGAAACGTCCGGGGCGCGCCGAGCGTACGCTGGATCAAATCAAAAAATGGCGCGAAATCTGCCCTGAGTTGGTGATCCGTTCGACTTTCATCGTCGGTTTCCCGGGCGAAACGGAAGAAGATTTCGAGATGCTGCTAGAGTGGCTAAAAGAAGCGCAACTGGATCGCGTTGGCTGCTTTAAATACTCTCCGGTTGAAGGGGCGGCGGCAAATGAGATCGCGGAGCAGATCGCCGAAGAGGTGAAGCAAGAGCGTTTCGAACGCTTTATGCTGGTTCAGCAAGAGATCAGTGCCGCCAAGCTACAAAAGCGTATTGGCAGCACCATGAAAGTGATCATCGATGAAGTGGACGAAGAGGGCGCGATTGGCCGTACCTACGCTGATGCGCCGGAAATCGATGGTCTGGTTTACCTTAATGGCGAAACCAGCCTCAAGCCGGGTGAGCTGGTTGAGGTAGTGATCGAGCACGCCGATGAGTACGATCTGTGGGGTTCGCTGGCTAGCGCGCAGTAAAGCCGCCGATTGTTACCAGCAAATCATCGCAATCAAAAAGAGCCGGCTTGTCCGGCTCTTTGCTTATCCCAGCATAGGAAGGGTGGAGACCAGCAGTAGAAGCGCCATGCTAATGTTGAACCCTTTGACTCGCGTGCTAGTGGTAAGCCAACGCTGCAATTGTGTGCCAGCGGCGGCCCAAAAGCTGACCGAAGGAATGTTGGCAGCGATAAAAATCCCGGCGATCAACGTCATCTCCCACCAATGGCTGCCGCTGCTGTAAACGCTGACCGCAGTCAGTGCCATCGACCAGCCTTTAGGGTTAACCCATTGAAAAATGGCGGCTTGTAAAAAATTGAGCGGCGTGAAATTCTCTTTCTCGGCCGCTTTGCCGCTGGTGGCGATTTTCACCGCCAAATAGAGCAAATAGCTCAGACTGAGGTATTTCAAAATATCATGGCTAAGCGGGTAGTGGTTAAACAGCCCCATCAGCCCCACGCCGACTAAGATCACCATCAGGGCAAAACCGAATGTGACGCCAAGCATGTGCGGAATGGTGCGCACAAATCCGACATTGGCCCCTGAGGTCATCAACATAATGTTGTTCGGACCGGGGGTAAAGGTAGAAACAAACGCAAACAAGGCCAAAGCCCCCAATTGTTGCAACTCCATCATTTTCTCCTCAATTTCTCTTATTGTTGGTTCATGAGATAACGCTTGACCGGTCACGACAATCATAAGTAGTTTCAATGGCAATTTTGTGCTTATATTTGATGACAAAACACAATATCAGCAAGAAAATTTCACTATGGATAAGTTTGACGAAAAAATATTGCACGCACTGAAAAGCAATGGCCGTCTCCCCAATGTTGAGCTGGCAGAGCGTGTCGGTTTGTCGGCCTCGGCCACCTTAAGACGAGTGCAAGATTTGGAGCGTAAAGGGGTGATTCAGGGCTACCGGGCGGTGCTCGACAGCAGTCAACTTGGTATCGGTTTTGTCGCCTATGTGTCGATTGGGCTGGCGTCGCACAGCAAAAAAGCGCAGCAACAATTTGAAGATCATGTGCGCTTTGTCGATGAAGTGGTCGAGTGTCACAACATCACGGGGGCGAATGAGTACTTACTTCGAGTTGAAACGCGCGATCTGGTCAGCTACAAGAAATTTCATGCCGATGTGTTAGGAGAGTGCGAGCAGGTAAAATCCATCACCACTATGGTGGTGATGGATTCGCCGAAAGATGAACGCTAGCAAACTGTATAACCGCAGATGGTATGCCGTTGAGACTTTTTAGGCGAGGATAACAGTTGGTTTGAGTTTGTATAGCAGCGTTCGCCGCCTGCTGGTCTGAACGCTTTCTGAGTTGTTGCGATGACTTTGATTGGCAAGGCTGAAAATAAATCTTAGGCGCTTCTCCTTGATTGTTTGGTCAATTGGTCGGTTACCTGCACGCTTTGAAGTGACTCGAAAATGTTTGTCGAGCGCTTTGGCGTGCTACAAACAGGCTGGAAAGCAGCTAGCAAACCGGGCAAAAAGTCCCACTGAATCCCATTTTGAGCGCGGCATGCCACGCACATCCTGCTAGTTTTACAGCGCCTATTCTCACCAAGCGGGATAGGTTTTCAATACGTAACGTTTTGAGAATCAAAAGGGATCAGGATGAAAAATACAATTACTCTGTCTGCCTTGGGGGCGAGTGTTATCGCCGCGCTCAGCGCATGCAATGTCAGTGCCCATGGCTGGGTCGAATACCCCAATGCGAGACAAAACATCTGTTATGAAGATGGCGGTTTCTGGACAAATGAAATCCCTAATCAGGCGTGTCAGGCGGCGTATGATGTCTCTGGCGCGTATCCATTTGTGCAGCGCAATGAAGTCTCTGCCAATGTGCCTAACTATCGTGATATGGCCCATGTAAAAGCGATTGTGGCCAATGGCGAGCTGTGCTCGGCGGGCGATGCGGCGAAAGCGGGGTTGAATTTGCCTTCGCCCGATTGGCAAAGAAGCAATGTCTCTCTGGATGCCAACAATCAGCTGGATTTAGTGTTTGCTGGCGTGGTGCCGCATAACCCCTCTTACTGGGAATTTTATCTCACCAAACCAAGCTACGATCCTTCTTTGCCACTGACGTGGGATGATCTCGAGCTGATCGATAGCGCTGGCGATGTGGCGGTGGATGAGCAAAAACGCTATCGCATTAAGGTCAGCTTTCCGGCGGGGCGCAGCGGTGATGCCATTCTCTACACTCGCTGGCAGCGTGTTGATGCCGGTGGCGAAGGCTTCTACAACTGTAGCGACATCACGTTCAAAGACGGAGGAACCACACCTCCAACCGACCCGACGGATCCACCGACTGAGCCGGGTAACAACCTGAGCGTGCTGGGCTATTTTGTTCCGCAAGGCTTTACGGTGGAATCGGGAGATACGGTGCGTTTTAGAACCTTTGATGCGTCCGGCGCAGAGCTGGTGGATCTCTCTTTACCGATCAGCGCCAACAACACCAGCACTTGGGCGGCAGAGCTGGCAGGGCAGTTCAATGGTCAGCAGCATAAAGATTGGTACATCGGTATCTGGCATCAGGAGATGAACCACTATATGTTCGATACGCGCAACTTGTTTGCCAACCAAGTCCATGCGCCAAGCGCCAATTTCAGTTACGCGCTGTCGCTGGTCAAAGGCGATACCACACCGCCGACCGAGCCAGACAACCTTTGGAGTAAAGACAAAGTTTATCAGGCGGGCGATGTCGTGAGCCACAACGGACGCGAATGGACGGCCAAATGGTGGACCAAAGGTGAGGAACCGGGCACCACCGGAGAGTGGGGCGTTTGGAAATAGTCTCGCGACTAACGATTGGCAGTGCGCACGCGCTGCCAATTCATATACGCTTCATCGGCCATATTGAGCATCGGCCAATCCTCTTCGGTGTCGCCGTAAGCATAAACCTTGCTGTAGTCGCTTAGTCGACAGTGCTGTTTTACCCGCTGTACTTTCTGTTCTCTGCTGCAATCGCCTTGTTGGTATTTGCCCGTATACCGGCCGCGGCTGACCGCCATTTCACTGCACAATAGCTCAATGCCTTGCGCGTCGCACCAATGGCGCAGATAGAGATCGAGCGACGCGGAGACCAAGATGATCCGATCGCCGCGCTGTTGATGCCAAGCCAGTTTCGCCACCGCCTCCGGCCGTAGATAACGTGGAATAACGTCACGGGCAAACTGCGCTCCTATTATTTGCAGCGTTGCTTCTCGGCGGCCTTTAAACGCGATCCAACTGGCGATGGGGCGCATAAGATGACTTGGCAACAGATTGGTTTTGTACAGCAGATAAAACGGCGCGATCACCACTCGGCCCACCCACTTACGCGTGCCTGAGGCGGAATGGTTGAGAAAGAGTGAAAACATATCTTCATTGGTGAGCGTGCCGTCGAAGTCAAACAGAGCCAGATTCATCACAACGCCTTGTTATCTTTTGCTTTAAGCGCCAAGTGTACCTCATCAGCGTTAAGAGGCCGAGCCAAAAGGGAAAATGCAATTGCATTAGGATTTGTTAAATAGATATGCAAAATATAGTCATAAATAATCGTGGTCTTTACCATAAAAAATCTTTTCCTTAGGTGGGACATTTTTTATTGTGCTGAGTAAACGATGACCTTATTATCCCCCTGCTTCTTGATGATAGCCAATCCGAGTACATCACATTCTGTTTTGTGGCAAGGCGATAGAGCAACTATCCAAGAGTGACTTTGACGGCGCCCGCGCGCTCTTATTGACGCTCCACTTTTCATCACGACTCACATGAAAAGTGCCCAACAGACTTGGAGGTTTACAATGGCTCATTCTGCATTTGGTTTTCAATCTATCTCTTCTCCTGCGCTGTCCAATGACGACATCGCGCTGATCGAATCTTCCGTTGAACAATTTGGCGCGCCGCTGTTGCTGCTTGATTGCGATATTATTCGTCAGCAGTACCGTGCACTGAAAAATGCCTTACCCGGCGTGACGTTACACTACGCGCTCAAGCCACTGCCGCACCCAGTTGTGGTCAGAACGCTGTTGGCGGAAGGCGCCAGTTTTGATCTGGCAACCAGCGGAGAAGTCGATCTCGTTGCGCAAGAAGGCGTACCGGCCGAGCTGACCATCCACACCCATCCGATCAAACGTGATGCGGATATCCGCGATGCGCTGGCGTATGGCTGTAATGTGTTTGTGGTCGACAACCTCAATGAGCTGGCGAAGTTCAAAGCGTACAGCGAAGAGGTGGAATTGTTGGTGCGTTTGAGCTTTCGCAACTCAGAAGCGTTTGCTGATTTATCGAAAAAATTCGGCTGTTCACCAGAGCAAGCACTGACCATCATTGAAACCGCTCAAGCGTGGAATATTCGCATTAAAGGCTTGTCGTTCCATGTTGGTTCACAAACCACCAATCCGCATAAATATGTAGAAGCGATCCACACCTGCCATCGTGTGATGCAGCAAGTGGTGGAAATGGGCCTACCAGCACTCAGCACGCTCGATATCGGTGGCGGTTTCCCAGTCAACTACACTCAGCAAGTGATGCCGATTGATGAGTTTTGTGCGCCGATTAACCAAGCGTTAAATGCATTGCCTGATACGGTGCATGTGCTGGCTGAACCCGGACGCTTCATCTGCGCGCCAGCGGTAACTAGCGTTGCTTCGGTAATGGGGCAAGCCGAGCGTGAAGGACAGATCTGGTATTACCTAGACGACGGTATCTACGGTTCGTTCAGTGGTTTGATGTTCGATGATGCCAAATACCCATTGGTGACCATCAAACAAGGCGGTGAGCTATTGCCAAGCGTGTTGTCTGGCCCAACTTGTGACAGTGTGGACGTGATTGCGGAAAACATCATGCTGCCAAAACTGGAAAACGGCGATTTGGTAATTGGTCGTACCATGGGCGCGTACACCAGCGCGACGGCAACAGACTTTAACTTTTTCAAACGTGCGCAGACCATCGCGCTGAATGAACAAGTGGAAAACAGCGAACGTTTGATTGGCTGATAACCCAAACGGATGACCGCAAAAACAAAAAACGCTCACATTGCTGTGGGCGTTTTGCTTTTGTGCCACAAGTGGTGAATTCCAGTGGCACTTTTGCTTGTTATCGGCTTAGAGCTTTTGGTTGAATTGACTGACCGATTCGATGACTTGTTCCGCGCCAGATTTGATCTCTTCCATCAATTGCCCAGCTTGATTGGATAATTGCAACGTGTCGCCAGCCTGCACTTGGCAGTCCGCGATAAGTTCAACCGCTTTGGTGGTTCCTTGTAAATTCTCCGACACCACATCGGCTATCTCTTTAGTGGTCTGGTTAGTTCTTGAAGCCAGTTTGCGCACTTCGTCCGCCACCACGGCAAATCCACGGCCCTGTTCGCCCGCTCGCGCCGCTTCAATCGCCGCGTTTAGTGCCAGCAAGTTGGTTTGGTCGGCGATGGCGCTAATGTCGCCTACGAGGTCATCAATTTTCTGTGAATCGTCTTTCAGTTTTTCTATGTCTTGCGTGGCACGCTGCATCTGCTCGACTAGGCTCTCCATCTTGTCGATCATGCTTCTGACCACTTCTTGACCTTGCGATGTCTGCTTTCCAGTCTCTTCAGAGATGCTGTAAGCCAAATGTGCGGCTTCGGCAACAACCTGTTCCTGATTCACTTGATCGGTGATCACCGTAGCAAACTTGACGACTTTATACAGTTCCCCGAAGTCATCATGGATGGGGTTGTAGGAGGCTTCGAGCCACACGGTACGTCCGTAGTTATCGATACGCTGAAAGCGGTCTGAAATGAACTGACCTGCTGCCAGCTTTTTCCAAAATTCTATGTAAGCGGAAGAATTCGCTTCTTCGCTATGACAAAAAATGCGGTGATGTTTCCCGGCGATTTGTTCATTGTTGCTAAATCCCATGCCGCGCAAGAAATTCTCATTGGCGCGGATAATTGTGCCATCAAGGTTAAATTCAATCACAGCGGTAGAGCGATTAAGCGCTTTGAGCAAATCTTCGTGCTCGCGAGATTTACTGATGGTACGGGTTAGCTCAGTGGCAAAAACGATGAAGCTTTGGACATTGCCTGTTATATCTATCACAGGTTGAACAATTGCTCTGAGCCAGGCTTCTTGGTGATTACCTTTCTCTATTTGCAAGGCACCATTCCAATGTTCACGCTTCTCAATGGCACTTTTCATCCGCGTATAATGTGGGGTAGCTCTAGCATGTTTGGGAACGAGGTTAGTGAGGTGTTCGCCAGAGATATTAGCGAGCTTAATACCCAACTCTCGCTCAAAATTCGCATTGACGTCATTGACCTTCCCTTGCGGATCAAGCGTTATACGCAACATGTCATTGTTGAGGCTCTCATTTATCTGTTCAAGCGAATACAATCTTTCTTTTAGTTGTTGGTTTTCTCTTTGCAGAGAGTTATTAAAAAACATGTCGGTTTACCTTGGGCGGAGGACAATATTAGGGATTATAGCTTTTGTCATAATTGCTTACATCGTGGTTTAGCACATTCCGCCAAGTAAATTAAAACAACATGTTAAACCACTAGGTATCAACCAGTTGCGCGGCGGTTTCTATCATATTGAACTAGAGGGAGTTTTCTCTTCCGGCAAAATGAGCGGTAAAGCTCAATGCGAATGAGCTGAAAGACAAAACGCCCATAGTGTGAAGTCGAGTGACGAGATCACGATGTCTCTTCGGTCAGCGATGACGCTTTGCCCTTCTCGCTAGGCGAGCAAGGCGAGCAAGGCTTGGCTAGTTCTACTGCCCATTCTCTTTCCGCCTTCAGCCGCCGTTTTTCACTCCACTTTGACCTTTCTCCCCGTGAGTGTTCCCGCTAGTTTTGCGGCTTTGGCACAATAAATTTGCCACTTGCGCTCACATGAACCTTCCCCTGAACACACAGCTCGGCAGAAAGCTGATATATGCCCCGTTTCTGCGTATCGCAACGGGCGAAAATCATCACCTGTTCGCCAATTGCAATCGGTTCATGGTAACGAACGTCGAGCCTTGCCGTCAGCGCTGGAATATTTTGCAACAGCAAACAGTGCGTCATCGCACCATCGAGCAAGGCACTGGCGATACCACCATGGAGCAGATTTTGATAGCCCATATGACGAACCTGCGGAGTAAACTGCGCAAAGACGAGGTTTTCTTCACTCAATTGGTATTCCACTCCAAGGCTGTACGGGTTTTGTTGTTCGCTGGCGCAGACAGCACAGCTTTTGTGCAGGGTGAGGGCGTGATTCATGGTGATCCCGTTGGTTAGGCAAATTGAGTTAATAGCATATGCCAGTAACAACGGAAGATACTGGCTGCAATCATTGTTTGCAGCCAGTGACAATTACCCTTTCTTGGGAACGATACCGGAAAAGGTTTAAAAAGGCATGTTTGGCGCTACAAAAATTTTTGCATGATCACAAATTTAAACTCAGCGCCGATCGGTTTGAGCATCGTGACTTTTCATCTTAAGTACATGGTTTACACTGAGCGCAGGCTATATTTGGAGAATTGAGATGAGCAGAGTATGGGTAACGGGTGATGCGGTGGTGGATTTGATCCCCGATGGTGAAGCGCACTACCTTAAATGCCCGGGTGGCGCGCCTGCCAATGTTGCAGTGGCGATTGCTCGCCTAGGTGGAGATAGCGCGTTTTTTGGTCGAGTCGGGAACGATCCCTTTGGGCGGTTTATGCAGCAAACACTCAGCGATGAAGCGGTGGATTGCCAGCATTTAACTCTAGATAGCGAAAAGCGCACCTCAACGGTGGTGGTCGACTTGGATGATAGCGGTGAGCGTAGCTTCACTTTTATGGTCAAGCCAAGCGCGGATCAATTTCTCCAACCTACTGACATCCCGAGATTTAAATCGCGCGAGTGGCTGCACGTTTGCTCGATTGCCTTGGCCAACGAGCCCAGCCGTAGCAGCACGTTTGAAGCGATCGCGCGGATGAAACAGGCTGGCGGTTTTGTCAGCTTTGATCCAAACTTGCGCGAAGAAGTTTGGGCGAAACCTCAGGAGCTGATCGAGGTGGTGATGCGCGCGGTCGCGCTGGCGGATGTGGTGAAGTTCTCCGAAGAAGAACTGATGCTGCTCACCCAAACGGCCTCGATTGAAGAAGGTTTGGCGGTATTGGAAAGCTATGTACTGCCGCTGGTGGTAATCACCCAAGGTGCCAAGGGTGCTTTAGTGGTGGCGGGCAAAACGCAGACGTTGGTGAGCGGAAAAGTGGTGAAGCCGATTGATACGACCGGAGCGGGCGATGCGTTTGTCGGCGGTTTACTCTACCAGTTGTCTGTCGCAGAGGATTGGCGCTCGGCTGAGGCCATTACTCAGGCTATTACTTGGGCGCATGGCTGTGGTGCGCTCGCTACGACGCAGAAAGGGGCGATGACGGCACTGCCCAATCAAGCGGCGCTTATGGCCTTTCTTGCTTGATGGTACGAGTGAATCTGTTTTGGGCGAGCCGAGAGCTCGCCTTTTTTCTGTTGTCGTTTTTTGTCTGCCTTGATCACAAAACCAATTCAGATCGTGAATCAGATTAAAGTTTTCTATTTTATTTCGGGATCGTTCCCTGAAGTTGCAGTATAGTCTAGCTACACAAGATAACGTTGGCATGCTTGCTACCTACCTAGGTTGGTCGTGATGTTGAAAAGAGCACACAACAGCGTGTTAGCGAAAGATACTGCAACTTGTCATATTGCGAATTGGTTTATCGGGGAGCGTTTGCCACTTTTCCCACGCGTAAACTGCCAGCTTGCCTAGTTGCGTTCAACTCAATAGCCAGCTAGTCTTTAGAGTAAATCTCTAATAAGGCTAGGATATGGCAGAAGAATTGATGCAAGGCGAGCGAATAACCTGCCGAAATTGTGCTGATAAAAATCAGCTGGGTTTCGATTTTTCGATGGCGTTTCAACCCATCATTAACTGCCACACGCAAAGTGTCTTTGGTTATGAAGCTTTGGTTAGAGGGCTGAATAACGAACCTGCTTTTTCTATCATTTCTCGTATTACCGACGAAAATCGTTATCTGTTTGATCAGTTGTGCCGCGTCAAAGCCATTTCGTTGGCGGCGAAGCTAGGCATCGAGTCGATGCTGAGCATCAACTTTCTTCCCAATGCGGTTTACCAACCTGAGCGCTGCATTCGCACCACGCTGGAAGCGGCGAAAAAGTATGATTTCCCGACTGAAAACATCATGTTTGAGTTTACCGAAGTCGAAAAAATCGAAGACAGCCAGCACGTTGAGCGCATCGTCTCCTATTACCAATCGTTAGGCTTTAAAACCGCGATCGACGATTTTGGCTCGGGCTATTCTGGTTTGAGCCTGCTGGCGGATTTTCAAACCAACATTGTTAAACTGGACATGGGTTTGATTCGGGATATTGACCGCGATACAACGCGCCAATCCATCGTCACGCACTGTTTGGCGATGTTTCGCGATCTTAATATCACTCCGCTTGCAGAGGGAGTGGAGAGTGAGAGTGAATATCGCTGGCTAAAAGAGGCTGGGGTGGCGTTGATGCAAGGTTATTTTTTTGCCAAGCCCGTTTTTGAGAGTTTGCCGAGCGTGGATTTTATGGACTAGATATCACCATAGGCTAAAGAAAAACCACCGTTGGCATGCGGTGGTTTTTTTCGTTTTAGCGCGGTGCAAACGGCCAGGACATGGCGTTTAGCGGGGTAAAGTGTGTCTGCTCTTTAGCATGGAAAAGCGAGATTTGCGTTGCCTCTGGCGGAGTAAAGATACGCCCTGTCATCACTTTTTCTCCGTCATTGATGAAGATTTCCAGCGAAGAGTTATCGGCTAGAATGTGCAGCTTCACTTTGTCGGACGTGAGCGCGAGTTCGCGAATGGTATCGCCTTGTCGAATCTCGGTGGCGCTGCGATCAAAACGCAGCACTCGCTGCTGTGCGTCTAAAGCTAGCACCACGCGATGCTGCTCATCGTGCATTAAGTGCAGTTCGCTGCCCCAAGGCAGAGTGACTTGCAGTTCAAAGCTTTTAGTACCAAGCGTGATTGGCTGGGCGCTTAGCGCCAGTGATTGTGTTTCGCCGCGCAGAGCGTCCAGTTCGGCCGTTGGCTGCTGGATAATTTGACCTTCTTGCCAACGAAGTTCACGCAGCGCGGTGAACTGGTGGATCCAGCCGTTCTCACAACTTGGGTGATCAATTTCGTCGGGTAGCCCCATCCAGCCGCACATTACGCGGCGACCATCGGCGGTTTGCAGGCTTTGCGGTGCATAAAAATCAAAGCCAGCGTCCAGTTCCCAACCTCGCAGAAAATGGAACCCGCCTTGTGCATCCTGCTCAACGCGAAAGATGCGGTTTTGGTGCACTATGGTGTGGTGCGGGTTATCAGAGGTGATGCCTTGGGGGCCGAACACGACAAACTGCTCACCATCGATCTCAAACCAATCCGGGCATTCCCACATATAGCCATACGGTGCCAGTTCGTCGCCGTAGAGCTTATCGAACCGCCACTCATGCAGATCCTCACTGTGGTACACCGCTAACCTGCCTTGCAAATCTTGCGTCTGCGCACCAAGCAACATGTGCCAACGACCTTGTTTGAACACCACTTTGGGGTCGCGAATATGCTCGGTGACACCGGGCGGCAACGTGCGGATCACTGGCCCTAATTTGGCAAATTTGCCATTTGCATCAAGGCGAGCTGCACACTGCATGGTTTGTCTGTCACGTTCATGGCCAAGGCGTGTGTTGCCGGTGTAGAACAGCCACAAATCGTCGCCATCACTGACCGCATGACCAGAAAATACCCCGTGACTATCGAACCAATCTGAAGGGGTGAGGGCGATGGACTGCCAAGCCCAGTTGACGAGATCCGCGCTTTTCAGGTGTACCCAGTATTTGTCTTTGTGCTCACAGGCAAAAGGGTACCATTGATAGAAAAGGTGATATTCACCTTGATGATAAATAAACCCATTCGGATCGTTGAGTAAGCCTTGTGGCGGTGAAATGTGCCATTGTGGGCGATACGGGCAAGCGGTGGGTTGCAGATACTGCGAGGCTTGTTGGCGCTGGCGAGCAGCGATAGCCAAACCCACCTTGGCAAGATCCTCATCGCTGATGCTGGCATCGCGCGCCATCGACAGTTGCCATTCTCCGAGTACAGACTCGGCGCAGACCGCGTCGGGCTGTGTAACGCGCTTTGCGTCGATCACGGCAACCGTCACTTGCCCCTTCGGCGCCAAAATTCGTTGGATATTATCGAGCCCGCCGGCGAGTTCGATAAGCTTTTCTAGTGACATAACTTACCTAATAATAAATTCGGGAACGTTCTCAAAAATATAAAACAAAGAAGATTTAGGCAAGTCTTTCTGGCAAAAGAGGAGGGCAGAGTGTCAGTGAGTGTGAGGCCGGGCACAGAAACCCGGCACAAAAGAGAGAAAACAGAGAGGGGAGCTCAGCAGGTTTCGCGGCTGATATTTTGGAAGGTAAGCACCACTTTACTCATTTCCTGACCGCGCCCCGCTATGCGTTCAAGTAGCATTTTTGCGGCATTTTCTCCCGCTTTATCAAAGGCATAGTTGAATGTTGAAAGTGAGGGTGTGCTGACGTAAGCGAGTTCATCGTTCCCCACGCCCAGCACGTTGATCTGCTCGCCAACCCGAACGCCCTCTTCTTGCAAGGCTTTCACCGCCCCCACAGCCAAACGGTCAGTGGCGCAAAACAGGCCGTCGAGTTTAGGATGTGCTTTAAGCTGTTCTTTTGCTAAACGGTAGCCCGACTCAATAGAGAAATCGCCGCGAACATGGAACAAAAGCGCTTGTTGATGAAACGCCAAAGATTGCTCTAACCCCTGTGAGCGCAGCACATCCACGGCGATGTCATCCCTTTGCACGCCAATAAAGCCGATTTGCGAGCAGCCCGCTTGGACTAAGCAGTTACCTGCCTCAAAGCCGACACGCATATCATCATGTACCACGCTGGGAATATTGTGCATGGAGCCATCTTGCCCGACCAGCACCACGGGCACGGCGGATTGTTGGATAGCTTTGACCAGCGGCGCGTCTAAATGGGTGGCGTAAAAGACAATGCCTTCGACACGCTTCTGGTTAAATATCTGAATATATTCAAGTTCTTTTTCATGAACTTGATGTGTATTGGCCAGCAGAACGTGTTTTCCTGCTTGTTCAAAAATGGCGGTGAGGCCATCCACACCTTGCGCCGTCGCATGGGAAGAGACGCGCGGTACAATCACCCCGATCAAATTGGTCTTTTGTGATTTTAAATCTTTGGCGACTTGATTGACGACGTAACCACATTCGGCAACGGCTTGTAAGACTTTGATTTTTGTTGATTCTTTTACGCCGTACTCGTCGTTGATCACCCGAGAAACCGTCGATTTGGACACGCCAGCCATTTTGGCGACGTCATGCAAACTTGCCATAAAGCATCCTATTTCACATTTCATTTGGGATTGATTGCAGAACTGGTCGATCTCAATCCGCTTTTAACGTGATTCTACCCTTGTTTTACGGATCCTCTGCGTTGAATTTGCCGATCCCACTCACAGATTTCACCCGCATGTTTTGACCAATGGCGATTTATTGACAAGAATTCGTTTTGCAAACGTTCCCAAAAATGAAAACAAAATCGCAGTCAACCACTATACTGAAACGAAACAACAATCGGGGTGAGTTATGGACTATCCAGTCATAGCAAAACAACTTTTAGAACATTTGGGCGGTAAAGCCAACATTCAGGCATTAGCGCATTGTGCGACACGTCTGCGCTTAGCCGTGAAAGATGAAGCGCTGATCAATGAGAGTGCGATTGATTCTCTAGACGGGGTGAAGGGCCAGTTTAAGGTCGCTGGTCAGTACCAGATCATTTTCGGTTCGGGCATCGTCAACCAAGTGTATGCCGAAATGGCGAAACTCACCGGTATGGCAGAGATGTCGACCAACGACGTTGCCAGCGCGGGCGCAGAAAAGCAGAATATTGTGCAGCGTGCGGTCAAAGGTTTGTCGGATATTTTTGTCCCTATCATTCCGGCGATTGTCGCGGGCGGCCTGTTGATGGGTCTGTTTAACGTGCTAACCGCCAAGGGGCTGTTTATTGATGGGCAATCGTTGATTGATGCCAATCCGGGCCTTGCTGATCTCGCCAGTATGATCAACACTTTTGCCAATGCGCCTTTCGTTTATCTCCCTGTTTTATTGGCATTTTCTGCTTCTCGCAAGTTTGGTGGCAACCCATTCCTTGGCGCGGCACTTGGCATGTTGATGGTTCACCCTGACCTCCTAAATGGCTGGGGTTTTGGTAGCGCGACGGTTTCTGGTACGGTGCCGACGTGGAATATTCTCGGTCTGGAAATCCAAAAAGTAGGCTATCAAGGCTCGGTGCTTCCTGTGCTAGTGTCGGCGTTCATCTTGGCGAAAGTGGAGCTTGGCCTGCGTAAAGTGGTGCCATCGGTTCTCGATAACTTGCTCACTCCAATGTTGGCAATTTTCATCACTGGTTTCCTTACTTTCACGCTGGTAGGTCCGATCACTCGTGATGTTGGCTTTATGTTGGGCGACGGCTTGAACTGGCTGTACGATTCGGCGGGCTTTATCGGCGGCGCACTGTTTGGCTTTATCTACGCGCCATTTGTGATCACCGGCATGCACCACAGCTTTATCGCGATTGAAACTCAGCTTTTAGCCGACATCGCGACTACGGGTGGCACCTTTATTTTCCCAATCGCGGCGATGTCAAACGTTGCGCAGGGTGCAGCGGCTTTGGCCGTCGGCTTCACCACCAAAGAGACCAAGCTGAAAGGCATTGCGCTGCCATCGGGTATCACGGCGCTACTAGGCATCACTGAGCCAGCAATGTTCGGTGTGAACTTAAAACTGCGCTACCCATTTATTGCTGCGATCATCGGCGCGGCGGTTTCCAGTGCCTTTATCACCCTGTTTAACGTTAAAGCTCAGGCGCTAGGCGCGGCAGGCTTGCCAGGCGTCATCTCAATCAACCCAGAGAAGATCGGCTACTACGTGGTGGGCATGGTGATCTCTTTTGCTGTTGCCTTCGGCTTAACCGTCATGCTTGGCATGCGCGAAAAAGCCAAACAAGGCGTTCGAGCTACGGCGTAATACATCCCCCTAAAATGCGATTACGCTTTCGCCCACTCCATCGAGTGGGCTTTTTTCTACCTAAAACGTCTGACAAAGCAATTTTTGCGTCCGTTTAGCAAAGTCAAAAGCAATTTCTCTGGTTAGGATAGCGCCAAGATTCGATTGAAAACGAGCGCAAAAATGGCCGAGATAACAAGCAAAGCTGACACCAACCAATACCAAACTGGCGCAGCGGCTATATTACTTGCCTGCATTTTATGGGGCACCACCGGTACGGCGGCCAGCTTTACCCAAGCGGTTTCGCCCCTCGCGACGGGTGCTTTTTCCATGGGGGTTGGCGGCTTGCTGCAAGCCCTGATCGCCAGCAAGATCATCGCTTATCAACGTCGTCAGTTGTGGCAGTTTCGCTCGGCGCTACTTTGCAGTGCGCTTGCTTTAGCCGTCTATCCGCTGGCGTTTTATACGTCGATGCAACTGGCTGGTGTGGCGGTGGGAACGGTGGTTTCGATTGCCAGTGCGCCGTTTTTTACCGTGCTTATTGAGCGTCTTTTTGGCAAAGGGTTAGGAGTTTGTCGGCGCTGGTGGCAGAGCTTTGCAACTGGCGCTTTGGGTATCGCGTTACTGGCGGGGGGGGGGGGGCGAAAACGCCGATGCATGCGCAAAGTGGTCGCGATTATCTGTTTGGCATCACGCTTGGTTTAGTGGCAGGGCTAGCCTACGCGATTTACTCTTGGGTTGCGAAAGCGATGATCGTTCAAGGGGTGAAATCACAAGCGGCGGTAGGGGCTATCTTCGCCCTTGGCGCGCTCTTGTTGTTGCCAAGCCTAGCACTGACTGGTGAGAACTTGTTCGCAAACCCACTCAACAGTAGCATTGCCTTGTATATGGCTTTATTTCCTATGTGCGCGGGTTACCTGCTGCTTGGCTACGGGCTGCGCCATGTCGAAGTGCACAATGCCAACTTGCTGACGCTGTTTGAGCCCGTGGTCGCCAGCCTTCTGGCCGTGTGGATCGTCGGTGAGAGCATTTCTCTGCTTGGCTGGCTGGGTATTGCCCTGATTGGTGGATGTTTAGTGATGCAAAGCCAACCCAAAGGGGCTGAATAGAGAAGGGCGCAGTACGCCTTTTTACAGTGTAAATCTTTGGGGATTAACTTGTTTTTGGACAAAAGCGAGCTAGAATCATCACGTCAATACTTTCACTTTAGATTAGGTTCTGTAATGTGTTAGTGCCCATTGAATAGTTCCATCAGCCTAACTTTGATTTTGAACTAACGCCACCATAGACATCAATCGTCAACCCTCGCTCTTTCTCATAAGTTTTAGGTGTAAAGCCAAGCTGTTTTTTAAGGTGGCGGATCAAGTGAGGTTGATCACTAAAACCAAATTTGAAGACAACTTCAACCCAATCTAGTTCAGTCGATTCACGTTGATAGAGATACTCTAGCATTGCTTCTAATCTATTCATCGACTGGCACTGTTTAAGGGTAAGCCCTGTGGTGCGTTGAAAGCTTCTTTCTAGGGTTCTTTGTGAACAATACAGTTTTTCACCCAGTTCAGATATCGTACTCTGGTCTAGATGTTTAAGTACATTGCGAGTGATTTTACTGTGCTGATCTTCGGTGCACTGTTCTAACCAAGGCGACAGCATCGTATCTAACTGCTCTACACACTGCTGTGGATTAGTTCGAGCCTGTTCAATCAGTTTGCTTTCATCCATACCTAATTGCTTGAACAATGTTGAGTCTTCCACTGACTCCACTTCATCTAGTGCCAAAGGATTGGCAGAAAAATCGGGTAAACAGTAAAGAGCGCCGACACGAAACTTGATACCAAGATGAACAAATGGCTTAGAGTGATCTAATTCAAAGGTCTGCCGATGTGGATAAAGCCAATGGCTGCCTTCTCCCTTCGCTATGCTCGGGTTCAGGTCATAAGAGTAGGCTTGATTGTGAGGTGAAAGAATCAAATGTGCCGATGGGTCAGGGTTGAGCTTTGGGAATTGATAAGTCTCTGAATCAGGGCACTTATCAATCAACCAATAGCATTCTACATATTGGGAAACACATGGTGAGTTTGGCGACTTTAGCCAATGGATCATAACCATTTCCGTTAGGTTTATTGATTAAGGGTACTATAAGTCAGATCGTCGTAAACAAAAATCCCCCTTACCACAGCAAGAGGGATAACAAGTTATTTGTTGTTAAATTCAACCTGAACAATGCGGTTTGAAGATGATAAACCCGCACGTTTAATAGCTTTTTGTGCACCTACATTGCTGCTCTCAGTAGAACAGATAGGCGTTAAACCACGCTGATTAGCTGAGTTAACTAACCATTTAAGCAGTTGAGTAGCAATGCCTTTTCCACGTTGTGATTGAGCGACAATCATGCCAAGGTCTGCATATTCCGTTTGGTACTCATCAGACAGACGGCACTCGCCCGTTGCAATAAGTTCATTCTCGCTCCAGTAACCGAATAACTCTTTACGATTAATCAGGTTACCAAAGTAGCCTGTAAGCCACTGCTCTGGTGCGCCAATAGTAGTGGCTGCAAACTCAACAAACTGCTCCAGTTGCTCTGACTCTGCTCGCTTTAGTTCAAACTCAGGGTTAATGCTTTGCTTACTCGCCTCTTTTTGCTTGTACATCAGAGAATTAACCTTCACTGCTGATGCGTTATCAAGGCTAAGTGACAGATACTGTGGCTCTGCTGTACTGACAAATGCGCCATTTACAGCCCCAATGACTGAGCTATTTTGTTCTGCGATAAGCGTGAAAAGTTCTTTTGCATCCATTTTAGCATCATTACTCAAGTAGAACTGCAACATATAACCTTCGCCATTGATGCAGCAGTATCCAACTAGGGTTTCTTGCTCATAAAACCCAAAGTGGGTAGACATGGGTACAAATCCAAAGTGCCACATACCATCAAGCGGTGCTGTTGATTGTGCAAAATATGCTTGCTTTAGTGGGCTGATTTCTTCTAGATTTTCGATTGGTTTAATGTCTAACATCGCTTTTTACCTAATTTTTTTGATTTACCGGAAAGCCTTCCACCTTTATCTAAGAAGTGCCTCGCTTTCGGATGCCACATATAATAAGCAATGTCTGCTCGATAAGATTGAACAAAAACGACAATCTTTAAATCGGTTTTTTTAGATGTTGGGCTAAGTTCGAACTAAGTGACCCCAATAAGCAATTAGTATCTTATTGAGGGTGTTTTAAAATAAGGATTAGTAATCAATTACTGCTGCTAATGAACACGCAATGGGGCAATTTAGATCTAGCTGCACCGCTAGCTTACAAATATGTCCTTATATATAGGCTCTGATAAGTTGCTATCTATAACAATACACGCTTCAGTGTTAAGTCTTTGTATTTATGTCATTTCCATTCGCCGTAGCGAGCTTATCAATCACAAAGTCCAAAAAGACTTTTACTCGTTCAGGCTGGTAATTGCCTCCGCCATATAGTGCGTTTAACGGATACTCAAGCGGCTTAAAACCGACATCAAGCTTTTGCAATAAGCCCTTTTTTACATACGGGGCAACGATAATATCCGGTTGATAACTTGCCCCGACCGCTGAAAGCGTCAATTGGCGGATCATCCTTGGGCTATTGCTTTTGAAAACGGTGTTTACGGTAAAACTATTCCCTTGGCCCAAAGAGCTGAGCACAGGCCAACGCGCTGTCGGGTGAAGGTTGCTATCGATAAGGCAAGGAAGTTGTGACAGCGCCATACCTTGTCTATACCGCTTTGCTAAATCGGGTGCGGCATACACCGAGCTTTGAAGTGACATTATCTTACGATATCTCAAACTGGAGTCTGGTAGTTCACTGGCACGAAACGCGATGTCTATCGCTTGCTCAACTAAGTTAAGCTTCTGATTGGTAACGATGATATCAATTTGAATATTTGGATAGCGAAGGTGGAACTCAGGAATAAGCGGACTTAATAGTTCCTCGGCAAAACCTTGCGAGGCCGTTATACGCAAAGGCCCGGAGACCTCCCTGTTTTTGGCATGGAGCTGCTGGTACAACTTATCAAGATTGGCCAAAACATGTTGCGCTTGAATGTAGTATTCGTGGCCAGACTGGTTGACAGAAAGCTTGCGGGTCGTGCGATGAAACAGTTTGACTCCGAGCTGCTCTTCGACATTGTTAACGTATTTGGAGGTAAGGGATTTAGAAATACCTAAACGTTCTGCGGCGGCAGTGAATGAGCCTGTCTCTATGACGGCTACCACTGTTCTCATGCCATCGATAGTATCCATGCATTATCAACATAGTGGAAATTATCATTCC
This sequence comes from Vibrio navarrensis, assembly GCF_015767675.1. NCBI lineage: Bacteria > Pseudomonadati > Pseudomonadota > Gammaproteobacteria > Vibrionales > Vibrionaceae > Vibrio > Vibrio navarrensis. Next base: position 701,193 of record NZ_CP065218.1, on the reverse strand, counting down.
ATGTTAGCGGGGTTTTTCTTCTTAGCAAGTTGTTCTTAAATAGAAAAATAATCAGTTAGGAGAAAACGATGCTTAAACTATATTGGCACCCCTTTTCAGGGCATGCACACCGCGCGCATATGCTATTGAGTATGCTCGAATTGGATTTTGAACTCATTACCGTTGATCTGCCTGCTGGGGAGCATCAACAAGCCGAATTCTTGGCGCTTAACCCCTTTGGCCAGATCCCCGTACTGGTGGATGGTGAAACGGTCATCGCTGACTCAAACGCTATCTTGGTGTATCTCGCCAGCGTTTATGATAAAGAGTGGCAATGGCTGCCGGATTCACCGCAAATGCGCGCGCATATTGAACAGTTTCTTTCTCTTGCCGCGCATCGACTCGCAGGCTCAATCGCCAAACTGCGCGCGGCGAATTTATTTCACCGAGCGATAGACAGTGAACCGCTGACTCAAGAAGCATATAAGCTGCTAAAACAGCTCCAGAGCTACCAACATGGCCGCCAATGGTTGGTGGGAAGCGCGCCGACTATTGCTGACTTAGCCCTCTACAGTTATATCAAATTAGCGCCAGAAGGCGGCATAAGTTTGGCGGATTTCCCTGATGTGCAAGTGTGGCTGAAGCGAGTCGAAGCGTTACCTGGCTTTGTTCCTGTGCAACTGTCGAATGTGGGGCTGCGAAAGGAGGCAGCAAGCAGCGGTGCTAACGAAAATAATGACTAGCTTTGCAACCTAATGCGGCTTTAATCGGTTCAATCTGCGTCCTGCAGCAGGCCACATTCTTCTTTGTGTTTGATTTGTGCCTCTAGCGCCAATACAAAACGGGCGGTGAATGTCACCGCCCGCACGATGTGCAAAGCCCTGCGAACACATGCTGCTAGTTTCAATTACAAGTAACTGAGATCGGTTGCTTTGCCTTTAAAGATCCGATAGACGAAAAAGGTGTAAAGCAAGATGGTCGGCATCACAATGACCACGCCAATACCCACCACCATTAAGGTGTCGGGTGAGGAGGCGGCTTGCTGGGCCGTCATCATTCCGGGGACGATTTCTGGGAAAAAGCTGTAGGCGAGCCCTAAGAAACTCAAGCCGAAAATCAGCGCCACACCAAAAAATGGCCATTGCACGCCTGCGTCATTGACCGTCGGCACCCGCTTTAGATAGCGATCCACCACCAAAATGGTGGCGAGCACAATAAGCGGGATCGGCGCAAGTAAAATCACTTCAGGGAAGCTGAACCAACGCTCGGCCACGGCGGAGTTAACCCATGGGTTTACCACGCTTACCGCCAGCACGCCCAGTGCGGCGAGCCAACCCGCTTTGCGCGACCAACGCGCAGCGCGCACTTGCAATTCGCCCTCGGTTTTGAGCACCAGCCATGCGCCGCCAATGTACACGTAGGCCGCAGCAACACACAACGCGCTGAGCACAGCAAAACCATAGGCGGCCAGCGAAGCATCAAAACCCACCACATAGCGGCCAATCATATAGCCTTGGGTTAACGCGGCGAGCAGCGAGCCGAGCTTGAAGCAGAGATCCCAATGCTCTTTGTGATCCGCTTTGGCTTTGGCACGAAAATCGAACGCCACTCCGCGCATGATAAGGGCAATCAGCATCAGTGCTGTCGGTAAGTAGAGCTCAGTAAAAATCAAGCTGTGCGCGGTGGGAAAAGCAATCAGTAGAATACCCACCGCCAGCACCAGCCAAGTTTCATTGGCATCCCAAAACGGGCCGATTGAGGCGATCATCCGATCGCGTTGCCCCACATCATTGCGCGGCAGCAAGATGCCAACACCGAGATCATAGCCATCCAGTACCGCGTACATAAACACGGTAAATCCAAGTAACAGAAGATAAATTTCTGGAAGATACTGCATCATAACTCGGCCTTTGAAGCGGTTGAGGAAATCGGCGCGGCTTGTATGCCTTTGCGCGCGAGGTAGAACAAGGTGTGGATGTAGGCGACGAGCAGCACTACATAGGTAACCAGATAGAGTGCGAGCGAGATGCCGACCGAGCTGCTTGCCACAGGCGTGACGGCCTCAGAGGTGCGCAAAACGCCGCTCACCAGCCAAGGTTGACGGCCAATTTCGGTTACGTACCAGCCTGCAAGAGTGGCGACCCAACCGGAGAAAGTCATTCCCACCAAAGCATACATGTACGGTTTCGGCACGGGTTTGTTGCGCCAAAAATGCCAAGCGCCGAACCAGCTGACTAGCAGCATCAGCACGCCGACGCCCACCATCACGCGAAAGCCAAAAAACAGCGGCGCGACCGGAGGGTGATCCGGTGCGAAGGCATCTAAGCCAACGATTTCACCATCCATCTCATGGGTTAAAATCAAACTTGCCAAGTGCGGAATGCCGATGGCCCAATCGTTGCTGCGCGTCTCTTCATTAGGCACGGCAAACAGCAGCAAAGGCGCGCCACGCTCGGTCTGCCACACCCCTTCCATCGCGGCGATTTTCGCTGGCTGATGCTCCAAGGTGTTGAGGCCATGTAGATCGCCCACCAAGATCTGTACAGGAATGGTGATGGCTGCGACGCTCACCGCCACCTTTAGCCCGAGTTTCGCCGCTTGGTTTTTGCCATCGCGCAGCACTTGGTAAGCGCTGATCCCGGCGATCAAAAAGCTGGCAGTCAGCGCAGAAGCGAGCAGAGTATGCGCGAATCGATACGGCATGGAAGGGTTAAAAATCACCTCTTTCCAACTGGTGACATGCACGATACCGTCGATCACTTCGTGTCCTGTTGGGGTGTGCATCCAACTGTTGAGCACCAAAATCCAGAACGCCGAAAGAGTGGTTCCCACCGCCACCAAAACGGTCGCTAAGGTGTGCAGCCACTCCGGCACACGGCCGCGGCCAAACAGCATCACGCCAAGGAAAGTTGCTTCCATAAAAAAGGCGGTCATCACTTCATAGCCGAGCAAAGGGCCGGCGACGTTACCGACGCGTTCCATAAAACCCGGCCAGTTGGTGCCAAACTGGAAACTCATGGTGATGCCCGACACCACCCCCAAAGCAAAGGTTAAGGCGAATACCTTGACCCAGAAATAGTAGAGATCGAGCCACTGCTGGGCCTGCGTTCGCACATAGCGCCATTTGAAAAACACCAACATCCAGCCCAAAGCGATGGTGATGGTGGGGAACAATATGTGGAAACTGATATTGGCGGCGAATTGGATCCGCGACAACATGAGGGTATCTAACATCTTTTTTCCTCAAAAAATGAAACAAACCAGTGATGGTAAAGGCAAGTCAGCCCCATCTTTATTGACTATTACGTCATTGCGACTGGATTGGTTTAGTCGCCACGAGGGAAACCCCGTGACAAGCAAATTTGATTTGTATCAATTTTGCCAAGGTAAACCGAGGAAAAAGGTGTATCTAAGCACAGGGAAATGTTGACAAAATATTACGTTGTCGGCAGGGCATGCGTTATGCGCAGGCGTGGCGTTAAAGCGTTAACTTCGGCTGAATAAAATCAATGCAAA